>JAUNVS010000055.1:1633-8302 GCA_030537565.1 Eubacteriales bacterium | reverse complement strand
GAAGGTTCATCGCTTGTCGGTGATGGTGTGGCCTCGTGTGCGCTGAGTTTTCCCGACCATGATGACGGTCGCGCACGATGGATGATTGTTGCAACTGATAATGAGCCTCAGGGTGAATCAATTTACGATTTACCAAAGGCTATTGAACTTGCAAAATCACGCAATGTCACGGTTTTTGGTATCTACTACCACGATTCTTTTGGATCCTGGGATGCCTACAGCGAATCTGAAGCGAAGCAGCAGGAAGACGAGTTCCGCAAGGCAGTTGAATCTACTGGCGGAAAGCTTTTTGAAGTAAGTGACAGCAATTCCGTAGACGAGATTTTAGATGACATTAATTCCCGTGGAGCAACCCAAGGTAAAGGCAGGGTTATCACAACTGAACGTGACGCCAATCAACCCTATATCGCGGCTCTTTTCTTCGTGGTGAGCGCCATTATAATTTTTGCGGGGGTGAGCCGCCAATGACTTTTGGATTTTCACTTCCCGGCGCATTAATCACTTTGTGGTTTATTGGATTTACTTTAATTGTGGTGATGACGTGGAGGACGCGCCGCAAACGACTTCGCGTGCGCGGTGCCGCTACATCCGCTTATCGCAGAGTTCATTGGCAGTTTGTGCGACATCTTGGACTTATTGTGACCTGCACACTTATAGCTGTTACCCCACAGATTGGGAAAGAAAGCACCACTGAAGTTAGCTCAACAGAAGTGTATCTTCTTGTTGATACGACCGGTTCAATGGGTGCGCTAGACTACGGTGGCCCCGGTGTGCCTTTAGGTGAAGAGGCCCCAAGCGATAAATCTGCGAAAAAATGGGGTGCAGTTCCGCGTATTGACGGTGTTCGCAAGGATATTTTGGAACTTATCGGTGTCGCAGGTTCGGTTCGATATTCCGTTATTACTACCGAGCGTATTTCCCATGTTGATATTCCTTTGACCTCGGATAATCGTGCAGTGGAGCGCTGGATTCAGCATAAAAATGTTGAAGACACAGCAACGTCGGCCGGTTCTTCACTGGATCGCGCATTTGGAAAGTTATTGAAATCTTTGCAGAACTCCAGCAAAAGGAATATCCACGGAAAACGTCTTCTTTTTGTCTTTTCTGACGGTGAACGCACCGTCGATCCAAAGACGTTGCGCGAGCAACCACACTGGGATGAAATTGCACCATTTCTTTCCGGTGGTGCGGTATTTCAGTATGGAACCGAATCTGGGGCACGTATGCCCTACCAGGATCAATTTGCTTTGGAGGACGATGCTGATGGCGGGTCCGCAGAAGAGACTAAATTTATTCTGGATCCGGATACTGACCAGCCAGCTATCTCGAAGGCTGACCCAAAACGACTGAAGGATCTTGCCGGCGAGCTTGGTCTGCCGTTTTATGATCAAAATGCCGGTAGATCAATGAAGAAGATTATTGGTGATCTTGAATCTGGTGATCGTCAGATCCTTCAGGAACAACCCGTGATGGAGTATCGCGATTTTGTCTGGCCGCTGGTTATCGTCCTGGCTATTCTTGTGATTTTTGAAGCGGCAGCATATGTTAATTTGTATCGGCGAATGAGGAGGGCACATGTCTTTAAAAACTAAGCCCGAATCACGAGCTAAAGTGAAGCGGCCGCAAAGACGGAAGCAACCCGCTGGTGCTGTACGTCGCCACTCGAAGCTTCCCCTGTGGTTTGGTTACCCGGTTGCAACGGTGATTCTGATTTGTGGAATATTGTTAACCGCGTTATGGATCTGGTCTTTTGTTGCGGCAAGCTGGGAACAAGATGGTGACTTAGATGCAGCTCAGTCAGCATTTGAGCGTCAAAGAGAACTTGCGCCTTGGGTTGAGCCTTGGCGTCAAGACTATAATATCGGTACTGTTTTTGCGGGTAAACAGATGTGGGCTGAAGCCGAGAAAGAATTGCGCTCAGCATTAGAGAAAGTACCTATGCCGTATCAGGATTCAGAGGGTTATATTGATGCGGCATCGGCGCGATGCGCTGTGATTTTAAATCTATCTGAAGTGTTAAATGCGAAAGCTGAGGCCGCCAAGAACTCTGGTGATAGTGGTGCTGCAGGTGAAATTTATGCTGAAGCTGCTGAGTTATTACAGCCTTGTGCAAAGGGCTCAAAAGTGGATCCTCTGGATGATTTGTTGAATCAGAAACCTTCACAAGGTAAGCCTGATAAGAAGTCGAAAGAAGCTCAAGAACGCCATGACGAGTTGAAAGACAAAGCAGAGCAAAACTCTGATAAAGACAAGTCGGACCAAAAGGATAATAAAGATAACAAAGAAAAGAAAGATGACGATCCGTCAAAGGATTCCGATAGTAAAAATAAGGATCAGGATAAGAACGATTCGAAAAATAATGGGGACGAGAAAGACAAAACAGAGCCTTCAGAAGAACCCGTTGATAAAGATGAGCTTGAAAGACGAAAGAAACTGGAAGAGAAGAACCAAAAACATTCCGACGCAGATAAGGGACGCCGGCTGGGAAGCCGTGATGGGACCTCTGATGGTCGTAACTGGTAGAGATTTGGTTGTCTTTCTAGATTCTTATTAATAATACTAGCCAGCCCAGTTGTCACCTATCCACACGCCAGACCTCCTACTATGCTTGAACATGGAATCAAGAAAAACTGCAGATAGCCCGGGCGCGCCTAAATCCATCTGCCCCTCGAATCAGGCTACATCACATTCCGTTAGATATAATTCGATATTCTTGAGGAGGAATAGTTCTCCAACGAATAAAAATTTGTGCTCGTCATCGCTTTTTACAAGATTGACCACTACCCAGCTGGTAGGCAAAGGTGCAAAAAATTCATTGCTATTTGATAGAGGAACTGCCTTAATTTCATCATGGTATCTAACAATAATAAAGCTGTTATCTTTCTTAAACAGCACGCCTATCAATGATGCTTCAACTACATTGCAGGGAGCACTATTATTAATTAGGCAAGATACAATAATTTCATCTGGATGCCGCTGAACGGCTGACGAATTTCTAGAGCCGGAAAAATCAAAACGTTTATCGTCAATCGCAGTGCAATATTGCCGAATATAACTACTCGTATCCCACAAAGCGTAAAAATCCCACCCCAAAGCAGCCATTAGTTCCACACCTAAAATGCACTGAGCTTCCTTTCGAGGCTCATGACTGGGAAAATCAATACTTATAAATTTTCGCAATGATACAAACCAATTTCCTCCGACGGGAAAACAACAGGGATTTACATCTATACTTTCCGTAGGAAATTCCCGAGTACCGATAGCAATATCCACCCCCACCTGTCTAAAAATCACGCCATAAACCTTACTGTCCTGGATAGACTCAAACTGAGATAATCCTTTTTTCACCTCGGGTCTATAACAGGCAGAAATTCCACCAGACTCTATATCAAGCAATGTTGCAATACTAATATTGAAGATCTTATCTACATACTGCTTGTCCCCTTCCAAGCCAAGAAACAAATTATCAATATCTGGGAAAAGAGTTCTTGAACATAAAAACAATGATCCCGACGAACTCTTCCCGATAACCCACTGAGGTGGAATGTGTATTGGCTCAGAGTGCGAATGTCTAATAACTCGCAAATCTAGATTATTGGGATAATACAGACGATATGCCTCTATATCATCAGAATGAATCTCTAATGCTATTAAGAAGCTATTTTCATCATCTAAGACAAATTGCGATGCTATACGTGACGAAGATACTTGCATTTGATGAAGAGTCCAACGTACATCTAAACCATCATAGAGACCTGGGTCTGATGGATTGAGAACGAAAGAATCACTCCCAAGCTCAAGACAATCAGATTCACCAAGATCTTCACTAACAAAAGAGCAATCGGACCATCTCCATATATGATCTTCACTAAATGCGTATTTAGTAATCGTCATTCTCAATCCTTGACCTTAAAATCATCAACCAGCATGTAAGAATCATTTTTAACCCAATATATAATGATTTTACTCCCATCAAAGGATTCGTGAACAGTCTGCATTCCGAGTTCTATAATATGGAACGCGAACAGGTGAAAGGATATGATGTATATCAATACGACCCGCAACCCTGAAATTGCGGAAGTGTTGCCTACGTGGGATTATCTACGTATTAGGCAGATTTATAAACGTGTGCTCCGTGAAGATGAAAAAGGTTTCATTGGGACAATAAAGCTCTTATTTTTCAACAAGGAGCCCTGGCAGAGATACGAAGTAGAACTATTTAACTCGCAGAAGCAAGAAATGATTCGCTTCATGTCAGCGGATTCACTTTCACGTATTCTTGAAGATATGCTGGGAATGCACCAATTGGATTCACGGGAAATTGATTCCCAGTTAAGAAAGCTTTCTTGTGATATTCCTACTCCTTGGGTTTGGCATCCATGGCGGCCTGAAAATGTGGATGATTTTCTAGCGAGTATCGATAAGAGATTTTCTTTGGAGTAGTTGTCATCTCATCTGAATGTGCCAATAAAGCGTTCGCTGTTCTGTGAGAACCTGGTGGAAAACCAGTTGGAAAGACAGCTTCAGGAGCTGATATCGCAACTCGTGTCCCGAGGCTAAAAAGCCGAAGCCAAATGCAGCAAATTATTGTATAAAATCAATAACCCATGTCTTCCGTATTGATGGTAGGAGATACTTTTCTTTAAAAAGGCGTAATTGTGTGGAATATTCTTTGAAAAAACCGCGATACATATGCAATAACTCTTCGTGCGATAGATACGAATCATCCCCACCCTGGTATGCAAAGCTCATAATCATGTTCTTTATTCCAGCATCAACATCTCTCAGATAGCTAGATTCGTGCAATAATTCCCAATAATTGCTAATCGAATCTAATAATTCTTGATTATTTTGATGTATGCGCAGGGAATGTAGAATAACCCAGCTTTCGATCTGCAACTCATTGAGGTGAGAAAAACCGCAAGCATCCTCAAAACTTCTAAAAGCTCGTTCCAAACCAACATAATTCTGACAGGAATTAAGCGTCACACAAAAATCATCTAAAGATAGTAATACGGTATCTTCCAAAGGCTCATGAAAAAGAAGGTTAGTTTCGTGGCGTAATTTTTGAGGAATTCTAGTCCTGTAATGGATACACCCAAGTACAGTGATAAGCCACTTCAATTTAAGACTTTCTTCCAACCTCAATTCATTACCAACCTTAAAATTAAGCATCACGGAACCTCTCCAACATGACCATCTACTTTAAGCTTTGGCTTAAAACGAATATTTGAGGCAATACCTTCACACCTATGAACTTTAACAGTTGAACCTCCAGGAAAAGAGTGACTAGATAAAATCACTTTACTCCAATTTTCAAGGACTCCACCATAATCCTGAATACCACAGTCTACATCCTTTTATTAGTTAAACGCTTAATACCAGTCACCTACCTGCTGGTATTGATACAAACCAGACACTGCATTAACAAAGAAACCCATAAAAACGGCTATTAACAGGTAGTTTAGGAAACACTACAAGCAACAAACACAGTCAACCGACTCGAACAAAGCCAAGAAGCCAGAAGAAGACAGGGATACACAACCGAACCACCACCCCCTCATGATTCCAAACCACGGCTTCCGCGCAAAAGTATGTCACGCAAGTAAAAGTACCAACCACACGCTAAAGTTGACCACCACTGAGCCTCCACGAGGATACAAGAGATAACCCAACAACAAAAACCCAAAAATCGAGCGTATTTCAATGACACAGCGAACTTAGCTTACTTCAATTTACCTTGCAGTTGCCTAACACTACCAACCCACTCACGATACTCATCTTTATCAGCTACTAACCAAAGCTGAGCCAACTCGCTCTCTTCCTCATCGAGAACCCTATCTAAAAGACCACTCAGTTTCTGTCTCATAATAGTGCTCACTGACGCAGCATCTTCGCCCTCTGTGATCCAATAAGCAAAAGCCACCAAAGCCTCACCCCTACTAGCATCAATAAAACCAGATGCACCCTCCACCAGCCCGGTTACGATCTGGTGAACTTGCCCAGATGAAACTTCTGCTAAATCCAACATCAAATCCGAAGCAGTATCATTTTCTAGCGGACCCCAACCCCAAGCACCCATCTCTACCAACCTCACAAATCACTAACTATACTGCTCAAATAACGCCAACGCCTTATACCCCATCCGATCAGGACTATACACAGCACCCGCAAGCTTCGGATGCAAATCACCATCTTCTAACTGATCAACCATCAGTTCAACCGCAGCAGGACTAAGGCTGAACCGAGCATAAAAGCGACTAGCTATACTCTCAGGAACACTATTACTATTTTCCCATGGAACTGTACTTAATACGTAACTCCCACCATTTTTCACACTATATATTGGATAGTATTGCTTACAGTCAATATCAACCTTGCCCACAATCACCCAGCGAGCGTATTTTGTTGACCGAGTAGGGGCAAAAAATGCCGTGTCCGTCAAGGTGACAAAATCGGGAGAAATCGCATTTTCTTTAATCAAGTCAATATCCTGTGCATTGAAAACTGCAATACAAACTTCATACTCTGAGTTGGCAGAAACTATAACCGCTATACGTTTCCTACCTCGCTTCGACGTGACAAAGAAATAATCACCAGGTTTCATCATCAACTCCTTTATTCACCAATAACCTCAGCCGCCCAATAACTTTTGAAGTTGGGCATTGA
>JAUNVS010000055.1:0-1623 GCA_030537565.1 Eubacteriales bacterium | reverse complement strand
TCTGTTCTGACATTTGATGCCGACAATTTGATAAATTCTCTCGAATCTCAGATAGTGTTTCTCCACCTAGCTCACGTATATAACACTCTTCCAAAAAGTCTAAATTTTTACCAGGAGTAGTTTGTCCTAAAACATCAAAAACAAACTCTGAATCTTCATAATCATGAGTATGTTCCTTTTTCGCTTTTGAAAACGCGCTGAATTCTTGGATTGACCTACATACGGATCTAAATTTCCTGTTAGATCTGAAAGTTGGAAGCTCCCAAAGCTCTCTTACAAACACCAGTTTTCCTTACTCTTTCTCACTGTTTTAGTAACGATAACCTTACCACCAAGTGGTGCAACCACCACTAGAACCATAACCACCTAAAGTACAGCAAGCCAGAAAACGCTTACCACTTACACATTCACTTCAGGCAACACAAAACTGTATGTGGGCAAAACAGCAAACTTATGGGGTATCAAGCAAATGGTAGCCGAGTCTTTCACGCATTTGAGCTAACGACAACTCAAAAAGCGGTTTATTTTTCGTGCGTCTCCGGCCTTTTATCACATAGGCTTCATGAGTATAAAAATGCTCATTAAAAGGATCAAGACCGAAGTATTTGCAATATCGTATTGCTTTGACGGGGTTAAACCGGTCAGTTATTACCGTCGCCTTATACCCTTCAATATCCTCGAAATCAAAATACTCTTTCGAATGCAAAATATGAAATACCCACGGCTTCTGATGATCACTTTGAACACTAGCAAAACAAGGAGCATCAACCGTAACTCGGGTATTAGGTGGGTAATATTCAAAACCACACGCAGCTAAGCAACCATAACCTGTCTCGGGATTCTCTACCGGGCGCACCATATGCACCGATAACCCCTCACACTTACTAATCCTGGCAAGACGATTCACTATCTCTTGTGCGCCACCACCACGAGGAGCGTCATTACCGATAATCATAGACCACTGCGGATTCACAGTTTGTGTCACCACATACCGCCTGACTATATCCCCGTCAAACGGTTCAAGTAACAATAGGTTCTCTTTCAGTTCACCTTTAATAGGTATCATCTTAGATTTGGAAAAATATTTTCTTCCATAAAAATATTTTCTGACATTATGATAATAATAGATCAGCTCAGCAACTTGCTTAGCTGGAAGATGCACAAATCCCAAATAATCAAGAACTGGTGAGTACCTACCACCATAAAGCATGGCTTCATCAGTGAAATAATCTAGGAAACTCATCCCCATTCCCCTCTATCAAAACAATTACCATAACATCTGGATCCGCATTAATAATACTAGTCAGCCCAGTTGTCACCTATCCACACGCCAGACCCTTTTAACAAGCTGTTTCTTGTTCAAAAGCCTGGGGAGCCAATGATTTCAAATACTCAAGTTCTTGCGGACGCTGCTCATAATAATCACGAAAACGCCCATAAACCTCACGCGCAAAAATATTACACCAAATACGACGCTCATTTTCCCACTCAGGATCCCCCACGTTTGCCTCAGGAAGATCAAAACAACGCCGATTCATCTCTTCTAACAACCTCAAATACACAAAAACATAATCAAACCGATTATAGTCAATATTGACCCGTGTACGCCCCGCATACAACTTG
>JAUNVS010000054.1 GCA_030537565.1 Eubacteriales bacterium | reverse complement strand
ATACAAAAGCTCACTACGTCGATGATCAAAGGCATAGAAGCCACTGTCCAACATAATCGGACGCAACTCAAAACGCAGCTTCAATTCGGGACGCCCCAGAAAATATGCAACGCCAAGCACATCGTAGAGAACCTTGGATGCAAAGGGACTTGCCGTTGCACACTCCAGACTGGTCTTCCAAAGATACTGATCCAGCGCACGATCCAAGTGGAGAGCACTTTTCATTTCAATTAAGGGCGTTAAAAAGCGATCGAGAACACCTGAGCCAGGCATTAATACTAGGGGGAGTGGCGCATCCAGTAGACAACGCGCCGCTGGATAATCAATTTCCGCATTATAGGATCGATTATCTGGCCAATCAAAACTCTCTCCCCCAACCCAGAGCACATAGATAGAGTCAGCAATATCTGGGGCAGCTCTGAGAGCCCCTGCCAAGCTCGTCGCTGCCGATATTGCGAGAACGTAAAGTCTAGACTCAGGACTGTGAGCCCTCGCCCGACGAATAAAATCGAGTTCTGCCGCCGAGAGTGAATCGCAATCACCGTTTTGGTATGTGCGGGCAGAACCATCTAAAACCGCAATCTCCCCCTCAACACCCAACAATGCGAGGAGCTCGACAATCGTCCGATGAGAGAATTCGATCGTCTCGAGGCGTGTGTTCAGCCCGGAGCAGACATAAGCCTCTGCATAGATGGCCTCAAGATTAAATCGCTGCCGGTGAGCAAAAAGATAGACGAGTGCAAACTGATCGTCCACATCGTTACCTGCATCGCTAAAAACGACGAGATCGAGGCATTTCTCAGGAAGCTGATAGTCACTTGCTAACACAGCCATGCACCTCATCTATAAGCGTGACTTTTGGCAAGCGGCGATACGCCCGGGTAAAGAGGATCCCCGCGCAGGATGCCGACAAGAAGTCGGCACATGACTCCGCGGCATAAACGCCGATCACTGGGAAGTAACTAGAAAGGATGAACGCAAACGGAATGAGGAGGATGATCTTTCGCAACGAAGCAAGGAAGATTGACTGAAGCGCACGCCCCGTGCCAACGAAAAACATTTGGGCAGTATCCTGAAAACCAAAGATCATCGCTCCAGCGAGGAAGATGGGTAAATAGCGCACGACAAGGGCGTGAAGTTCGGGATCATTCGTGAAGATCGATGCAAAAAGTCCTGGAAAAAGAAGGACGAGGAGAACTAGGGAAACGCTGTAACTACAGTAGAAGATCATGGCCTTTCGCATAATCTCCCGAACCCGCTCCATCTTTTGAGCCCCAAAATTATAGCTCAAAAGTGGCTGAACACCCGCCATATAGCCTGCCATCGGAATAAAGAGAATCTGCATCACTGACTGGAGCACGACCATCGTTGCTACATGCATGTCTCCCCCCTGTTTTGCAAGCAACTGATTGTAAACGAGGACTACAGCAGATTCAGTCGCCATCATCGTGAATCCCGATGCTCCGAGTGCGATACTTTTCGCAATCAATCTCGGATTTAAGCTCAATCCTCTGAGTCGAAGGCGACTGCGGGTGGAACTTAAGAAAGCCAGTACGCTGATAAAACTTATGAATTGTGAAAGGATGGTGGCTAACGCCGCACCACGCACTCCGAGCTGAAACGTGAAGATGAAGATCGGATCGAGGACAATGTTGCAGATCGCCCCGATGAGAATCGTCCGCATCGCAACTTTTGCCGCACCCTGAGCTGAGATAAAACTATTTAGGGCGAGGGTGAGGAGGACGAAGATGTTGCCGATGGCATAGATGGAGAGATAATCCCGTGCGTAACTGATGTTCGTAGGTCTTGCTGCGAAGAGGATGAGGAGCGGATCCATGAAAAAGAGGATCGCAGCAGTCAACAGAGTCCCGATGAGGAGCATCAAGCCCGCATTGGCTCGGACATAGGCCTCAGCTTCAGCGTCCCGACCAGCACCGAGCTTCATCGATGCTAGTGGTGCCCCTCCATAACTCGAAATGCAGGAGAACGCAGAAATGATGAGAATAATCGGCATAACGATACCGACCCCACTTAGGGCGATCGCCCCGACCTCTGGAATTCGAGCAATAAAAATCCGATCGACAATGTTGTAAAGAAGATTGATCACCTGAGCAAGAATTGCTGGCAGCGCCAATCTCCGGATCAACTTCGAAATTGATTCACGTCCAAGGGCTTGGGGGTCAATCGGATTGGCCATATAAGAAACCTCTCATAATATGTAAGATAAGAGAAAAGACGCATGTATGAAATCCGTCGAACACGCTAAACGGCTTCGCCACTTGTATTCGGCTTGAACTTGAGGGCCGCAGAGAGTTCGTCAATGAAATCCTGGATATCGGCTTCGCTTGGATAGGAATCTAATTTCCGCCGACCCGCATCAATAAACAGACCCTCCATAGCCTCTCGATCCGAATTAAAGGCCTCTAGTGCTTCAATAAGAGCCTTAAATTGCTGTTTTCTCACTGCTTGATCCTCCGCTGACTCCTCAGCAAGACGCTGGATAAGCAGATCAGCTAGCAGCCCAAAATCGGGCTTCGTGGCATCTTCTGGCCACGCTTCAAGCACGGAGAAAACTGCTGAAGCGCGCCTCAAACTCGCACCTGCCGTCCCATCTCTGATCTCAAGTAGCGCCTCATAGATCGTCGTCGACCAAGATCTGACTTCTTCAATGTGGGCATCAGATGGATCCGTGGTCGCTGAACGCGGCTCGTCGGAAGCAGTACTCAGCGAGCTCTCGAGGGTTTCCTGTGGACTTAAGTTGCCCTCTTTCTTCTGGCAGGCACTTCCGAAAACGAGGCAAGCAGTCAGCACGCCAAGCAAAAGCTGCCGACGCGCTCGCTTCATCTGCTGGATATGAAAAGTAAACATATAAATCTCCCGAATCCTAGCGTTTAACACAGGGCACAACAGCATTTAAACAGTTATTTTAGCCTCGAATCGTCCACTTGTCTCGCACCATCTGACTTCAGGGACGTGCTGATTTTGCCAAGCTCTCGGCGACTAGGTTAAAATATCCTGATTAAACTAGGTTATCTAGGATTTTAAAGCGGTGAGGAAGTCTATGGACGATAAGCAGGATAAAAATTTGCAAGCGGGTTCTGATTTCTCACGCCGAGATGAAGAGATCAACCCCCTGCTCTCAGATTTTGTGGATAACACGGCCACCATATCAGGCACTAAGTCAGATTCGAATCAGAACGATGATCAATCCCCTGCGTCTAATCCTCTAGAATCTTCTGCCCTAGACTCTGAAACAGCATCTACGAATACAGAAGTAGTCTCGACCCCAGATCAGAGTGAGCGGAATGAGAAACTACGTCGCTTACTTGAGCAGCGACTCGAACGTCAGAAGCAGGAGTCCAGCCCCCTCGCAGCTCAAGAGCGAAATTCAGCAATACCGACGGAGGACGACGAGGCAGCCTTTACCCCCCCAAGTCCGATTGCAATTCTCCACAGCAAGACTCAGGCACTATTTAACGATCCCGACCCGATCGACGCCTCGCAGATTGAAGTTCATCGGATCGAAGCAGCGAAGACCGCTCTGATCCGAGAGGAACTTGAGCGTAGCAAACGTGAGAAACAGGGCGTTGAAGCAGCCCCGATGCCTGTCGCCAAGCGACGCCTTAAAACGGATAGTAAACGCAGCTCTACATATCCGAAGAAGAGCCATATCCAGCGTCGTCGAGCGACGATCTGGCTGGGTGGCCTCGGTGCCCTACTCATCATTATTATCGTCGCCGTAATATTCAGCATTCGTCGTGAGGATGAATCGCGATATATTGAGAAATTTATGGCGATTTCCGAAAGCCGCTCCGACGGCGTCAGCGTCAGCCTCGAAAAATACATCGCTCCAAACTACCTCATCCGCGTCCGACGTCCCCGCTTTGAAGATAATTATCTCGATCGCATCCTCAGCATGTACACACATAATCTCGTCGAGAGTTTTCGCTACGAACATCACCGAGATGCGCCCGTTGCTGCGGAAAAACGGGCCACACTGGCCCTCGATTTTCGGCTCGCCGAACGCGACCAGCGCTTGCTTTCAATCGTCTTTAAAATCGATCGCTGGAGTGAGCGACAACCCCAGCAGATTGATGGAAACGATTCGATCGTTCACCAAGAGCTCTTCGATGCCGGATTCTCGCACCAAACAAATGATGAATCCCAGACACAAGCCCAGGCGACCATCGATCGCAGTTATCAATACCATGCTCAATATCGTAGCTTCTACTACGATCGCTACCTGAAGCGCCTCGTCAATCCAGATGAGATTATGGACCGGTCAATGAGTGAGGGGCTGCTGCGCGAATACCACATGACTTTAAACGAAAATCTACCCGAGAATCTCCAGATTCCCGAGACAAATCCACTTCGCAGTGAGAAAAACCTCCCCCTCCTCCTCTTCCACAACGATGGCGTCGAAGAAATTCTCCATTGGCGTTTACCAAGCCTCGGCGACGATGCGGATTCCGTCAAGCTAAAAGTTCCTGCCGACTCCTACGAAGAGACTCAGACCCAGACAACACCCTACGGCCTCATCCCCTATTCAATTCTAAATGATGCCCTCTACATGCAACTGACTGGAGTCCAGGAAGAAGAGGAAATTTCCACCAAGCCTAGCGACTTTGATATTGCCCTGCTCGGCTCCCAGGCCTTAGGGATCGATGAGGAGGCAAAGGCGGATCCAAAGTCGAAGTCCGGTGAACAGCGCCAGGCGAACGATGCGGATGGGGAAGCTGAAATCAATAACTCTCCGGATGGCAGCGAGGGCGACGCCCAAGCCCTTTCACGTGAAAAGGTTCAGGGAATCCGTACGACCCTATTCATGCCGCGGCAAAATAGCCCGTATTATCTCGAGGGCCAAGCGCTCTTCATGGATCCACCAGATCCATATCGTGAAAATGTACCAAGCAAGAGTCATGACTTTAAATTCGTCGCCTTCACCTTTGATGATGGTCCGTATAATGTCGTAACTCCACGAATCCTCAAGCAGCTTCGTCTTAATAAGGGAAATGCGACCTTCTTCATTCTCGGAATTACCCTCGAGGGAACAGGTGACCTCCTCAATAAGATCGTCGCAGACGGTAACGAAATCGGTAACCACACCTTCTACCATGACGACATGGTAGCGGCAGGCCCCGAAGAAACGGCGAAGTCCCTAGCGCTCTGTGACAGCGCGATTAAGAAGATCTGCGACAAATATCCGACGATGATCCGACCACCCTACGGCTCAGTGAACGAAGAGATTACCAAGATCGATGAACGACCTTTTGTTCTATGGAGTCTCGATTCTGCGGACTGGTTAAACCAAGATAACCCTCAGCAGATCGTTCAGAACATCAACAATCGAATTGAGGCTGGCGATATCATCCTCATGCACGATTCCCACAGCGCCAGTGCTGATGCGGTCGACACACTCTTCCCTCAGCTCTATAAGCAGGGGTATCGCTTCGTCACCGTCAGTCAGCTGTATAAAATATATGGCGTCCCCTTAGGTGCTGGAATCTATCGTTCACCGAAGGAGGACTCTTGATAATGAATATGTTTTTTCGCCGCCATAAGCGCATCATCGCCGTTGGAGGCGTTACCGTCTTCTTCCTCCTCATACTCACCATCCACTTTATCGTACGTCGGCACCTCCAAAAGCCGAATGAGTCACTCAACCTCAGCTCCCCGCTACAGTATTTTTTTAAGGAGAGTGAGAAACCCTTTGATCCGAAGCTCCGACTCACTGGCGCTGGCCAAGAATTCCACCTCGTATATGAGGGGGCAGCAGCCGTCGCTGACCTCCACTATCCGCAAACGGGTGAGAAGAGTTTCGACCGTCTTATCAGCCTCTACGTCCAGAATTATTATCGGAATTTCCGATATCGCTACAGCCAGACAGGATTGCGTAGTCCAGAAGATAAATCTGGTCTACGAATTCGTTATGCTCTTTCAAAATTGGCCAATCGAATCTATTCCGTCCTGATCGTCATCGAAGAATACGATGCACTCAGCGACGAGAACCCTCGGGTGCGCTACCAGAGTTTCCTTTATGATGACTACTATAAGCGGCATATCAGCAACGAGGAATTGATCTCAGCCGATGGCTATACAGCAATCGCGGAAGCCGTCTCCCATGAGATGAGTCAGAAACTTGGGAATTCAGGCGTTCACCTCGAAGCCGATCCCCATGTACTAAAATCGCTTCTTTTCAAGCCCTACGCCATCGCCGCCTACATCGATCCAAGTTTATTGCCTGCTGGTGGAAACGAAGCGAACCCCGTAATCCTTTCCTATAGAAGCCTGGACGAGGGTCTCTACTTCAAACTCAGTGAAGACGAGCGTTTCCACTACGATCCGCCCATAGACCCTCGCGAATCAACGGCCCGCCCTGTGTTTACAAGTACGGCTGACCCCTTTGATGCCAAGCCCGCCGACCCAAATGGGAAAATAAAATACGTCGCCCTCAGCTTTAACTTCGCACCAACCCCTGAAGTTACGGATAAGACACTGGAACTCCTGCGCGAATACAACTCCACCGCCACCTTCTTTGTCTCTGGCTCGGTAAACGGCGATCAGGCGGAAGGGATGCAAGCCATCCTCGCCCAGGGATCAGAACTCGGCAATCTGGCCATGGATGGACGTTCACTCATCGAACTCGGTTCGAACCATATGCAAGAAGCCTTCGCCAACTGTGACCGTCTCATCGAGGCAGCCACTGGAACCCGGCCTGTTTTAACGCGCTCACTTTATGGGGTCTACGATGACCGTCTCCTGCAGAGCACCATAGGGCGCCCCCTCGCCCTCTATGATATCGACGCGGGAGACTGGAGTGACAACACCAACACCTCGGAAGTCAAGTCGAATGTCTTTTCCAAATCATTAAAAGCAGGCTCGATTATCCTCATGCAAAACCAGGACGCTTTTAGCAATTTAGCGCTAAAAGACATCCTCCCCTCCCTGATCAACGAAGGCTACCGAGTCGTCAGCATTAGTGAGCTCTACCGCATCTACCATGGCCGTCTTGATACCGATATTCCACATCGCAATGCAGTCGATGACGACCCAGACCTCGCCCATCAGCTGGAGATCGAGGCGAGAATCGCAAGTGGCATGACACCACAAGAAGCCGCCGTTGAAGAGACAATGCCCCCGACCGAAACAGTCATCAACATGGGCTAAGAAAAAGAGGCCAGTCAAATCACATGACTGGCCTCTTTAAATAGATCGAAACGCCTCAGCCATCCTATCGGATGAGTCGGAAGCTACGGATCTCGAATGGCTTGATCTCAAACTCGAGACAAGTACCGTTAAAACGCATATCCGTCTCACTCTCGAGCCTTCGCTCAATCAAGTCAACTTCTTCGACCGCAGAATAATGAAGACCGAGCTCGAGCTCAACCCGACTTCGTTGACCGAAGGCCTCATAAACACGGAGGATTTCGCCCTCGCCATCTTCTTCGGCCTTTAGCGTCTCAACAACGAGATTCTCCGATGAAGTCTTGGCACTCTCAAACTGTGATGGGCAGGCGGCGAACGCCTGAGACGACCCCGTCGTCGGCGCTACGCATTCAGATTCTAGAAGCGCATGACAGGCATTCAACTCAAGCGGGTTATTGAAGGCATAGGCGGCCTCAACAATCCCCGCCTCACGCCAGTCTCCTGCATGAGGACGCAGGGAGTAAGCGAAGCGATGCATCCCGATATCCGCATTTGGATTAGGATAGATCCCTGCCTTTAACATCGTTAGGCCGATCTCAGACTCATGGATCCCCACCCCGAACTTCGAATCGTTAATGATTGACAAACCGTAAGCTGGCTCAGAGATATCCAGCCACTTGTGGCAGACAACCTCAAATCGAGCCTGATCCCAAGATGTATTGTAGTGAGAGGGACGCTGCAAATGTCCAAACTGAATCTCATACGTGGGAAGATTGCTGTGAATGTCAACTGGGAAATAGAGCTTGAGCATCTCCTGATGCTCATGCCAATCGACCTCATAGCGAAGGTCGAGGCGTGCTTCCTGATGATAGAGAAGCAAGTACTCTTTAATCGTCGAACTCTGATACTCATAGACGAATTCGAGAACTGAACGCAGAGGACCTGATTCGACGAGGCGGGCCGAACGCAGATGATCGACCTCCCAGAACTTTTCTTTGTAATAGGAGTTTAGATCCCAGCAATCATATGCATGGGGACGGGTCTGGTGGCTGACAATCCGCTTCGCCAACTTACCCGCCTGGATCAATTCCCTCTTATTCGATTTATCGTACAAAGAGCGAATCCGCCCAGAACCATCAAAACAAATTCTCAAATACTCATTTTCAAAAGCCTGCTGAAGATCAAAGTCCTCAGCTGCAAGCAGTGGCGTCGTCGCAGCAGCAGTCGAATCAAAGCGGCAAAATGCAAAGCCCTTAGAACTCAGTCTGCGGCTACGCGAGAGCCATTTCCGATCATAGGTCAGCTGAGACTCAGCCTCAAATTCAATCCCGTCGGACAGGCCCACCAGCTGCCCAAGACCAAACGCATCCGTCCCCGGTATCTCAGCTTCAATGTACTCAGGCCGATGGCTGACATTATAATTGCAGAGAAGGTGGGTCGATGCATCAAGGCTGGACCTGGCAGCAAAGGCGCGGCAGAGAGCTGCCTTTGCGTTCGTCTTTATCGCATTAAGCGCAGCAAAAAGCTCAGCGTACTCCCGTCGCGAGTCTTCATAGACCTCCGCGATCGAAGAACCTGGCAGGATGTCATGGAAATGATTGCGCAGGACGATTTCCCAGAGCTCTCTAAACTGCTGTTTC
>JAUNVS010000053.1 GCA_030537565.1 Eubacteriales bacterium | reverse complement strand
CATTGACGATCTCGCCTTCGCTGGGTTTTCCGGTGAGCGGGCTTACCAGGCGTTCCGTGACTTGCAATTTGACTCGCTCATCGAACGACTGGGACTCGAAAAAAAGGCGTCAGCCCCTAAACTTGAATTGGAGGTGGAGGAGGTCTCCGCAGAGGAGCTCCTAAAGACGGCCAAGTTGCTCTTCGCCCATTGGGATGGGGAAACACTTTTCCTCAGTTCATCGCTCGCGAATGAGCGGAGCTTTGCTCGCCTGACTCTGAGTCGCGCTCGAGAGCATCTTGAGATCGATTTGGGTGGATTGGAATTACTTGTCGGCGACAATCTGAAAGAGCTCTTTAAAATAGCGCCCGTATTTAAGACCCTTAAGCGTTTCGATCTCCGAGTCGCTGCGTATATTCTTGGTCTCTATCGTTCAGAGGACTTAGCAACTGAACTCGAGCGAGATTTACGAGATGTTGCAGAACTCGAATTCCCCTCCCAATCCGCTCAGCGGGTCTACCTGAGTTCAGATCAGAGTTCTGAGGCGGCCCTCGCGGAATTAATGAGCATTGAAACGCTGTATCCTGTGCTTCAGGCTGCGATCGAAGCGCGTGGCATCGAAGTCCTCGCTGAAGAGGTTGAAATGCCCCTGATTTCACTTTTGGCTGAGATGGAGGAGCGCGGGATTGCCCTCGATCGAGCCGTTCTCGACGAATTGGAAGAAACTTTCCTAAAGCGGATTGCTGAGGTGGAGAAGAGTATTTACGCTCGTGCTGGCTATGAGTTCAATTTGAACTCGACCCAGCAGTTGTCCAAATTTCTCTTTGAGGATCTCGGATTAAAGGGAAAGAAGAAGAAAAATGCTTCTGGCTTTTATTCAACTGCCGCTTCGGTTTTAGAAGAGATGATCGACGAGGATCCTGTGATCGAGGAGATTCTCGACTATCGGCAGATGAGCAAGCTGCAGTCGACCTTTATTCAGGGCCTCCGCGATGCGATTAAAGCGGATGGCCGAGTGCATACCCATTTTCACCAATGCCTAACTTCGACCGGTCGCTTATCTTCATCTGATCCGAACTTGCAGAACATTCCGATTCGCAGTGAGATGGGCCGTGAAATCCGCCGAGCCTTTGTGGCCAAAGAAAACTATGTTCTCATTGATGCCGACTATTCTCAGATTGAACTGAGGGTGCTCGCTGGTCTCGCAGAGGATCGTGCGATGATCACAGCATTTCGAGATCATCGAGATATTCACGAAGAGACCGCCCGCGCTCTCTTCAGTGCAGGTGATGAGGAGGTGACTGGACTCCAGCGTGCGCATGCGAAGACCGTTAATTTTAGTGTGGTCTATGGCGTTTCTGCTTACGGTCTTGCCAAAAACTTGCAAGTATCTGTTGCGGCGGCCCAACGCTATATTGATCATTTTTATCAGCAATACCCAGGCATTTTAGACTTCATGAATGGCAGTTTAGAAAGCGCTCGAGAACATGGGTACGTGGAGAGCATGATGGGCCGTCGCCGCTATGTTCCTGAGGTTCAGGCCAGCGCCTATATGCAACGAAAGGCGGGCGAACGACAGGCGATTAACATGCCGATCCAGGGGAGTGCAGCTGACCTGATGAAGTTAGCGATGCTGCGCGCCCAGAATGCGTTTGACGAAGCGGGCATCGATGCTGCGATCATCTCTCAGGTTCACGACGAAATCCTCGTTGAAGCCCACCATGAGATCGCTGAAGAGGCAGCAGAGATCTTAAAACGCTCGATGGAAAATGTCATCCAGTTTAACGTTCCCCTCGAGGTCGACATTCAGAGCGCTCTTAATTGGGCTGAAGCGCACTAGTCGGAGAGGGAGGATTAGAGATGTTTGTCTTGGGTGTTACAGGTGGGATCGGTTGTGGTAAATCGACTGCCGCGTCTCGGATGCGAGATCGGGGCATTCCAGTTCTCGATGCAGATCAGATTTCGCATCAGGTGAGTGCAGCTGGTGGTCGGGCGGAGTCGGAAATCATCGAGAGCTTCGGGACTGAGATTTTGGGTGAAGATGGGGCGATCGACCGCGGGCTCTTGGCGGAGCTAGTCTTTCACGATCGGCGGGCCCTCGACCGACTTTCGCTGATCGTTCATGCGGCCGTGATGGATGAAATCAAACAGAGTCTTCAGATCCTAGAAGCGAAGAAAACAAAGGCGGTCGTTCTCGATGTTCCGATCCCAGTCCGCGATGGCTTCCTCGATCGCTGCGACCTCGTCCTCTTAATTTGGGCCTCCGATGAGGTGCGAATCCCTCGTCTTAGGGAACGCGGATTAAATGATGAGCAAATCAAAGAGCGAATTGCGATGCAGATGAGTCATGAGGAATATCAGGAGATCGCAAATCTCGAAATCCTCAATGATGGCGATCTCGATGAACTCTATGCAAAGGTCGACAGGCTCCTCGAAGATGAATTGGCTTCCAGAGGTATTCGGCTGCAGGCGCCACCAGATATTTCTTAAGTTTTAATAAAGTTTTTCAAAAGTATCGGCTTTAGCTGTGGAGCGGGCTCGCAGAAGCCCCTTTTTTCTAAGCAAAGTGGTCTTAAATCGTATAGACTAAGGAAAATTATGTAAAAAGCAGAGCTCTATATACAGAGAGGAATCTTCCGTGAAACTCTTATCGATTGCCATTCCAGCCTATAACTCCGAGGATTATTTAGCCCGTTGCCTCGATTCAGTCAGCGTTGAAGTCGATGAACGTCTCGACCTCATCATCGTTGACGACGGTTCGAAAGATCGAACCGCGGAAATCGCCGCTGAATACGTTGAACGTTACCCGCAGATCTTTCGTTATGTCAAAAAGGAAAATGGGGGGCATGGTTCCGCCGTTAATCGCGGCCTCCAAGAAGCCGTTGGCCTTTGGTACTACGTTCTCGACTCGGATGATCGTCTCGATTTTGACAATTTGAAGCGTGTGCTGAATCGCCTCGAACGCTTTGTCGCTGAGGGGACCGTTTATGATCTCTATCTCGTAAACTATATCTACGATAAGATCGGTGAGAAGCCAAAGGCGATTTCGTATGCCGATCACTTGCCCGTATCCGAAGGTTTTAACTGGACTTCGATGCGCCGTTTGGGAACCGCCACATTCTTGACGATGCACTCGATGATCTATCGTAGCGACTTGCTTCGTTCGATTGATTTTGAATTGCCAGAGCACTGTTTCTACGTTGATAATCTTCTCGCCTACCAGCCACTTACTTCCGTGCGAAGTATCTTTTACGATGACCTCGACCTCTATTACTACTTCATCGGGCGAGATGATCAGTCTGTTTCGATGGAGAATTTGATCAAGCGAATTGATCAGCAGATTCGGGTTACGAAACTAATGGTCGAATCCGAAGATCCCTATGCTGAGGCAATTCACCGTAAACTGCGCGCTTACATGCTCTCCTATGTATCCATGATGATGACGATCTGCACTGTCCACTTACGCATGACTGGAAAAGAGGAGGATAAGCAAAAGGCTCGAGAACTCTGGTCTTGGTTGAAGTCGAAAAACCGCCGCATTTATCGCTACTGCGTGATGCATCCGCTAAGCTCGCCATATATCATGTCAGCAATGAGTGCGAAGACAATTCGTACGGGATATAAGTTTGCTCAAAAGGTTTTTAAGTTTAACTAGGAGTTCCGCAACTGTGAATTTATCCGTTAATCTAAAAGCAAATCAGAGGGCTCTCGAGATCGACCTGATCCGAGGAATCGCCCTCTTTTTGATGCTGCTCGACCACCTCGCCTTTGATCTTCGCTACTTTCTGAACTGTGACGGGCTCGCCTTTGTTGACTCGTCCTTTTTCCTCGATATCGTGAGGCCGAGTGTCTTGGTCTTTTTTCTCTTGGCGTCGGGCATATCCACTGCATTTTCGAGATCGGACCTGATCCATGCGCGACGGATCGGTATCGCCGCGATTGGACTGAGTCTTGTCAGCTTTGCTGTTGAGGCAATACTTCAGCTTGGATTCATTATCTATTTTAATGTCCTTCACGTAATCTGCCTCGCCTTGCTTTTGCGTGCTCTCTTCGCCCAACTCTTCGCCCGTCTCGGGCGGATCGGGATGGACCTCTGTCTAATCTTTGTCTCGGGACTCTTTGCGGTCTATATTAGTCAGTATCAAACGCTTGAGAACTATAGCTTTTTATCGCTGATCCTAGGTTTTAGAAGCGATAGCCTCCCAGAGATGGCAGATTATCTCTCACTCTTCCCGTGGGCCATTTTCATCTATTTAGGCGCTTTAATTGGGGATCTCTATTATCCGAAATCTGAGTCGGAAAAAGGCTATTTGATTTCCAGTCAGAAGCCTGCCGCTTTTTTTATATGGCTTGGCCAGTACCCTCTCTGGGTCTACTTAATTCACCAGCCAATTTTCTTAGCGATCGTATATCTCCTAAAACTTATTTTGCAAAAACATTAGAGCTCGATGCTCTTCCCCTTATCTCGGGATAGGGCCTTACTGATGACTTCTAGTTTTTCATCGCGATCTTTACGCTTGAAATTCTTCATCGGTGGCAGTTCGAAACGCTGAGAATCTGCCTGATAGCGATTTTTAAAACTGTTTTGATGATGGATGCGGTTGAGGTATTCATGCGTATCAAAACCGTTTTTATTCAGCGCCAGAATATCGATGGCGACATTTGAACAGTGGTCGGAAATACGCTCGACATCAGAGAGAACATCCATGTATAAGAGCCCGGTCGCGATATCACAGCCACCATTTTTCAGACGATGAACATGGCGATTGTGGAGTTCCTTATTCATTTGGTCGATCACTTGTTCGAGGGGCTCGACCTTCAAGGCTTCACGGGTATTGAGGCTTTTGAAGACATTTCGAGCCCGGTCGATGACTTCAAGCCCTGCAGCGAAGTAAATTCTCAGCTCCTCGTAGGCATCCTCGGAGAAGATCGCCTGGGCTTCGACCTTACTCTGGGCGATGAATGCGATGTTCAGAGCATGGTCACTGATGCGTTCAAAGTCATTCATCGACTGAATCAGTGTGTTGAGGTGATTGCTTTCTTTTAACAAGAGCTGTTCACTTGAGATGCGAATCATGTACGAGCCCACTCGGTCTTCGTATTCGTCGACTCGCTGCTCAAGCTCCTGAACCTTCTTAAATCGCTCGTTATCGTAGTCAAAAATCAGATCCGTCGCTGTCTGATAGGCCTCGAGGCAGTAGTCCGCCATCTGGTTGAGGACTTCATGGGAGCGGTTGACGGCGATAACCGGCTCGCTTAAGAAGCGGGGGTCGAGGCGGCGCAGGGTGAGGTCGATGTCATCTTCATCTCCAGGACCATCTTTAATCAGGAGCGTCGAAAGATGAAGGAGAAGCTTAGAAAAGGGCATGAGGGCAAAGGCTGCGAAGAGATTAAAACCTGTATGGGTGAGTGCAATACCGAAGGGAGTTGTCGCATGTTCCATAAATTCAAAACGGAAAATAGCGTGACAGGCATAGAAGAGAATCATGAAGAGGAGGGTGCCGATGAAGTTAAAGCTCAAATGGATCATTGAAGCCCGGCGAGCATTTTTATTGGTTCCGATACTTGATAATAGAGTCGTGACACAGGTTCCGATATTCTGGCCGAGGAGGATGGGAAGGGCCGCTGCGTAGGTGACTGAACCCGAGATGGAGAGGGCTTGAAGGATACCGATGGATGCAGCAGAGCTCTGGATAATGCCTGTCAGCAATGCACCGACGAGGACACCGAGGATTGGATTACTAAATAGTACGAAGAGATCAGCGAAGTGTTCAGATTCGGCAAGGGGCTTCATCGATGCACTCATCGATGACATACCGATCATCAGGATTGAGAAACCGACCAGCATCGTTCCCAGATTTTTCCGACGCTCGCTATGGCCACTATAGTAGAGGAGGATACCGATGAAACCGAGTAGGGGACTAAATGAATCGGGATTGAGAAGTTGGAGGAAAAAATTGCTGCTCTGCAGCCCCGCCAGGGATAGTACCCAGCTCGTAATCGTCGTACCGATGTTGGCCCCGATAATGATTCCGACAACCTGCTCTAATTTCATGAGGCCTGAGTTGACGAAACCGACGACCATGACGGTCGTTGCCGAAGAGGATTGGATGACGGCTGTGACACCTGCTCCAAGCAGCAGGGCTTTAAATGGATTCGAGGTGAGTCGAGCTAGGATTTTCTCTAATCGGCCGCCGGAGAGTTGGCGGAGGCCAGATCCCATATTTTCCATTCCATATAGGAAGAGTGCGAGGCCGCCTAGTAAGCGAAATATATTAAAGATTGACATTCAATCCTCCAGCAGACGTGTTTTCCATACGACACCATGCTTAAACCATATGAAGATTAACATACCCGCTAATCTGGGGTTGATAAATTTATTTGGCGTTTTTTGAGATAATTTAGGCAGTTCTCATAAGTCGATGACGATTGCTCGAGGCAAACAGACAGAATGGCTAGCTTTTTATCGATAAGCCTCGTCTGGGCGCCGTCCTTGCTTTAAAATTTGCCGAGTATAACATGTGAGGGGAGTCTCTATGCCATCAGTTGCTGTACCAGAGGGGATCCATTCTTTAGCCTATGAGGAGTTGCTGCGACTCTTCTTTGGTGAGTTGCGGGGGAAACTTCAATCTCAGGCAGCTCACTATCGAATTGACTTCGATCCCACTGAGGTTATCAGCGATCGAGGTGTCTATCGAGACATTCGATTTCCCCTCGACATGCCGACTCTCGAAGAGCATTGCGATGCGCTTTACAGCATTCTTCCGATTGACGAGCGGCGGCGATCGAAGATCCTCTTCTATCGCGCTTTAAGCACTGAGACGGGGCGAATGTTTCCATGGGGAGCTCTGACTGGGATACGGCCCTCCTTTGTTGCCGCTGAGATTTATCGGACATTTGCTCAAAGCAGTACTTTCCCTGAGCGAGATAGCGCTCTCTACTTACGCCGATTCTACGGCTTAGAAGCCAGTCGAGCCTCACTGGCTGTCGAAGTGGCACGACGGGAGATGGCGATCGAAGCCGAGTTTGAAGCGGATGCCAATATCATTTATTTTCACATCCCATTTTGTTCGAGCCGCTGTTCCTATTGTTCTTTTCCTGCAAGTGATGGACTTACGAGTCGGGCCGATGTCCATCGCGCTTATCTCGATCAGCTCTTTGCTGAATACGATCATTTTGTCCAGGATCTCGATATACAGGCCGACGTCATCTATATCGGTGGGGGCACCCCATCAATTTTCAATCTGGAGAATCTGAAGTATTTCTGTGATGGCCTGTCGAAACGAATCGATTTTCATAGACTTAGAGAGGCAAGTTTTGAGGCGGGGCGGGCGGATAGTCTCAGTGAGGAGAAACTGAGGGTACTCCGAGATACGGGTTTCGATCACATCTGCCTTAATCCTCAGAGCAGTGACGTATCTGTATTAAGGGCGAGTGCACGCCCCTTAGACTTGAAGGTCTTTGAGGCAATGTATCAGAGCGCTCGACGCCTGGGATTTACGTCGATCAACATGGACCTCATCCTCGGTTTGCCCTCTTCCTCCGTTTCAGACTTCCTCGAGTCTCTTCGTTATGTCATGTCTCTGGGTGCTGACGCCGTTAGTCTGCACAGCCTCGCCCTCAAGCGTAGTAGTGACTTGATGACGAAGCACCTCAAGTCGCAGCTATCGGCTGAGCCTGGAACTTCTGATCCACTGGCCGATCTTCACTTAGCCCAGGCCGAAGAACAGTTGGCACTCGATGAAGCGGGTCTACGTCTGAGAGCGTCGGGGTATCTGCCGTATTACCTCTACAAGCATAAGCTGGCTCTTGGAGGCCTCGAAAATCTTTCCTATGCTCGAGCTACTAAGGAGACGGCATATAACGTTTTGATGATGGGGGATCGACGACAGATCCTTTCGTTTGGAGCTGGAGCGAGCTCGAAATTTCTCTTTCAAAAGCGACTTAAGCGATTCACCAATGTGGCGACGATTCGTGAATATCAAGAGCGCCATCTCGAAATGGCTGAGAAAAAACATAGAATATACTTGCAATCGCACGGGGAAACTCGGGACTCGCATGAAAATGGCCTTTGACTTTGTGGCCAAAAGTTAGACAATACAGGGCAGGTCTTTATCGATGCATATTAGACCGTGTTATTTTATGCCGCTGGCATGGATCGGGAATCTGGATTGGGTGAGTCATGAAGCTGCTTCTCAACAGTTATAGCATCGTCTTCCTCAGTCTCTTCTATTGGGAGGCTTTGTTGAAGGGGCGCGTATTTAGTGCTAATTCCTGGCGTTTCCAAGACTTCCTCAGCTCTTTTTTCGCGCAGCAGATCTACATCCTCGTGACACTCATCAGTCAGAAACTCCTCGGCTTGCCTCCGATTTATCTAGCGATACCGCTCGTGTTTTTTGCGATTTGGACGATGGCCCAAATCCTTTATTACATTAAATTCCGTACGTTGGTGACGCTCTACACCTTGGGCCACGGCTCTGGCAATGGGATCACCTTTGCTGATCAGGCCATTCGCTTGTTCCTAGAATCCTTCCATTGGATCTTAGCAAGCCTCTTACCCATGGGCCTAAGCATCCATGCACTCCGCCATGCTTGCGAAGCCAATTTGATCGTCCTCGTCATCGGACTCATTTGTTCCATCCTCGCTCTAACTCTGATCATATGCTTCGATACTTCGATTTTGCCACTTAGAGAATTGATTTTCGGCCGCTTTGTCATCGAGACTAGCCTCAAGCGACTTGGCTCAGCCTTTGTCGTCTTTAAAGAGTTAAAGGAAATCGAATTCGCTTGGCGCTGTCAGATTCGGAGATATAAGCCTGCAAAATGCGCGAGTATTCCGGGGGCTGACTCGAAGCAACTCGAGCTTGGCCCAGGGACAAAAGACCGCGAACTCGAAGCGATCTCTGCCAGCATTTCGGCTCGTCCCCTCGAGTCGTCGAATCCTTTTACGGGATATTTTCAGGGGAAAAATCTGATTTTCATCACGGCTGAGTCCTTTTCGCGCTTCGCACTCCATCCCGATACGACCCCGCAGCTCCTGAAGATGGCTGAGGAGGGCTTTAAATTTAACCGCTACTACAATCCGCTCTGGGGGCTATCAACCCTCGATGGCGAATACAGTCTCCTTCAGTCACAGTATCCAAAGGCTGG
>JAUNVS010000052.1 GCA_030537565.1 Eubacteriales bacterium | reverse complement strand
CGCATCAATCTTCGAGGCCTTTGTCATCTTCGGTATTGCCCTCCTCCTGATTGCTTTCGAAACCCTCGTCAAGCCCTACGTCTCCATCGCTGCCCTTCTCGGAATCATGGCCATGGGCATCCAACTCCAGAGCCTACGCCGCCCCGAAGCGCTCGAAGGCCTCCAATCTAAATTCTCGGATTTCTGGGGTGCTGCTGAAACATTACTCTTTGCCCTCGTCGCCGCTGGCGTCGACATCAACTACATGTTCCATGCAGGTCTGAGAGCCCTCCTCCTCATCTTCCTCTGCCTCCTCGTTCGCAGCATCGGAGTCTTCGTCTCCCTACTAAAGACCGGACTCAAACTCCGTGAGAAGATCTTCGTCGCCATCGCCTACACGCCAAAAGCCACGGTCCAAGCAGCCATCGGTGGTCTCCCCCTCGCCTACGGATTCGCCTGCGGTGATCTGATCCTCTCACTGGCCGTCCTCTCCATTTTCGTCACCGCCAGTTTAGGTGCCTTTTTCACCGACCTCTTCGCTCATCCCTGTTTGCATGAGACGTCCCAAGAAAAATAAGCAAAACTTAAATTTAGACAGCAAAAAAGGCTGCCCGACTTGGGCAGCCTTTAATTTATACAGAACTCGAATTATTCTTCGTCCAACTCGACTTCTTCATCATCTGCGATGACATCTTCTTCAGCACGTCGACGTCGTAACTCTTCATCGAGATCTTCGTTCCAATCCTCGGCAAAGCCATCATCGTCTTCGCGCCGCGTCTTCTCGAAGAAGCGATCATAGACCGCCTGGTTCTCATCACTGTCAACGACCTTTATTGATTCAGCTGCTTGCACTGGATCGGGAGACTCAAGTTCCACGCTAATTTCGTCTTCTTCAAAGTCTTCGGCTTCCACCTCCCGTGGAACGACCGCGAGATCAACCAACTTTACGCCATCGTCACAGCGCATCACCGAAACACCACTCGTCGCACGCCCGATCTCACTGACCTCGGATGCATCGATACGGATCACGATCCCCGCACTATTCATCAACATGATGTCCTCGTCCTCACGTACTGCCGCACAGGCGACAATTCGTCCAGTCTTAGTCGAAAGGCGGTACGCGATGATCCCCTGGCCGCCACGGCCCTGTCTACGGAACGCCTCGAAGGCCGTCCGTTTGCCGTAGCCAAATTCTGTCGCGGTAAAGAGCGATCCCTCGTCAGAGACGACAATGACTGCGATCACTTCGTCGCCAGCAGCGAGGCGCATGCCTCGAACCCCGAACGTATTTCTCCCGGTTTCACGCACGTTGGCACTGCTAAAGCGAATTGACTTACCCTGGCTTGACATCAACAAGTAATCGACATCGCGTTTAGCCAGACGTACTGCCACAACACGATCGTCCTCACGAAGGTTAATCGCAATGATCCCCGCATTATTAATGTTGCGATACGAAGCCAGCTCCGTCTTCTTAATCAAACCGCTGCGCGTGGCGATGACGAGGTCGAGCTCATCATCGAAACTCTTCAATGGTATGAAGTTAATAATCTTCTCATCGGCCTCTAATTGTAAGAGGTTGACAATCGCCATCCCTCGGGACTGTCGACTGCCCTCAGGAATCTCGTAGGCCTTTTTCTTAAAGACCCGTCCCGTATTCGTAAAGAAGAGGACGAAGTCATGCGTTGAGGAGAATACGAGGTTATCGACCATATCTTCATCGCGGGTGCTCATCGCGCTGATCCCACGTCCACCTCTGTGTTGCATCTGGTAAGTGGTCAGTGGAATGCGCTTGATGTAACCGAAGCGAGTCATAGTCAGGACGACATGCTCACGCTTGATCAAGCTCTCATCAGCAATCCCATCAACACCAAAGGGGTCGATCTTCGTTCGGCGTTCGTCAGCGAAGCGATCTTTTAACGCAATCAGGTCACGGACGATCTCAGCAACGAGGACGCTATCGTCATTTAAGATCGATTGATAATGAGCAATCTGATTAATCAAGTCAGCATATTCGGCCTCGAGTTTATCGCGCTCAAGTCCAGTCAGGCGACCCAGTCGCATATCGACAATGTGCTGAGCCTGTCGCTCACTAAAGTTAAAACGTTCAGAGAGTGCCAACTTGGCCTCTGCTTCAGTCTTAGATGCACGAATGATGCGGATGACCTCGTCGATGAAGTCGATCGCGATTCTCAGGCCTTCAACGATATGTTTACGCGCCTCGGCCTTTTCGAGGTCAAACTTGGTCTTGCGGGTGAAGACCTGCTTCTGATGCTCGGTATAGCAAGTGAGGAGCTCTTTTAAGTTTAGATTGCGTGGGACGTAATGCCCATTCTCATCTTCGACGAGGGCCATCATATTGGCACTAAAGGTGTCCTGAAGCTGAGTGAATTTATAAAGCTGGTTGAGGGTCAGGTTTGCATTTGCATCGCGCTTTAGCTCGATAACGATGCGGACGGGATCATTTCGATCCGACTCATCGCGTACGTGGGAGATGCCCTCAATTTTCTTATTCTTCACCTGCTCGGAAATCTTCTCGAGGAGGCGTGCTTTATTCACCAGATATGGAAGGTCATGAATGACAATGCGCTGACGCTGTCCACCCATCTCTTCAATTTCACTATTAGCGCGGACCACGATTCGGCCCTTACCACTGCGGTAACAATCCCGAACCCCAGAGAGTCCGAGGATGGTGCCTCCCGTCGGGAAGTCAGGAGCCTGAACGAACTTCAAAAGCGCGTCGATATCCGCCTCAGGATTCTCGAGCAGATGAACCGCAGCGTCGATGCATTCACCGAGATTATGGGGCGGGATGGACGTCGCCATACCAACCGCAATTCCCTGCGAACCATTCACGAGAAGATTCGGGAAGTGACTCGGAAGTACGACAGGCTCCATCTCATGTTCATCATAGTTCGGACGGAAATCGACGGTTTGTTTGTTAATGTCTCGCATCATCTCCATCGCCAGCTTCGTTAGACGAGCTTCCGTATAACGGTAGGCTGCTGGAGAGTCGCCATCTCGGGAACCAAAATTACCGTGTCCATCGACGAGGATGTGGCGCATCGAGAAATCTTGAGCAAGTCGTACGAGGGCATCGTAGGCGGCAATATCACCGTGGGGGTGAAAACGGCCGAGCACGTCACCAACAGTCGTCGCACATTTGCGATATGGTTTATCGGGTGTAAACCCCTGCGTGAACATGGAATAGAGGATACGACGGTGGACAGGTTTAAGTCCGTCTCTCGCATCGGGTAAAGCGCGATCTGAGATAACGCTCATTGCGTATTCCATAAAGGAACGACGCATCTCTTCGTCGAGGTCTACGGGAACGACATTATTAACGTGTTCACGGAATAGTTCGTCGACGTTGAGCTTCTCATTTGGCGCTGCAACAGCTGCTTCGTTTGGCATGAAAATCCTCCTAGTAGATCCAGCTTATTTTATCACAATCGCCTCAAATCCGCCTCCACCACAGCTTCGATAGTCAACTGGTGGATCCGCGAAAAAAGCGAAGGGCCAGCATTACAAATGCAGTGCTGGCCCCGAGTCGATCTAGAAGCTATTTTCGAGGAGTTAGCTCCTAATAATTCAGTCCGTAGGATTCACGGATGCGCTCTGCTTCTACGAGCCCCTGCTCCGTGAGTTTGAGGCCCTCGTTGCTCGCTGCGTCAACGGCGAGATTCTGCTTCAAAAGGTTGCGATAGCAGCGCTTATACTGCCACTCATCCCACTGGAGCCCACGACAGATGTCTTTTGCACTGAGCTGAACTGGCGCACCCTCTGAAGTGAGTCGGCGTCTCTTTTGATAGAGATGCAGTAAGAGCACGTGGTCTTTGAAGCGCCTCTTGAGACGATGACGTAAGAGGACTTTCGCAATAACCCCTTCTCGACCAAAGAAGAGTGCTAGGAAGAAGGTAAGCCCTGCCATCGATGCAACCGATGCCGAGAATGTGACGTTGAAGTGAATGGCAATCAAACAGCCGACAAAAGAGTTGACGGCAGTAATCAAAATTGAAAGCATGATCATATGGTTAAGTTGCTTACAAATGAGGTAGGCGGTAGCGGCAGGGGCAACTAGGAAGGAGATGACGAGGATGGCTCCGACTGCATCGAAGGCGGCGACAGTCGTCAACGAAACTGAACTCATCAGCATGAGTTGGAAGAAGAGGAGACTAAACCCAGACGCTGCCGAGAAATCGCCATCGAAACCACTGACCTTAAATCCTTTATAAAAGACGAGGATGAGCACGAGATTGAGGACAGCGATCACTGACATCTGGAACATCGCAAATGGCATCGAGATACCGGCTACGACGATTCGACGAACGGGTGCAAACGTTGCATCTCCCAAGAGTACGACATCAATGTCGATGTGCGAATGGCGGAAATAGCGTGAAATAATGATGACCGCGATGGCGAAGAAGAGCGTATAGGAGATGCCCAGTGCCGCATCGGACTGCGTATTACCAGATCGCATAATCCATTCGACGAAATAAACAGTTAATAGAGCAAAGACCGTTGCACCGATCAAGAGCAGCGGCGACTCCAGAGAATGCGTATACGCATAGGCGAGGACAATTCCGAGGAGGACGGAGTGGGAAATCCCATCGCCCATCATCGACCACTTACGCAGAACTAGGAAATTGCCAGGAATTGCGCAGGCGACAGCAGTTGCGAGGAGAACGTAGAAAACTTCGTTATAAATACCCATTAAGCACGCTCCTCTCTCATTCGAGATTCCGTCAATTCAGATTTCAACTGGCGACGCTGGCGGTGTTTAGTCGCAAGCATGCCACGTGGTCCAATCAGAATTGAAATCAAGGCGACAGAACTGAGGATGCAGATGATTGCTGGTCCTGTAGAAACACCGTTATAGAGCGAAGAAAGCCAAGTCCCCAAAAATGCCGAGCAAGCGGCAAAGATCGCGGAGAGGAGGAGAGATACATTTAGTTTGCAAGTCCACTGGGACGCGGCGATGTAGGGACAGATAAAGAGCGAGGAAATGAGGATAACACCGATCGTCTTCAGGCCCTGTGAAATCAGAAGCATCGCCATGACGAGCAGGAGAGTATTCAACAAACGCGGCCGGAAACCAGCGGTCTGTGCAAAGGTCGGATCAAATACGGACAATTTCACTTCCTTAATGTAGAGGAAGAGGAGGATGAGTGAAAGAACCGTCGCACCGCCGATGAGGTAAAGATCAGAGTACAACATGTCAGCGGCCTGGCCGAAGACATAGTTCTGGAGACCCGCCTGGGCGACACGTGCAAACTTATCCGACGTCGTGACGTAGGCATTGAGCATTGAACCGAGACCGAAAAAACTCGAGAGGATAATCGCCATGGCAGCGTCAGACCCCAATCGCGAGTGGTGAACGATCTGTTGGATCAACGCATAGGCGACCAAGCCGGCCACCGACGCACCCACCGTAAGTAGCAGTGTGTTTCGACTCATAACAAGAATGAAGGCGATGATAATACCTGGATAAGAAGCATGACCGACCGCATCGCCGATTAGGGCCTGGCCCTTTAAGACATTAAACGTGCCGATCAGAGAACAACCAATTGCGAGGATTACCGTCCCCACTACAGCGATATGAAAAGTGTACTGTGAGAAAACTTCGAACGGATTCACGGACGAACCAAGCCCAATCGACGCGATAAAGTGCTGAATCTGACACAACTGTGCTAGGAGCATCTGCATATTAAGCCTCCTTTTGGGTCGGCTCGGTCGAGGTCCCCGTCTCGCGCTTGCGGGTTGAAAGCGTTTTACCGTATGCCTTTTCGATATTTCCCTTCGTGAAGGTCGTATCGACTGGGCCATCTGCAACTAAGACACGATTAAGCATCACGACATGTTCGAAGTATGCCTCAACCGTATTGAGGTCATGGTGAACAACGATAATCGACTTACCTTGGCTACCCAACTCATCGAGGATTTGCATGATCAAGCCTTCGGTTTTCTTATCGACGCCCTGAAGCGGCTCATCGAGGATGAGGATCTCCGCCTCTTGGCAAAGAGCACGCGCGAGGAAAACACGCTGACGCTGACCCCCAGAAAGCTCTGAGATCTGTCGGTTCGCCATACTTAGTAATCCCATACGATCGAGAGCGGCTTCAGCCAGTTCTTTGTCCGAGGCCTTCGGGCGACGAATCCAACCGAGCTGTGAGTAGCGGCCCATTAAGGCAACGTCGAGGACGGTGGTCGGGAAGTCCCAGTTAACATCGCGAGCCTGTGAGACGTAGGCAATATTTTTATATTGCTCCTTAAATGCTTTGCCGAGAAATTCGACATGCCCGGAGAGAGGCTTCAGAAGCCCCATCGCCCCTTTGATCAAAGTGGATTTACCAGCGCCATTAGGTCCAATAATTGCAGAGATCTGCCCCTGTGGGAAGTCGACATGGACATCCCATAAAACCGGCTCTTCGCGATAGACCATGGTCAGGTTTTCAATGTGTAATGCAGGAACTTTTTTATCAATCTGAGTCATTTTTTCCATTCCATAAAAAAATACATCGCATTGACGGAAACCGCCAATGCGATGACAACAATGTGGTCGTCCGTACTAAATTACTTTAGGTTATCAACGATCATGTCCACGTTGTGATGATACATGTCAATGTAGTTGTCGCCTGGGTTACCTTCGGCGGCCAAGGAGTCGGAGAAGAGCTGTTCGCTGTCATCCTTCAGAACCTTACACTCGCCACCCTTCGACTTAACGATTTCAGCAAGCTTGATCATGCGCTGTGGATTGGTCGAACTCTCAGCGAAAATCGCCTTAATACCGTGCTCGGCAATGTAGCTGGCGCAGTCTTCCATATCCTTATTAGCAACTTCGGAGTCCGTGCTGACACCCTGGGGGGCGAGAACTTCCATGTTGTATGCGCGACCGAAATAGGAGAACGCATCATGAGGCGTAACAAGAGTACGTGAACCCTCGGGGATCTCGTCTAGACGACTACGAACCCATGTATCGAGCTCATCCAACTTACCGAGGTAGGTCTCAAGATTCTGATCGATGTCAGCCTTTGCCTCTGGGAGAAGTTCGTCAAGCGCTTCAGCCGTGGTCTGGCAGGCCTTTTTATAGAGGCTGATGTCGAACCAGAAGTGAGGATCGATTTCATGCTTACCACCGTCAACCATGACGCCGATTTCCTCAGGGAGGAAGGTCTTCGATACGGCAACGGATTTCTCCTGTGACTCGAGAACGTCAACCATCTTGCCCTCGAAATGGAGACCGTGATAGAGGATGAGGTCAGCCTTTTGTAACTTATCGAGGTCAGCGGGCTTAGGCTCATATAGATGCGGGTCCTGACCAGCAGCAATGATCAGTTCGCGATCGACGCGATCGCCAGCGAGCTGGTCGACCATATCGTATAGGAAAGATGTAGTAACCGTGACGATCGGCTTCTTCGCTTCTTCTGCCTGAAGCGATTTATTAGCCGCAATTCCAGCAAAACCGAAAACCATCGCCCCAGCAAGCAGAAGTGAAAATACTTTTGATTTCACTAATTTCATTCGTGTTTCTCCTTTGTGTTTGCTACCGTCCGACGACGGCTGCATTAAAGTACACTAACCTTAACAGAGATCTAGGGGTGCAGCAAGCAATTTTATAACAAGACCAAAACTTTTTTATTTTATTAAAAAAAAGCCCCTCCATCAGAGGGGATAAAGAAGATCTCTGTTTTCAACCAGTAGATCGGATAGCCGGAGCGAATTTATTTGGCCTTTAACTTACCTTTGAAGTAGAAGAACGCAGCAAGCAAGAGGACAACTAATACCAAGAGCCCATAAAGTAATGCTTCGAATAAGGCGACCTTTATCTTAATCATGCCGATCTTCCATAGGAGTGGCAGAATCAAGCACATGAGACCGAGCAAACAAAGAATCGCCCCGGCCGTGAAGAGGTAAAAGTAAATCCGACGGGTTCCTGCCGGAGTCCCCTCTTTGCCCCGTTGCGTATGTGTGCGCTGCAGCATCAATACGCCGATTGCCATCAAGACAATTCCAATAAGCAGCGATTTCCAAATCATAGTTCCTCCTCGCACGTCTTCCCGTCAAAATTAAATATTTAGAAGCGACGTGTCCAAATTATTTCGTGGCAAGCGGGATGCTCGTCCAATCAGCTACAATTTACACGTAGCTTAGGCGTTTGTCCAAGAATCACACCAATTTATCCCAGACCAAATGATAAAAAAAAGAGAGTCCTAAGTGGACTCTCCGAAATAAATTCAAATCCTAGCCAAAGAGATACGGAACCGGATCAACTTGTCTACCATCGATGATGATTTCAAAGTGCAAGTGCGGGCCAGTTGATGCACCAGTACTACCGCAGCCACCGATCATCTCGCCAGCAGAAACCTGTTGTCCGACCGAAACGTTGACATTCATAAGATGTCCGTAGCGCGTCACCCAACCATTTGGATGCTGGATATCGATGTAATTTCCATAACCCCAACCACCATATTGGGCACCCTGTCCAACTGGTGTGTTAGCAGCGATAACCGTACCGCCCATGGCCGCGAAGATCGGAGCACCAAACGAACCCTGGAAGTCTGTGCCCGTGTGGAACTCCCCTGCCCCGTTAATCGGCGAACCACGGTAGCCAAATGGACTCGTGATTGATTGGCTAAAGCCATTGGGAAAGAAGAGTGATACCCCAGCAGGTGCAGGTGGATTCGAAGGAGCTGGTGGCTCAGACTCTACCGGAGGCGCCTGTGTCACAGGCGTCGTCGGATTGCTCGGACTGCTCGGTTTGGGAGCCTCTGGACCCTCAATATACTCAGGTTCAGTTACAACCTCACTCGGGCGAGGTTTCTTAGTCGCACTCGGAGTCTCACTGGGCTTAGGCGCTTGGATCTGCGTCTCCGTCGGAACGAGGGGCATGTTTTGGTCCACGATCTGCGAAGGCTGCTCTTGCTCAAGCTTCTTAAGCGTATCCTGGTAGGCGATCTCATCGCGGGCGCGCTGGATATTGGCATCGACGACAGCACCTTTGTACTGCAGTTCATTGATCCCCTGATTTCGCTGGGCCACCTGAAGTTCAAGCGATTGCAGCGTCTCCTCCTCGAGACGAATCCCCTCCTCGAGCTTATCGATCTCCTCAGAAATCTGCGTGATAAAGTTCTCGGCCTTCGCCCCTGTAATTTCTGCATTACTCTTCAGGATCTCTGCAAGACTCTTGGCATTCGAGAGCTCTTGAATTACGGCGAGGTCACGATCAGCGACTGCCCCCGCTAACTCCATCCCCTGGAAAAAGCCCTTAATATTCGAAGAGGAAAGTAAGACGGAAAGCGTTGATGGTCGCGCATTTTCGAACAT
>JAUNVS010000005.1 GCA_030537565.1 Eubacteriales bacterium | reverse complement strand
CTGGATTGAGACTAAGCATCCGGACAACTTGTGGCAGCTCCAGGCCCGTAAATTTGAGGACATTTCTCAGTGCACGATCGAGGCGGAGAATCGAACCAGCAATTGTCCCATCCTCAAGTAAACAGTGATCACCCTCAACGAAGACTCGCTGCCCTCCGAGTTCGGAGGGACCCTCCCCCATGAAACCCGCACGAATGCAGTCCGTAACGAGGAGGAGCTGCTCCTCCCGTTTCATGCGAGATGTCAGCCGAATAATATCCGGATGGAGATGGAAGCCATCGGCAATCAACTCGACATTAAAGTCTTGCAAAAGACCAGCGCCCGCGAGCCCCGGGTCGCGATGATGAAGAGGCGTCATCGCATTAAAGAGATGAGTGATATGACGAGCCCCCGCCTCGTAGGCTGAACAGGCGCAAGCATAGTCCGCCTGACTATGCCCCAGCGAAACGACAATTCCAGCCGCCTTAAATCGGCGGATCATCTCGAAGCCCTCATCTTCTTCAGGAGCCATCGTGATCAATTTAACGACATCGTAGTAATGCTTCAGCCAACGATCGTTCGGTTTCTGTATGTACTCAGCCGCCTGAGCTCCCTTTTTTGCCGCTGAGATAAAGGGCCCTTCGAGGTGAGCTCCAAGAATCCGGGCTCCAGAATACTCCCTGGCCTCGGCCTGAGCCCTCCGACAACTACGAATCACCTCGAGAGCAGCGCAGATCCGCTCTTCTGGCATCGTCATCGTCGTTGGTAAAAAAGAAGTCGTCCCCGATTGCGTAATCGCAGCCGCAATCGTAGCAATCGCCTCAGGAGTGGCATCCATAACGTCGGCGCCAGCACTCCCGTGAATATGGACGTCTATAAATCCTGGCAAGAGATATTCCGTCTCTAACACTGACTCACAAGTTGAAAAATCAAATTCTGCTGCGGACTCAATCTTCTCGATGCGTCGATCGTAGACGAGCACCTGATCCTCGACCATGCGATCCGCTGCCACAAGTTGTTTTGCGTGTATTGCTCTCATACCTGCCGCCCCCTTTACACGTTATTCTAGCCCCTCCCCCAGAGTCACGAAAGCGCTGTCGGGACGCTCTGTGTTAAAATACAGCCAAAATCTAGGAAGTGAGCGAGAAATATGCAAATTCTGGCCCAACGTCACCACTATCCCTCTGAACTATTTACTAGCATCCAGGAGATTTACGAGAAATCGGTGGAAAAATTCGCTGATCGAACCTACGTCACCTTCCGTGAGGAAGCGAGCCAAGAGCCGATCCATAAAACCTATCGCGAAAGTGCCGAAGATCTCGAAGCGCTATCTCTCGCCCTCCGCGCTGAGGCAACGACGGCGGACGAACGCATCGCCATCCTCGGTGAGAATTCCTATTCATGGATTCTGACCTACTTTGCGAGCGTCTTTTACAATCAGTGCGTCATCCCTCTCGACCGACTACTCAAGCCTGATGAGATTCTTCCACTACTCGAGCGCTCCGAAGCGACGACGCTTTTCATTGATGCGAAGAACTACCTCGAAGTCTTCCCCCTCCTCGAAGCCAATCCTTGTGAAAAGCTCAAGCGCATCTACGTGATGAATGAGACGAAACTGGGACGCCGTGGCCGCGAGGATTTCAGTGCCGCCATGGAAAAACACCCTCGACGCTCTTTTAAAGATCTGCTCGCTTCTGGCGAAGAAATCCGCAAGCAGGGCTTCCCTCCGCTCGAGTCACGCGATCCTGAAGCCCCTGGGATCCTCATCTTCACCTCAGGGACGACGAGTCAGTCGAAAGCGGTGGTCCTCACGCAGAGATGCATTGCCTACGACGTCAGCCAGATCCGCCGTGTTGTCCACTTCGAAACAGGAATCCGCATGCTCTCCGTCCTCCCACTCAGCCACACATTTGAAAATACCGGCACCTTCCTCACTGGTACGTCCTTCGGTGCCCATCTCTTCATCTGTGATGGCCTGCGCTACATCAGCAGTAATTTAAAGGAATACCGAATTGAGTTCCTCCTCGCGGTCCCAGCCCTCTTTGAACAGATCTATAAGAAAATTCGACTTGAGGCGAAAAAAAGCGGCAAGTTGAAAAAGCTCGAGCGGGGCATCCGAATCTCGGAATTCCTCCGCAAATTAGGCATCGATTTACGACGTAAGCTCTTTAGAGAAGTCCGCGAAGCTCTCGGGGGCGAACTGACCTGGTCAATCCAGGGCGGAGCTGCCCTAAATGCCGATATCATCCGCTTCCTCGACGGTATCGGCTGGCGTGTCCTCCAGGGCTATGGTCTAACCGAGACCTCCCCCGTCGCAGCGGGAAATAATACGGTCGACTTCGTACCTGGAAGCATCGGCTATACCGTCGGAGATGTCGAAGTCGCTGTCGACACCGATACGCCTGGGGAGGTCGGTGAAATTCTCATCCGCGGCGGTCTTCTGATGGAGGGCTACTACCGCGATCCCGAAGCAACAGCGGAAGCAATTGATGCCGATGGCTGGTTTCACAGTGGCGACCTCGGTCGCATCGATCCGAAGACGGGAGCCCTCTTCCTCACGGGTCGTCTCAAATCCATGATCGTGCTCGACAATGGGAAAAAAGTTTTCCCAGAGGAACTCGAAGCCCTCCTCCATGATGAGCTGGATGAGTCGGTAAAAGAGCTTCTCGTCTATCCTCAGGAAGACCGCTCAGCCATCGTCCTCACACTAAAATGCGTCGTCGATAAGCGCGCTGACGATGCCGAGATCGCAAGCCACATCGCAGCCGCCATCGAACGAGTCAATGCTCAGGTTCCAGGTTTCAAGCGGATCAAGAATTTCTACTTCACCCACGAGGAACTGATTAAAACCAGCACGATGAAAGTCAAACGTGGACCCGAGATGGCCCGCATCGCCGCCTTTCTTAAAGAAAAAGGAGTCGAGGCGAAGAGTCTCTATGGGCGGAATATCGACCGGATCTAGGGACCTCAGAGCGAGCCAGAACGTAAAAAGCGGCGGGGATCAACCCGCCGCTTTCATCTATCTCATAATCCAAAGTCCAACTCACTCACTTTAGATATCAAAGGCCTCTGCCATTAAGGCATCGAATCGCTCTTCTGAAATCAGTCCCTGAGCGCGGATCGCCTCACGCAGGCTTAGCCCCTCCTGATGCGCAAACTTGGCGAGCTCTGCCGCCTTTTCATAACCAATTTCAGGCGTCAGAGCTGTCACCGTCATCAGGGAGCGCTCCAGGTCCGAAGCAATCTGCTCGCGATTGATCTCGATACCTAAAAGACAATGCTCGACAAAGGAATTCATCGCATCGGCAAGCAGGCCCGCCGACTGGTCAAAACAGTAGATCAGCAACGGCATATAGACGTTTAACTCGAAATTCCCCTGACTAGCGGCGATGCTCACCGAGCTCTGGTTACCGAGGACCCGAACAGCGACCATCGTCAATGCCTCAGCTTGGGTCGGATTCACCTTCGCCGGCATAATTGAGCTTCCAGGTTCATTTTCAGGAAGTCGCAATTCACCATAGCCGCAGCGCGGCCCCGAAGCCAAAAAGCGAATATCGTTAGCCACTTTAATCAAATCAGAGGCGAGATTCGCTAGCGCAGAGTGAGCCTGAGCAATCCGATGCTTACAGGCGAGTTCCGCAGTCAAGATCGGCGCAACCGTATAGTCTCTCCCGTAGGCAGCAGATAGCTCACTTGCCATCTTTTGAGCATAACCAGGTGCTGTATTGAGACCACTTCCCACCGCAGTCCCTCCAATGGCGAGCACGCACAATCCCCGCTGCGCATATTCGATGTCCTCCAGAGCCGTCTCGAGCGTTGCCCGCCAGCCTGCCACCTCGAGGGCAAGTGGCAGGGGGACCGCATCCTGGAGGTGGGTTCGGCCGACCTTCATGATTCCCGCCGCCTTCGTTTCTAATTTTTTAAGCGCAGATATCATCGAGCGAAGTGCGGGAATCAGGTCCCGATCAAGACGACGATCTGCAGCGAGGTGCATCGCCGTCGGAAAAACATCATTACTACTCTGACTGCGATTCACATGATCGTTCGGGTGTATCGCGAGGCCTGAACGCTCCGAAGCGAGATAGGCGATTACCTCGTTAACATTCATATTCGTCTGTGTGCCACTCCCCGTCTGCCAAAGTGCCAGCGGAAAATCCGCCGAATCCCGTGACTCGAGGAGCGACGTCGCCGTCGCCTCAATCGCCATCGCTCGACCTGCATCCAGCAAACCGAGCTCCGCATTCACCCGTGCTGCCGCACGTTTAATCTCGATTAATGCCTCAATCAAAAGTTCAGGCATCTTCTCACTGCCAATTTTAAAATTATTCAGTGATCGCTGGGTTTGAGCCCCGTAGGCTCGTTCAGCCGGAACCTCCATCTCGCCCATAGAATCGTGCACTAGACGATACACATTCGACATGACTAGACCTCCTCCACAGCAGCCTGCGTCCCAGCCTCGCAGGGTTTACGAGCAATCCCCGAAGCCACTGCTGCCGCCCGAACTGCAGCAGCCACCGCAGTCTTCACTCGCGGATCGAAGGCTTCCGGAAGAATGCAGGTCTCAGACAGTTCCTCTACTGTAATAATCTCAGCCAGTGCCTTCGCAGCAGCGACATTCATCGCTTCGTTAATGTCAGAAGCACGCACATCAAAGCAGCCCCGGAAAATCCCAGGAAAAGCGAGAACATTATTAATCTGGTTGGGAAAATCTGAGCGACCAGTGGCGACAATCCGAGCCCCTCCTGCGAGGGCATCGTCCGGATAAATTTCTGGAACAGGATTTGCACAGGCGAAGACAATCGCATCCTCAGCCATCGTCGCGACATCTGCTGTGCTCAAGAGACCTGGCGCTGAAACCCCGATGAAGACATCTGCGCCACGAATTGCATCCTGAAGAGTCCCGTGTAAACAGTCCTGGTTTGTCAGTCGAGCGATCTCGGCCTTCGAGGCATCCGCCTGCTCCTCATCCTCAGCAATAATACCTCGGCGATCACAGAGGATCAGATGCTTCGCACCAGCAGCTAATAGCAATTTCGCAATCGAAATCCCAGCGGCCCCCGCACCGCTAATTACAATCTTAACCTCCGAAAGCGATTTGGAAACGACTTTTAACGCATTGAGAAGTGCTGCAAGACTGACGATGGCAGTGCCATGCTGATCATCGTGGAAGATCGGGATGTCGCAGCGTTCTTTTAATCGACGCTCGATCTCGAAGCAACGTGGTGCAGCAATATCCTCGAGATTAATGCCTGCGAAGCTTCCAGAAAGCCAATAAATCGTATCGACAATTTCATCGACGGACTTCGTCTTCAAGCATAGCGGGAACGCATCAACATCCCCGAAGCGTTTAAACAGGGCGCATTTCCCCTCCATCACTGGCATCGCCGCCTCAGGTCCGATATCGCCGAGACCGAGGACCGCCGTCCCGTCCGTAACCACGAGGCAGAGATTATGTCGCCGCGTCAGTTCATACGAAGCCTCAGGATTGCGCTCGATTTCGAGACAGGCGGCAGCCACCCCGGGGGTATAAGCGAGGGCGAGATCCTCTGCCGTATCAACGGGAACCGAGGTCGTCACCTCAATTTTACCGCCCCAAGCCCGATGCTTATCTAATGCTAGACGATCATGTTCTTCTCGATTCATTACAGTCCTCCCATCCGCTGCCGAAGCAGCACATAACTCCTCGTATGTTAGTCCAAGCGACGGCGCTTTCCTAGTCACAGAAATTAGAGAATCTCCCCAATGGGCAAACCGACATTCGCGCACTCCAGCGTAATCACGACATTATTCCCCGGGAAGCGCTCTTCGAGATACAACTTAAGTGCCCGTGCTAAGTCCTCAGGATTGCGACAATGCTTCGCATCGATTTCAATATCGAAGACCAGATTTCGTCGCTCGGCAAAAACCAAGCGAAAATCGTGAATTTTAAGATTGGGATCGTATTCCCGCAAAGCCTGCTCTGTTTCCTTCAGGGCCCTCGCCTCATCCCGATCATCCAAGCGCTTCGGGTCCAAGTGGCAACTCGCCTGAACGCCATAGAGCTGAGCCAACTTGCGCTCGACGCGGTCCGAAATCTCGTGGGCATCCATCAGACTTTGATCCGCATCGACTTCAATATGAACCGTTGCAAGAGCACGCCCTGCCCCATATTCGTGGTAGTGAAAATCATGGAAGGCGAGGACTCCATCGACGCTTAGAATACTCGCCTCCATCGCCGCCTCTAACTCTGGATCGGGGCGAAGTCCGAGAATATGATCCATCGTCTCACGAAAGAGCTTTAGGGCATTGGCGAGGATAAATAGAGCCAGAATCAAACTGAGGCAGGTCGGAAGCCAGGCTGGAATCCAAGCTGCAGCGATAAAACTGCCGAGGAGGATGAGATCGATGAAGGCATCTGAAACACTGTCCTGCATCAGGGCAGAGAGCAATGAAGAGTGCAGAATCCGCTGAGCACGCCGATAATGAAAAAAGAGTCCCAATTTCACCACGATGGAAATGGCGAGAAAGAGTAAAGCCAATTTTGAAAAAGATTCTGGCTGCGCCTCTGATGGATGAAAAAAAGCCACCACAGAATCGATGAGCAGATGGATTCCGAGGTAGAAAATCGCAAGCGAAATACAGAGAGAAGCAGCGTATTCACTGCGCGCATGGCCAAAGGGATGTTTCGCATCTGGAAGTTTCTTCGCAATCCAAAATGCAATCACGGATGAGAGACCTACGAGCGCATCAGAAAAGTTATTGAGGGCATCCGCTCTCAGTGCCAGAGATGCGAGCACGAAACCGAGTCCATATTTCAGAAGACCGAGTGTCACATTGGCGATGAGCGCCAGACCCGAAAGCCTGCGCCCCATTTGTGCCAGAGCCATACTTCGCCCTAAACGCAATTCTAGTTCTCGAAATCGCTTTTCCAAATCCATCCTCCCCCGACTGCAACTGCTCCCATACCAAGGCTCAAGAAAAAATACAGCAAATCTCAAATTGAGACCCGCTGTATCTTAAACAAAGGTGGACTCCATCTCGGAGCCCAGGCATCGAACTTACTTCGACTTCTTCGTTGATTTCTTAGTCGCCGACTTCGCTGAACTACTCTTCGTTTCAGCCTTCGCCGCTGACTTCTCAGCCGTCTTCTTCGCGACGGGCTTCTTCTCAGCAGTCTTCTTCACCGCGGGCTTCTTCGTAGCGGCCTTTTTCACAACAGGCTTCTTCTCAGCCGCCGCTGCAGCCTGGCTACGATTGCGCTCGAGAACCTCTTCCGCACGCTCATCGCCTAAGACGCGACGAAGCCACTCCTCCGTTGCCTCCATGTCAAGAACCGCGAGCGTCTCCTCTGGGTAAGGCGACGCCGACCCTCCGAGACCAACAATGAAGAAATCATCCTTCCCCTTACGATAAAGTGTCTCACAAAAACCGTACTCAGCCCCGAAGTAACCGACGGTCTGATCACCGATGTATTCTGCCTTCTCTGTGTCGTAGATCTTCCGACCAACTTTTAATTGCATATGCATACCTCCTGTCTTTACCCTATATTATAAATAACCCTTTTACTTTCTTCAAAGACTTCCCCCTTGTGAATCATCACAAAAAAAAAGGATCCCCTCAGGGATCCCTCGAAAATCAGAGCGAAAACTCTAATTATTCAATATTTTCGACCGTAACGAGCTCGAGTTCGAGGGCTTCTACGCCACCCTCGCCGTCTTCGTTGATCTTATCGGTCTTAATCTCGAACTCATCGTTCTTGAGTTTCTCATAGATCTCGTCGTACTTTTCTTGGTTGAAGCTATCGAAACGGGCCGTATCCATCGCGATCAGAACCATGTCCTCATGGGCACCGAGATGCTGGACTTCACCCTTCCAGCTATCGTCGTAGAACTTCTTAATGTTCTCGTAGACCGACAGCTTCAGGTTCTTCATCGCACTCGTAATAACGGTCTCACTATCGGCGGACTGATCAACGTCAACGCCAATAACCTTACCCTTCGACTGTTCTGCACCAGCCATGATCGAAGAACCGATCTGACCACCACAAGCGAAGATCACTTCGACGCCTTCGTTATACCATGAAGCAGCCATCGTCGTGTATTTCGGATCGGCATTAAAGCCACCCACATAGGTGTACTTCAGGCTGACATCACCCTGGGCGAGGCCAAGCTCTTTTGCCGCGACTTCAGCACCCTGGGCGAAACCATAGCCGAAGCGAACAACGGCTGGAACGGCCATACCACCCATGAAACCGAGCTTGCGATTGCCATCGATAACTGCCGCATAACCAGCGAGGAAACCCGCCTGCTCTTCGCGGTAGTTAACAGCGATCGTGTTGTCAGCGATTTCCTCGGGGGCAGGTTCACCATCGGGATGCGGAACACCGTCAATGAGGATGAACTTAACATCAGGATATTCTTCACTCTTCACATAGATCGGAACCTCGAAGAGGAAGCCAGGGCAAACAACAACTTTTGCACCACCATTAATGGCGAGGTCGATTGCATCCTCATAGGCTGCATCCGACTGTTCGGTCGGCTTGTAATACTTATAGCTCTTATCATTCTCCTCAGCGAAGGATTTTACACCTTCCCAGGAGCCCTGGTTAAAGGAACGGTCGTCAATCGTACCGACGTCCGTAATGAGAGCGATCTCATATTTACCATCCGCATCGGCGCGACCCGCCTGGGCAGCCGCCTGGTCCTCTTCCGCCCGTAGGGGCGTCACCAGACCTGCGAGGCCAACCAGCATCGCCGCCGCTAAGACTGCACTCGTTAATTTCTTCTTCATGCGTTACCTCCGTAAACCACATCGTTTCGCTTGCCTCAATTGTGCAAGTCTCTTAAAGTATACCAATTTTCCGCCGACTATTTTTAAACAAAGATAAAAAGTCGCCCCCGAAGAGGCGACTTAAACCGGAAGCTTAAAAAGAAAGACTAACGGCTCCCCTTTTCAAACGGAATTCCCTCTGCCCGTGGAGCCTGTGAGTGCTTAGCAGCAATCGCCAGAACCGCCAGGGTGGCAATGTAGGGAATCATGTTGTAGATGTCCTGAGGAATCGGAAGATTACGAAGGAATGGAACCCCAGAGTAAACACTGGCAAACGTCTTCATAATACTGAAGAAGAGTGCCGCCCAGAAAATACCCCATGAACGCCAGTTACCGAAGATGAGGACGGCGAGGGCGAGGAAGCCGTAACCGTTAACGGTCGGATTGTAGTAAACCGAGTTTGGAATGACGAAAATCAGACCACCGATGCCAGCAAAGACACCGGAAATGAAAACACCGGCATAACGAATGCGGTAAACATTAACACCAACCGAATCTGCAGCCTGAGGATGTTCACCGCAGGCACGAAGTCTAAGGCCAAAACGGGTGTGCTTAATCACGAAACTCGCAATCAGAAAGATCAGAAGACCGAGATAAGTGCTGAGGTAGGTTTTTTGGAAAAAGAGCGCACCGAGCACGGGGATGTCTCCGAGAAGCGGAACCTTTTCAATGAAAAAGGTATTCGTGAAGTGGATCTGCTGGACGCGCTGAATCGCCCGCGTCGTGAAGATGGCAAAGGCGGGCGCGAAGAGGTTTAAAGCGGTACCGCTGATGGTTTGATCAGCTCCGAGGTTGATCGACGCATAAGCGTGGAGGAGAGAAAAGACACCACCAGCGAGGCCTGCGACGAGGATGCCGAGGAGGAAGAGACCCTGACCCGACATCTGGCCCTCGAGATTGTGAATCAGGAGGACACCCGAGAACCCGCCCATGACCATGATTCCTTCAAGCGCGATGTTGATAATTCCGCTTCGCTCAGAGAACATGCCACCGAGGGCAACAATCAGGAGCGGGATGGCGAAATACATCATTTGCTGGACAATGAAGTATAGGACATTCATACGTGGTCCTCCTTATCTACGTGAACAGTTTTTGACTCGTCGACACCGCCTCCCTGCGTCGCTGGACTCGGCTCATCGGCCAGTGCCAGCGATGCCCGACGCGTCAAACGCCGCGTAAAGAACTGTCGGAAGAGGAGGGCAAAGGCACCGAAGTAGATGATCGCAGCGATGATCATATCGATGATTTCTACCGGGAAGTCATACGCCTGCATATAGTTACCACCAATCGTGATGTGGGAAATAAAAAGGCCCGAGAAGAAAATACCGATCGGGTGACTGAGACCGAGTAGGGCAACGGGGATACCATTAAATCCCTGCATCAAGAGCTCATCTTTGACCTGCATGTAGGTCCCCGTATGGCTTAGATAAAGCAGTGCGCCACCCATGCCTGAAAAAATACCTGCAATCAACATGGAGTAGGTGATCGACTTTTTCTCGTTGATGCCCGCATAGCGCGCGGCTTCACGATTGAGGCCACAGGCACGCAGCTCAAAACCAAAGGTCGTCTTTTTCGTAATGATGTAGAGAACGATGACGGCGAGGAGGACGACGAAGATGGCGATGTCGAGATTCGATTTCGGGAGTAGTTTATTGAGGCCGAGGGTCGGCGTACGAGCCGTCTTAAGTACAGACTTGGTTTGGTTTTTGATCTTATCGTAGACCGTCATCGGGATCAGGAAGTTGACGAGATAAAGGCCGATGTAGTTCATCATGATCGAGGAGATAACCTCGTTGACATTGCGATAGGCTTTTAGGAGGCCTGGGACCGCCCCCCAGATGGCGCCGGCGAGGCTGGCGCAGATGAAGGCGAGTAGCCAGTGCCATGGAGCGGGCAGACCTTTAACGCTATAGCCGATATAGATCGCCGTATAGGCACCGACCATGAATTGGCCAGATGCGCCGATGTTAAATAGACCTGTTCGGAAGGCGAAACCCACTGAGAGTCCCGTCATAATGATCGGAACGGCATAGTTAATGACCTTTCCGAAGCCCTGCCATGAGTTTCCGAAGCCGCCAGTTAGGATCCGGAGGAAGCCAGGGATCGCTTGGTTTGGATTGACGATCACGAGGATAATCAGTCCGAAAACAAGTCCCGCGATGATCGCCATCAGAGATGAGAGGAAGCCGGTACTGACCTGCTGCCATTGCACTTTCTTAGAATTGCTTCGCATGGTATCGCTCCCTTTCTATGCGAGTGGCTTGCGCTTCTGGCCGGCCATATAGAGGCCGAGTTCACGGACATCGACCTGTTTCGGATCGAGTTCTGCGACGAATTCTCCCTCGTACATGACGAGGATGCGATCGCTGAGGTTCATCACTTCATCGAGTTCGAAGGATACCAGCAGTATCGCCTTACCAGCATCGCGCTGTTCCACGATGCGGCGATGAATGTATTCGATTGCGCCAACATCGAGGCCACGCACGGGCTGAACTGCGATGACGAGGTCGGATCCACGGTCGAGCTCACGAGCAATAATGGCCTTTTGTTGGTTACCACCCGACATGCCCCGAGCACTCGACGTCGCCCCTGCGCTCGAGCGGATATCGTAGTTTTCAATGAGACGCTCCGCATACTGACGAATCTCTGGAAACTGGATAAAGCCATGCTTCTGAAATGGCGCTTGGAAATAGGTCTGAAGAACGAGGTTTTGCTCGAGATTGTAATCTAAGACGAGACCGTAACGGTGTCTGTCTTCAGGAATATGACTCATCCCACTGAGGCAACGCTCACGGATGGGACTCTTGCTAATATCCTTTCCTTTTAACTCCACCTTACTTCCTGGCATCGTCGGCATAAGCCCAGTGAGTCCATAGACGAGTTCGGACTGACCATTTCCATCGATCCCCGCAATACAGAGAATCTCCCCAGCATGGACTTCGAAATTGACATTCGAAACCGCAGGCTTATGCTGATGTTCGCGGGTGACACTAAAGTTGCTGACCTTCAGAATCGTCTCCCCCTGGGGCATCGGCTTAAGCTCGATGTCCATATCCACCTTTCGGCCGACCATCATTTCACTCATCGTTTCTGGTTCAGTATCCTTCGTCTCGACGGTGCCAATCATCTTCCCCTTTCGCAGGACGGAACAGCGATCACTGACCGCTTTAATCTCTTTTAACTTATGGGTAATAAAGATGATCGACTTCCCTTCTGCTGCGAGGCGACGCATTATTTCCATGAGCTCGTCGATTTCCTGAGGCGTGAGAACTGCAGTCGGCTCATCGAAAATCAACATTTCATTATCTCGATAGAGCATCTTCAAAATCTCAACGCGTTGCTGCTGCCCGACAGTAATATCACTGATGTAGGCATCCGGATCGACGGCGAGACCGTACTGCTCACTGAGCTTAACGATCTTTTCGCGCGCTTCCTTCATTTGTAGGATCTTAAATCGAGTCGTTTCTTGGCCGAGCACGATGCTCTCAAGAACCGTAAAATTGTGAACGAGTTTGAAGTGCTGGTGCACCATGCCAATTCCGATCGCATTGGCATCGTTTGGGTTGCGGATTCTCGCCGTCTTCCCCTGAATTCGGATCTCCCCCTCTTCTGGGGTGTAAAGACCAAACAGGACGCTCATCAGGGTCGACTTACCCGCACCGTTTTCGCCAAGCAAGGCATGGATTTCACCCTTACGCAGCGCGAAATCCACCTGGTCGATGGCCGTAAACGATCCGAAGCGTTTGGTGATGCCAAGCATCTCAATAACGTTCTCCATCGTCTCTCCTCCTCTAAAGCCCAGAGGGCTGGTTTAAGTCCATTTTATCAACGTGTTCTGGCCCAAACGAGAGGGGCAGAAGCTCAGAGAGGCGGTAGATCTGATAGTTCTCCAAACTCTCAGCGACGATGATATAAAAAGCCTCCGGGGCAGAAAATTCGCGCATGACCTGACGACAGACACCACAGGGTGGACAGAGGGGCAGCTCTGCCTCCGAACCGATGTGTCCACCGACGATCGCAATCGCTGAAAATCCTCGATGCCCTGCAGAAATCGCTGCGTAATAGGCGGAACGCTCAGCACAATTCGTCGGTGTGTACGAACAGGATTCGACATTACACCCAGTAAAAATCTCCCCCGAATCCGTCAGGAGCGCAGCTCCAACAGCGAAGCCTGAATAGGGGACATAGGCGCGTCCACGCACATCCAGAGCTCGCGAAATTAGATCACGGCAGAGCTCCTCGGAGATCGGCGATGTGACCAGCGGAAAACAGGAATTATTAGTCGAACTGCACATAATTAGCTCCCGTAATAGCGTGTTTTATATTCTATCGTTTTTTCTTCGATCCGTCTTCACTCAAGACAAGATCGATCCTGATTGTGAGAATTTTCAAACAACAAAACAGTCCTGCAACTGTCCATCCATCCTAGAGTTCTACATAAAAAAACCTCCACCACAAATGCTGGCGGAGGTCTTAAAAACAAAGTAACTACGTTGCTTAACGGCTGTAGAACTCGACGACCATGCGGTCTTTTACCTCAATCGGAAGCTCACTGCGCTCAGGCTCGCGGGCGAGACGCACAGAGAAATTTTCCTTATCGCGCTCGAGATATGGGACCGAGCTGAGGGAGTCGGAGAACTGATCACTGAAACTGCTGTTGGAACGAGCCTTTTCCGTGAGTTTAAGTTCATCCCCGACGCTAATTTGATAGCTCGGCAGGTTGATACGCTTACCGTTAACGAGAATATGACCATGGCTGACCATCTGACGCGCCATGCGAATCGAGTTGGCAAAGCCAGCGCGATAAACCATGTTGTCCAAACGCTTCTCAAGCATGCACATCAAAACTTCACCCGTCGTTCCTTTACGAACGCGCTGGGCCTTCGCAAAGTAATTGCGGAGCTGTTTCTCGAAAATACCGTAATAAGCCTTAATCTTCTGCTTCTCGCGCAGCTGGAGGGCATATTCACTTAACTTCTTACGTGAACGCTCTTCAGAAACAGCGCGGTTCATTGCCTTCGGGTGGCCGCAAACATTGGCGGCGAGACGGCGACATTCCTTAAATCGGGGACCTCTACGTGTGGCCATGATTTTCCTTTCTAGAGTAGCGAGCTACTCATTCACAAGTCATCGTAATACTAAAGACGCCTCTTTCGGACGCCTCGAACATCTCGATAGTTTAACGAAAAGTTCTACACTCTGCAAGCGAGGAAAGCGTAGCGGCTCAGGCCTAGCGCCGAAGTGGCAATTGAAGCCTGAAATCGAGACATGCTCAAGCCAGGCATCAGAGATGCTTATAATATTGACAGTTTAATGATTAGTTGGTACATTGTCCGCTCAATTCAGCAAGTATTTTAGCCTGAACTATGCCCATGCGGCTCAGCCACGTAACCCAGAGGATTCCTATGTCTTTCATACCCGCCTATCTCCGATCACTCCGCTGGTTTCTTCACCCCGAAGCCAAACGATTCCGTCTCTATTTCCTGATCGCTCTCATCGAGCTACCGATCACAGTCCAACTCCCCCGTTTAATCGGCGTAATCGCGGATCAGCTCAGTCGTGGCGAAGGGGAGCAAACGAGCTTCCTCTTAAACATTACTGGCTGTTTCCTACTTATTGTGATCAGCTATACGCTCATGAATCTGCTCTGCCGAACCCAGGGACTCTTCGGGATCTTTATCCGAAGGCGGGCACTGAGCCGCCTTTATCGCCATACCCTTGCTCAGCGTCGTGTTTTCTTCGATGAATTTTCTGATGGTGAGATTTTGACGCGTGCGAGCAGCGATGTCGACAACCTCCAAGAAGCAATGGGTTATGGTCTCATCTGTGTGGTCGATGCGACCCTCTATCCTGCAACGATTTTTATTTCCCTTGCGATGACTGTTGGCATCGGTCTTGCAGCCACCATCGTCCTACCGATCGTCCCAGTAATCTTCCTCGGTTTCCTCATGAACCGCTTCTGGGATCGCAGTTTCCATGCCCAGCAGGAAGCTTATGAAAATCTCAGCGATGAGGTCCTCGAGGGAATTCAGGGGATCCGCGTGGTCCGCGCCTACCATGTTGAAGCGCGGAAAAACACCCAATTTGCTGAGGCGGTGATCGATCTGCGGAAGAAGAAATTCATCTACCGCATCTGGGCGGTCTGTTTTTGGCCATTCTGCAGCATGCTGCTCCTGATTTCTTACATCGCCCTATTCTTAATCGGCCTCCCAATGATGAATCAGGGGCTGCTCAGTGTTGGTCAGATGACGAGTGCCCTCTTCTACATCGCCAGCCTTCAGTGGCCAGCAGTCTGCCTCTCAGATGCCCTACTCGTTGCAAAAAAAGCACTTGAATCGATGAATCGCATCGATGAGGTCCTGAATTATAAAGATCCAGAAATTGAAGGAGATACCAAAGCACTGACTGAGGGAATTCACCGACTTCGCTTTCGAGATTTCCACTTTAGTTATCCACGACATCTCTCCGAGATTGAACGAAAGCAACACAGCGAAGAGAATCGGCAAACGACAACCGTCGAGCGGCTGCAGACGAATTGCTCTAAGGAAGCCGAAGCCGCCTTTGCACTCGAGGGCATCAACTTTGAATTAAGAACAGGACAGACCATCGCCGTCGTTGGTCCCGTCGGCAGTGGTAAGAGCACCCTACTCCAACAGCTTCTACGCCTCTACCCAATGGATAACGAGGGGATCGAAATTAACGGCGAAGCGATCCAACACTTCGAGCCGAATTCCCTGCGAAGTCATATCGCCTACGTTCCCCAAAACAGTTTCCTTTTCTCGGACTCTATCCAAAACAATATTTTCTTCTCGGATGGGCTCCGTTTTGGCGATGAGGAGGTCCGACCTGAGCAGCAGAAGCGACTTGAAGAAGTCTTCACTATCGCTGACTTAGAGGAAGACCTCGAACAATTCCCAGACTCCTATCGCACTCAAACGGGTGAGCGAGGGATCAGCTTGTCGGGTGGCCAAAAGCAGCGCATCAGTCTCGCCCGCGCCCTCTATAAGCAGGGGGCAGAACTCCTCATTCTCGATGATTGTCTCTCGGCCGTCGATGGCAGTACCGAGGCTCGAATTCTCGAACAGCTCAAGCAAATTAACGAGGGTCGTCTCATGATGGTGGCCGCCCACCGATTCTCAGCCGTCCTCAACGCCGATGAGATTCTCGTCCTCGACCATGGTCGCATCGTCGATCGTGGGCGCCATGCAGAACTCGCCGACCGACCAGGCTGGTACCAAGACCAGTGTAAAATCCAAGGTCTACTCTAGTGAAAGGTTCCCCTATGTCTGACCAGACCCAAGTTCGCAATCCAGATCGAAAACGCCTGCGTACGCTCTTCGGTTTTCTAAAAGAGCACAGCCGAGATCAGTATTCCAAAATTGCCCTCGGTCTCGTCCTTACCCTCATCTATGTCGCTGGTACGATGCTTCACCCCTATGTCACCGGACTGATCATCGACCAACCTCGACGTGCTCAAATTCAGCTCACGGTACCTCAACTGATCCTCATCTTCATCGGCGTCTACTGCTTCAACCAAGCCATACAGGCTGTGAAAAATGTTCTCTTCGCTCACATCGCAGCTCGTATTTGCGAAAACCTCCAAAATGCTCTCTTCCGACACCTTCAGAGACTACCGCTTCGCTATTACGAAAACATGCCAGCAGGCTCCGTCGTCAGCCGCGTCATGGGCGATACGGGCGCAGTTGGTCAGCTCTACGAAAGTTTCTTGTCCAACGTTCTCTCAGTGACGATTCAAATCGTCTCTATCTTCATCGCCATGGCATCGAGCAACTGGATTCTGATGATTATCTGCTTGGTCACGAGTCTACCCACCCTCTTCATCCTCCGCTACTATCTTCGAAAGACCGGCATCTTACGCCAGAGGGAACGCCGCGCTCTAGCTGAATTCAGTGGTAAATATACGGAATCGATCCACGGTGCGGACATCATCACCGTCCTCAATCAGCGCCAATATAAGATGGCTGAGCTCGACGAGGTCAACGATCGCATGACAGAGATCAGCCTCAGCTCCAATCGCCTCGAAGCTAACTACTCCTGGCCCTTCTATGGAGCAATGGAGTTCATCAGCAAATTTATGGGTCTCCTCTACTTCGGAATTGCCATCCTCTTTTTTAAAATCGACCTCTCTTATACCCTGCTCTACGTCTTCCTCAGTTACTCGGGAAATATCATTCGAGAGATTAACAACCTTAGTTATCGACTCTATGAGCTCCAACGCGCCCTCGCCGCAGCGGACCACCTCGGCGAAATCTTCGACGAAGAAGCCGAGACACACACAAGCGAAACACTCGCTCCCCTCCAAGGCGAAATCGAATTTCGCAACATTCACTTTGCCTATGTCGAGGGTGAGGAAGTCCTCCAGAATGTTAGTCTCAAAATTCATTCGGGTGAGACGGTTGCCTTTGTTGGGCGAACGGGAAGTGGTAAGAGCAGCATGACCCAAATCCTCTACGATTTCTACCAGCCCCAGAGCGGTGAGATTCTCATAGACGGACGTTCGATAAAAGACTACCCGATCTACAGTCTCCGAGAGCAAATGGCCATCGTCCTCCAGGATCCCTTTATCTTCAATGCTAGTGTCCGTGAGAACATCTCTCTCGGCAATCCCAAGATTAGCGATGAAGACTGTTGGCAGGCCCTCGAAACCGTCGGTGCAGACTCACTCCTCGAAGCCATCCATGGTGATCTGGACTATCAGCTCCGCGGTAATGGCCAGTCCCTTAGTGCTGGCGAGCGCCAGCTACTCTCCTTCGCCCGAGCCCTCGCCCACCAACCGCGCATCCTCATCCTCGATGAGGCGACCAGTTCCGTCGACACCAACACCGAGTTTAGAATTCGAGAAGCCATGTACCGCCTCGCCGAAGGGCGCACGATGATCGTCATCGCTCACCGACTCTCGACGATCCGTAATGCGGACCAGATCTACGTCTTTGACCACGGTAAGATCGTCCAGCAGGGATGTCATGAGGAGCTCGTCGCAGTCGATGGTATCTACCGTGAAATGGCTCGCCAGCAAGAACTTCTCGAAGAAAGCGGTCGGCAAGCAAGTCGTGTTTAAGTTTTCAGTGCGACTCTCAGCTTGAGGCGCAGGTACAGCGCCTGACTAGGCGCTAAACAGAGCCCCCAAAAAAGAGGCTAAAGGCTTGAATCCTTTAGCCTCTTTCTTATTTCCGACGAAGTTCCAATGAGAAATGGAAGAGTATCCATCGAATAGCTGGAAGCCTCTGCTACCTCATCGATGATCCTATCCAAAGGAGCCCGAATCCTCGGCTCAAGCCACTGCGAACAGGTCAGGAGTGGCCGCTGCTCGTCCTCTCATATTCTGAAACTCTATTCCTTTGCTTTTCCATAACGGAGGGCAGACGTGATTCGCCCCCATAAAAAACCCCTCGTCCTAAGTACTAAGACGAGGGGTAATCCTGAAATGTAATTGAAAAATCAGCGCTAAGCTTACTTCTTCTGGACGTACTTCAAGCAGTCGAGGGTAACAGCGACCATGATGATGATACCGGAGAAGACGAACTGGAGGTTGGTATCGATACCGAGGATGGTCAAAGCATAGGTCAGACCCGTGAAGATGATAACACCGGTAACAACACCCGAGATCTTACCAATACCACCCGTGAAGGAAACACCACCGACGACGCAGGCTGCGATCGCGTCCATCTCCCAGCCCTGACCATAGGCAGCCGAACCAGAACCGAACATGCGCAAGCACTCAAGCCAGGCACCGAAACCGTAGAGAATACCCGCGAGGATAAAGGCACCCAGGGTCACCGCGAAGACAGAGATACCAGAAACCGCGGCGGCCTCGGGGTTACCACCCACCGCATAGAGATTCTTACCAAAGGTTGTCTTATTCCAGATGAACCAAACGATGATAATCGCCGCCAGCGCCCATAGAATGATCGTGGGGAAGGCAAAGGTATTCGGCATCAGCTTAATCTTCGGAATAATCGCATTTGGAATATCGGATTCAATCGCACCGAAGGAAACACCCTTCGTTGCGTAGGTCAAAAGACCGAAGATAATCAGCATGTTCGCCATCGTCGAGATAAACGGATGCATCTTAAAGCGAGCCGTAAAGAATCCCGCGATAATCGCAAAGAAAGTACATAGAATGATGCAGACAACGAGGGCGAGTACCGCACGAAGTCCAATCGGCAGATGGGTAAAGTCAAAAATCTTCCCGAAGACAGCACCCGTGTTGATCCCCTTATGCATGATAATCGTTGAGGCCGTCATACCCATACCGATCATACGGCCAATCGACAAGTCCGTACCCGTTAGGAGGATGACGCCTGAAACACCGAGAGCGAGGAACATACGTGGCGAGGCCTGCTGGAGAATGTTGAGGATGTTCGTATAGGTTAAGAGCTGGGTATTCTTCACAATCGGAGTAATGATGCTGAGGATGATGAAGACGAGGAGGATTGCGATGTAGAGACCATTCTGGAGGAGGAAAAGACGGCGATTAAAGGTGAAGCGATAATTCCCCCACTTCTGCGCCTGAGACTCAGCAAAGGTGAAGCGACTCATCCGCAGGAGGTCAATGAGATGGAACTTATGCCCGAAGGCGAGGAAGAGACGATTCTTAATCCGCTCAAGTTCCTTTTCATATTGGACCTTCGCATCGAAGCAGCGGTTTTTATAGACGTATTTCTCGTCCTTTACCTCACTGGCATCCTTTGCAGCCTGAAGACTTGCAGCATGCTGCTGCTTAAGATCAGTCAGTGTCTCCTGATATCTCTGCTTGGCCAGACGCCGTTCGTTGGCGCAGGACTCCTTCATCGGACGATAATAATCTTTATCGTAGTGAGCCTTTATGTAGGTAATCGCTTGTGAGATCAATTTCGAGACCTCTGGCTTATGTGCAGCCTCCGTCTCGCGAGCCGCTTTCAGTTCGCGTTCGACCTCTTCGATCAAATGATTCTTTTTCTCTTTTGCAAGCAGCTTATCCCGGCGATAGGACTCGATCTTACGCTCAAGCTCGAGGACACGATCAGTCCCATCGAGACGCAGGGCATCGATCTTCGCCTGGATCTCGCCAACGTACTCATTAATCGGGGCGAGCAGCGCCGCCTCCTCTTCAGCAGAAAGGATTTTGAGATTCTCTTGGGCCATAGTGCTTATGCTCCTTCGCTAACTAAATATTTGGCACTCAGACGCAAGAGTTCCTCTTGGTCCGTTTCCTTCGTATTGACAATGCCGGCGAGACGGCGATTCGACATAACAGCGATGCGATTGGTAATACCGAGGATCTCTGGCATCTCGGACGAGACGACAATGATCGTATTCCCCTGCTTCGCCATCTTAATGATCAGCTCGTAGATCTCATACTTCGCGCCGACGTCGATGCCACGGGTTGGCTCGTCCATCATGAAGATCTGCGGCTCACGCTCAAGCCATTTGCCGAAAATAACCTTTTGTTGATTACCACCCGAGAGGGAACTAATCAAATCCTTTGCCCCCATGCACTTGGTGCGCATGACCTTAATTTCCTTATTCGTGGCCTTCGCCATCTTCGCATCCGAGAGGGCTATTCCCGTCTTATACTGAGGCAGGTTGGCAATCGTCGTATTAAAGGTAAGATTTCCCTTCATAAAGAGGCCATTTGCCTTTCGCTCTTCAGTGATGAGCGCGAAACCGTGGTCCATCGCCTCTTTAACATTCGTAAAATTCATTAAGTGGTCTTTAAAATAAACGCGTCCAGCCGCCCGGGTCCGAATTCCAAAAATCGTCTCGAGGAGCTCGGTTCGCCCAGCACCGACGAGGCCATAGAGACCGAAGATCTCGCCCTCGCGAACGTCAAAACTGATGTCCTGGAGGTGAGGTTCATACTTCGTCGAAAGATGCTGAACCGAGAGAATCGTGTCCTTTGGCTCATTCGTCAAAGGCGGGAAACGATTTTCGAGGGAACGGCCGACCATCGCGGAAATAAGCTCGTTCATATTGCTCTCTTCAGTCCGCTTCGTCATCACCAGTTTGCCATCGCGCAAAACTGAGATTTCGTCGCAGATCTCGAAGATCTCATCCATCTTATGAGAGATATAGATTAGAGAAATCCCCTGATCACGGAGCTTACGCATCATGCTAAAGAGCTTCTCAACCTCTTGGACCGTCAGCGAACTCGTCGGTTCGTCGAGAACAATGATCTTCGAATTGTAAGAAATCGCCTTAACGATTTCACACATCTGACGCTGTGAGACCGACATATTGCGCATCGGCTGACGCAAATCAACCGTGATGCCGACCTTTCGGAATATTTCTGAAGCTTCATTTTGCATGCGGCGCTTATCGATGACTCCCATCGAAGTCGTCGGATAGCGTCCTAAGAAAAGATTATCGATCACATTGCGATCGAGGCATTGGTTCAACTCTTGGTGAACCATCGCAACGCCATTCTCTAGGGCTTCTTTGGGGCCAGAAAAGTTAACTGGCTTGCCGTCGAGAATAATTTCACCCTCATCCTTTTGATAAGTACCAAAAAGACATTTCATCATGGTGGACTTGCCCGCACCATTCTCCCCCATGAGGCCCATAATCGAACCGCGTTTCAATTCGAGGTTGATGCGGTCGAGCACGCGGTTGCGCCCGAAGGTCTTGCTCATCCCATGAATGGAGAGAACGAGATCATCCTTTTTTTCGCTCATGTTAATCATCCCATCTTTAGGCATCGATGCGAGCGACGCAGCGCTGACTCATGCCCGTAATTAAAAAATAAAAGGGGGCTCGGGGATTGATCCCCAGCCCCCGCAATGCATCCAAATGGATCGCTAAGCGACTACTGCTGCAGGATCTGCATGTAAGAAGCAGCGTTGTCCGTCTTAACCATGTTAATGGCGAAGGCATCATACTCAGCCGGGTTGGCGAGACGGTTGGTGATGTTGGACTCGGTCTGACCATCGCCATCGACGTACTCGACTTCGAGGTTGAGGAGGTCGTCATACTTCTGGAGCAGTGGCTTATAGGTACTGCCGAGGAAGTTGTCCGCGGAGTTGTAGGTGTTGAGCCAGACCTTCTTCACAGGGGCCTTCTCAGCGTCGAGCTGCTTCGAAACGGGCTCGTAAACGGCCGTCGAATCGAGGAACTGCTCATAGTTCTCAGCGGTGACTGCGAGGTTCAACGCATAGTAGGAACGCTCGTCTTCGCGATATACATAATCCTTATCGCTGAGGACGTTGCCAGCCTCATCAGCGGTACCGATACCAGTGTCGATATCGACGCCGTCGAGGGCGTTACGAAGAACGCGGAGGGTCAGGTAAGCCTGAACGTCAGCGTGCTGCGAGATCGTGCCGGCATAACCTTCGCCGATGGCCTGAACAGCGTCGCTGTTGGCGTCATAACCAAAGGTTGGGACGTTATTCTCTTTTGACCAGTTATTGAAGATGGCCATGCCCATACCGTCGTTGTTCGAAGCAACGATGTCGATCTGATCGCCGAAGTCACCGGACCAGATGCCGATGGCGTTACCAGCGGTCGCGGCATCCCATGTCGCACCAGCGGTATTCTTCATTTCCTGAGAGGCGAGCTCACGGATGGTGTACTCAACGCCATCAATCTCAAGCTTGCCATCCTGAACGACAGACGAGCTACCATCAGCGTTCGTGCCGACTGGATCACTCTTAATCTTGCCATCCTCTTCAACCGCCGTGCCCAGGGCCTTACGGACGCCACGGGTACGTGCGATCGAGTCGTTATGACCGACGTCGCCGATTGCAAGAACGTAACCAATGACCTTATCGCCGTTGCGATCGAGACCATCGATATGTCCCTTAATATAGTCTAGGATCATTTCACCCTGAAGTTCAGCACCCTGATTAGCGTCGAAGCCGACGTAATAGGTCTTATCGTTGAACTGCAGTGCGTCCATATCGAGTTCACCCGTGCTGCTGTTCGAAGGCTGACGGTTGTACCAGACAACAGGTTTATCCTTATTCGCAACCTCAGCTCGAAGCATCATGCTCGGCGCAAGCAACAGGCTCAACGCCAGCGACAAGGCAGGGAATACTCTCTTATTCATGTGTAGTTCCTCCTTCGTATTTTAAGGCGCTCTTCGTCTTAAACTGTATGAATAATACCATAAAGTCATGACTGTAAAGCCTCTGTTCGTGCGTTTTAGTGAAAATAAATTGCAAATTTTCAAATCGTTGAAACACTTTGACGGTAGCCAAGCCGTCTGTTTTGTCTCATTGCGCTAAAAAAGCCAATAACTCACTGTATTTTCGCAAATCAAAGAGCTCCTGAGAAAAAACTCAGCAATTCTTAATCCATCCTAAAAGTTTACAATTCCTAGCTACTTATTTGATCCTACCTACCATTTTCCCACTAAAAAAACGCCCTAGCTAGGCGTTTGTGTTAAAAAAACTTCTCAAAATCCCGCAGCAGCTCTACTCCATGTAGAGGACGACCGCCCCAGCCGACCGCGATGCCGCAACATCAATGATGCGCTGATTGCGGCTGCCTCGAAAACGCAGTTTCAAATCCCGCTCAGCCTCGACGAAGAGGCCATCGACGAGAACATCGCAGAGATCGACGAGGGCATGCCGAGCTGGATCCTCGAGGATCTGCTCATAGGTGTAGCCCGAGTACACCCATATCGTCTTCATCGGGTAGGTTTCGCGAACCTTTCGGAGGACGCGGATCAGTCCTGGATTTTGCATCGGTTCACCACCCAGTAGAGTCAAACCCGCTACCTGGGGCTTATCGAGCGCCTCTAAAAGTCGTCGCTCAGCCGCTTCGTCGAAGATCTCTCCGTAATTAAAATTTTGATAGAGCTCGTTAAAGCAGCCCGGACAGTGATGGCGACAGCCACTCACAAAGAGGACCACACGTATCCCCACCCCATTAGCAACATCCATGGAGCGAAATTGGGCATAGCGAAAAGGCTGATTAGCAGCAGCTTCAATAAAGGCCTGGGTCTCTTCATTCTGAAGAGCCCAAGCCTCCTGTGTCATATTCAATTCAAAGCACCTCGAATTAGATGTGAAGGACGCGGGACTTAATCTCTTTTGTTCGGCCTTCGTTCCAGAAGTTCTCACCGAGATAGCCACAGGTACGACGGATGACGGTCAAGCGAGTCCGATCGTGGTTATGGCAGTTCGGACACTCCCACTGATTATCTTCATTGACAAGAATCTCACCGTCATAACCACAGTCATGGCAGTAATCGCTCTTCGTATTGAACTCTCCATACATGATGTGATCGTAAATGTAGCAGATCAGAGTTTCGACCGCTTCAGGATTCTGCATCATGTTCGGAATCTCTCCATAGGAGATCATCCCCCCTGTCGAACGACGTTGGAATTCAGACTCGAAGTCAAACTTATCGAAGATCGAGATCTCCTCGCGGACATCGACGTGATAGGAGTTCGTGTAATACCCCTTATCCGTGACATCCGGAATCGAACCAAAGCGAGCGAGGTCAATCTGGCAGAAGCGATGTGTAAGACTCTCAGCCGGCGTACCGTAGAGTGCGAAGCCAAGACCGGTCTCCGCCTTCCAAGCGTCGACCGCAGCGCGCATGCGCTCCATGATCTTAAGGGCAAAATCCTTACCGTTGGGATGGGTATGTGAGACGCCGCGAACCAACTTAGTTGCCTCATAGATCCCAATGTAGCCCATCGAAATAGTCGCATAGCCACCCTCTAGGTACTTACGAACCGGCTCACCGGGTTTGAGGCGGGCAATCGCACCGTACTGCCAGTGGATCGGACTGACATCCGAACGGATATCCTTTAGCAGCTCATAGCGGAAGAGCAAGGCTTTTTTCACAAGCTCGAGTCGCTTGTCGAAGATCTCCCAGAAGCTCTCCTCATTACCACCCGAGAGAATTCCGATCTGAGGAAGGTTTAGGGAGACAACACCCATGTTAAAGCGGCCATCGAAGACATAGTCACCCGATTCATTCTTCCAAGCTGAGAGGAAGGAGCGGCAGCCCATCGGTGCGAAGACATTTCCCTGATAGTACTCTTTCATCACCTTCGCAGAAATATAGTCGGGATACATGCGTTTCGCCGTACAGCGGGCAGCCAATTTCGTGAGGTAGTAATACTTCGAGTCTGGGTAGACGTTATGCTCATCGAGGACGTAAACCAACTTCGGGAAGGCGGGGGTGACGTAGACATCAGCCTCATTCTTAATTCCCTCGAGGCGCTGCTTAAGAATCTCCTCCTGGATGAGGGCGGCCTCACGAGCGTACTCATAGTCCTCGAGGAAATACATGAAGAGCGTAACAAAGGGGGCCTGGCCATTCGTCGTCATCAGGGTATTGATCTGATACTGAATCGTCTGGATGCCATCCTTAACTTCTTTACGAGTGCGCTTCCATGCAATCTGCTCCGCCTTCTCCATGTCGGGCTCGATACCATAGACCTCACGCTGTTCCTCAACCACTGCAGCCAGATATTTGTTATAGCTCTTACGGACGTAAGGCGCGAGAATGCGATCCACGCCATTAATGCTCTGACCACCATACTGGCCACTCGCCACCTGGGCGATGATCTGAGTCGTAACCGTACAGGCGACCTGAAACGACTTCGGCGTATCGATTTTCTTACCGTTAATCGCAGTCCCATTCTTCAACATATCTTCAAGATTGATGAGACAGCAGTTAAACATCGGCTGGATGATGTAATCCATATCGTGGAAGTGGATTGCGCCCGAATCATGGGCCATGACGATATCGGTCGGCATGATCAAGCGACGAGCAATATCCTTCGAAACCTCACCGGCAATTAGATCGCGCTGGGTCGATACGACCTTCGCATCCTTATTCGAATTCTCATCCGCAACATCGATGTTCGAGCAATTCAGAATACCGACGATATCCTCGTCAATGGTATTCATCTGACGCTTATAGGCCTGAACCGAGCGGTAACTCTCATAGGCTTTTGCCGTGGCGGGATTGCCATAATTTAAGAGTTTGTAGTAAACCTGCTCCTCGATGCCGTAAATTGTGATCGCATCGCTCATCATGTCAGCGAATGCCTCGATCTCATCGGCAATGCGCTGGGCCTGGCCATCAATATAAACCCCTGAAGAAGAATTCATCGCCTTCTCAATTGCGCTGACGATCTTCGACTTGTCAAAGGGAACGTGCTCACCGTTGCGTTTGATAACTTCCAGAGGACGCTGGCGCGACTTCAAAGGCAGCGTCGGCTTAAGCTCCATATCCAGTGGGCTCATCTTCGCTACGGGCTCCGCATCATTTCGTTGGCTCTGTTTAATATCAATTTCGGGGCGGGTTTTCACGCTGTTCATCTCATCCTCCTGATTCAACTTCCCGTGCGGAAGCTGCAAGTCGTCTTCTATTTTGCCTCTTCAGCCTAGAATGTCAAATCAGGCAAAACCACAATATATTGTGCTTGCATCTCTGAGAAGCTCCAATATAGAGTATCTTTATCAAATCGCATCCCGACCCTCTCTCTGTAACAATCACAGTCGTTCAGGCACGACTTCCGCCATATTTCGCGAGCAGCTTGTAATCTTTGGCGAGAATTATTACAAGTTTATTTCAAACGCAAAGTCTCTGTCAAAGGAATCACCGATATTCTCTCCGAGGCCGTTTCCTACAATTTGTCCTCAGAAATTTTTAAACGGGACCAAAAATGCAAGTCTTTATAATCGCTTCGCGCACAAGAGCAAACGTTCGAAGCAAGCATCGAAAAATCGTTGATACGCTCGACAGAAATAATTGAGCCCGAGCTCAGCGCCGTCATCTCGCTGACGCCGACACTGGCCTCGGCAGACTTGCAGGTAGCGACAGCGCTGACACTTTGGGGGCAGAGCATAGCTCGATTCGAGGAACTGCAGCGCTCTGCGACGCTCATCGAGGCGCTCGAGTCCGTCGTGAATCGACCCCAGCAAATAGGCATCGCTGCAGTAAAAATCACAGGGATAAACACTCGCATCGGCTTCGATGACATACTGGGCTGTACAGACCCCAAGCATCCCACAAACCGTCGGCAGCTGCCCGCGCAGCAACAAAATCAGCTGATCAAAAAACCCAATCGATCGGTAATGCCCAGCGCAGAGTTCATCAAACCAGAGATCGAAAAGTCGTATGAGAAAATCACCATAGACCTCAGGACTCAGCGACCAAGCCGCTGCTCCCCGATCACCTATGGGATCGAGACAGGCGATGTATTGCTGGTATTCAAACCCGGCTTCGCGGTAAAAGGCATACACCTCATCAATCGCCACGGCCAGATCGCGATGCACAACCGTTAGAATATTGAAAGAAACCTGCTCAGCCCGAAGTGCCTCAATCCCGGACCAAACCGCCTCGAAGCTCGCCTGCCCAGTATGGGAGCGCCGGTAGCGGTCATGTATGGCTGGCGGACCATCGAGGGAGATTCCGACGAGGAACTCTTCGTCCCGTAGAAATCGTGCCCAGGCGCGGTCGATGAGGCTGGCGTTGCTTTGGATCGCGTAATTAACCCGCATCGACGCAGGCGATTTTTCTTTAACATAAGAAACCACTTGACGGTAGAAATCGAGCCCTCGCAGTGTTGGTTCACCGCCTTGGAAGGTGAGATTCAGCTGCGGTATCGCTCGCTTGAAGGCAGCATCGAGAAAGGCCGCCATATCCGACCAGGCGAGGAACTGGCATGACTTCACCTGCCTCTGTTTTGCAAGCTGACAATAGAAGCAATATGCGCAGGCGAGGTTGCAGGCCGCACCCGCTGGTTTAATCAGGACATTCACAGACGCATCCAGCTCCTAGGGCTGTACATTCATCGCTTGGCGGTAGATGTTCTGGGCATAGGGAATTAAATACTGAGAGCCTGGCGAATCCTCGAAGACGAGGGCGAGGGCATAGGGATAATTCTCATCGTCAATGAAAGTATTAACCCAGGAATAATTTCCATCCAAGCCATCGACTTCCGCCGTCCCCGTCTTCAAGCCGATTTCCACCCCATTAAATGAAAGTCCTAGCGTATTTCCACAGGCAATCATCAAAGAACGTAAAAACTCGGATGTCTCTTCATCAAAGACCTCCCGCTCCAGCTCAGGCTCTGCCGTATAACTAGTCCGCCCAAGCGGATCAACAATACGCCGCACAATGTGTGGCTTGAGACGCTTGCCACCATTGGCAATCGCCGAGGCATAGCAGGCTTGCATCAGTGGATTGACCTGAGCCTCTGCCTCCGCATTTGGCTGGCCAATCGCAAACCAGGACAGTGTCGTCGAATCGTCGGAATTAATCGCCAGTTTCTGGCGCGTCACCGAGAGTCGGTCGAGCTGAATCTGATCGCTAAAACCGATGTCTTCGAAAAACTGAGTCAGGTAGCCCTGTCCAAGCCGATAGCCCAAATTCCCGAAGAAGACATTACAGGAGGCAGTAAATGCACCACTGATGTTTTCGAGACCGTGGGCCTGATTGGCATAGTTTCTCGGCCCACCGGGGGCAATGGGATTGCCATCACAGGTGATCGTGTAGTCGGGATCGTAAAGCGTCGAATCGAAATAGGCGGCCGAGGTGAAGACTTTGAAGGTAGAGCCTGGTGTGTATAGACCATTTAAAACACGGTTGAAGAGGGCGGTATCTTCGAGATTGTCATAGGAAATCACCTGCTCATAACTCGGGGCAGGAAACGAACAGGCAGCGATCAAGTCACCTGTCTTCCAATTCAGCATCACCGCTGCGCCCCGATATCCCGTCGCCCGAAACTGGTCCGCCATCGTCTGGGAAATGGAATTATTTAAGGTCAGGACCAACTCATTCCCATGCATCCCGTAACCGTTGACATCGAGAACGACCTGGTCGATCAAATTTCGCTGGGTGCCGAGAAGCTGCCCCTCATAATTCGCTTCAATACTATTGGCCATGATGTGGCTATAGTCACCAACGAGATGAACGTACGGATCGCTATACGGCTTAGCTGGATATCGGCGCTGTCCATCGACACTTTCGGCGATTACAAAGCCATCTGAACTGATGATCCTCCCCGCGAGTAAACCATAGCGTTCTGCGAGGGCGGCGCGATTCTCCCCCGCAACGGCAGAAAGTTCGGTCTGCGCCCGATAGGACTGAACGAGGAGGCCTAAGAGAAGAGCCGCCGTCAGTCCCATGAAGACATAGAGGATGTAGCGTACATTGCGAATAATTTCTTTCATCGCTCAGCCTCCAGATACTGCCGGTTAGCCCCTGCTTCCTGACGGGCAAGGAGACCAAATAGGAGGGCGAGGACGATCCACTTCGCGAGGATCGAACTGCCGCCTCGGGCAATAAAGGGTAGGGTCGCACCCGTCAGTGGAATTAAACCAGTCGTGCCACCGATGACGACAACCGCTTCCATAAACGTCATCGTCCCGAGTCCGAGAATCAAACTCGATGAAAAACCGTCCCGGGCGAGGAGGGCCCCCCGCGCCGAGCGCAACCAGATCGTCGCGTAGAACAGCACACAACAGAGCCCCACGATAAGGCCGAGCTCCTCAACGACAATCGCGAAGACCATATCGGAATTAAAGAGTGGAATTCCCCAAGGGTTACCATTTCCGATCCCGCGGCCGAGAAGACCTCCGCGAGCCATGCCCTGAAGACCATAGATAATCTGAGCGTTTTGATCATTGACCTCCTGCCAGAGGCTTGTCCAGCCGCTGATGCGTCGCTGAACGTGGGGAAAGAGAAGATAGGCGAGACTGCCTGCAGCACCTGAGGCGACGAGAACGAGTGCGGCTTTAAAAAACTCTGAGGTCATCGCGATAAAGACGATCAGCGTCGTCGGCAGGAGAATCATCGCTGAACCGAGATCGGGTAAGAGCATGATCAGGAAGAAGACGAGGGCAGCCCATATTGCAAAGAAAACCTGAGTGCTCAACTTCGGGCGATTTTTAAAGAAGGTCGCCAGGACAATCGCATAGCTGATTTTGGCAAACTCAGTCAACTGAATTGTGATCGGTCCGACTCGAATCCATAGGTCTGCACCATTGTCCTCCATGCCGTGTCCCAGAACCTTTGTCGCGAGCAGGAAAAGCGGCGTGATAATCAAGCAGACCATACTCAATTTTTCGAGGAGGAGTGTCTTTTTAATCAAAAGTGCAATCACGAAGAGGAGGGTCGCTCCGAGGAGGACCGCCCCGACTTGGACGATAAAACGATTGCTGAGGAGCTTGACCGCAGCCGCCATCCGTTTGGGATCCCCAGATGCCGTCTCACGGACAAACCAAGGGTTTCGATAAAAGCAAAAGCGGGCCTGCAACGCTAGACCGAGGGTCGATAAATAACCGAGAGCAAGTAGGAGAAGTCGATCCCCATATCGCAAAATTTTCGGTAAGAAGAGGAAGTAAAAGTCCATGAGGACGAGGTAGGCTGAGAAAAGTCCGATGAGCAGCTCCTGGTTCGCTAGAAACTCATTAGGTAGGTAATACGTGATCAGGCCAAAACAGAGGATGCTGAGCAGGTTGAAGCAGAGGAAGGCTAAAAAAGGCATCTTCGTCGACACCCGCAGGGCATCTAGGAAGTACGCATCATCGACCTGTGCCCCAGCATAGTCAAGTCCAGCTTCTGCCGCCACCTGGCGCTCGTCGATGAACTCAAACACGAGTCCTGGCAATTCGATGCGATCATGATTGCGAAGAGCTGTTTCTCGATCGACCGATTGCCCATTAATCCTCAGCTCAGCGCGATGAGACTGAGGGCGGATAAACCACTCGCCATCGTAGCGATAGATCACGGCATGTCGCTTACGCATGCTGCGACTGTAGACACGGATATCACTCGAGGCCTCACGTCCGATCACCGTCGTCGGATAGATCGCCAGGGTCTTCGCCCGCGCGCGTTCCCGTGCCTCGGCCTGGTCCCGAGCTATCTCCGCTTCGTGAGCGCGCAACTGAGCAACCATATTCGCATCGGCGCGGCGACGGGCAGAGTCAAACGCCTGTCTCGGATTGCGGTCGAAATCTTGAAAAAAGTCTGAGCCAGTCAGTAACGACTGGTGTTCTAGCAACTTATGGCGAAATGCATCCTGCTTCTGAAAGGCAGCCTCTGCCTCTGCGGCAAAAGTATCCTCGATTTCCGCTGCAGCTGCCTCCTTTAGTCGCTCACGTAGGTGAAAACGCCGCTTCTCCTCACGGTCACGCACCTTTGGACTCATCGCAGTCCCAGGCAGGGCGAGCAAGAAGTATCCTCGGGCTGGGCGCAACGCATGCCGCAAGCTCCATCGGTATTCAGAAATGGCTAGCTTGAGCATCTGAATCGTCCCAATGAGGACGAAGACGAGGACGAGGTAGCGCAGTAAATAGGCAATGTCGGGCATACGAAAGGGCATGCAATGAACTCCCCCCTGCTCTAAATGCTAGTCATAATAGCACAGGGACTCCAAGCCTGCCTCAGAGAGGAGCTCGAGAAGGGCACTAAGGGGGCTCCGCTTGGGGAAGTAAATCTTGACAGCCATCTTCTGACTTCACTATAATTCCCTAGAATTACGCGGGTGTAGTTCAGTGGTAGAACATCAGCTTCCCAAGCTGAATATGGGGGTTCGATTCCCCTCACCCGCTTGAGATGTTTGAGTCGAGCCCTTAGGCTCGACTTTTTTTAGTTCATACGAATCTAGACAATTAGAAAATCGCGTATTTTCACTTTGTCGCGAAGCGCTTTAGAATGGGTATGACTAAGAAAGGAGGCCTCTAGTGACCCATCGAATCGATGATAACTCCGCCTTTGAGCGACACGATTCGTCTACGCTCTACCGTTTTTTTGAGCTGCTCACAGAACTGATCGTCCTCCAGCTCTTCATCCACCTCCTCGGCCTATTTAGCATCGGTCTACTCTACCTGCCCGCCTGCGATGCAGCAGGAAGCTATCTCCTACAGAGCCAAGAAGCCGGCGGACTCCAATACCGAAAATACTTCGATATCTTCTTCTCAACATGGCGAGATCCTGATAGCCGTCGACGCTACCTCATCGAACTCAGCGCCACACCCTTACTCATCCTATATATCACCATCTGGCTTGAAGCCCGAACAGCCCTCCTCGTCCATCTCATATTAATAATTGCAGCGGTCCATACCTTTATCTATCTTCAGCTGGCCTACTACAGCGGTTTTTTAAACAAGATGTATCCCCAAGACAATCCCCGCAAACAAATCCTACTGCCCTGCGTCTATGGCCTGCGCTACGTCCTGCTAAGCATCGGCTTCGTTCTCTTTCAAATTCTCAGCCTCTTTCTCGCGGAACGGGGGATTAGTCCGATACCGGCGCTCTGCCTGCTTCATACCCTCCCGATCTACCTCGCGACCCGCTTCGAGAAACGCCGGTCTCAGAAAAATCGATGAGATATAAGAAAAGACTTGCTGGTCTCAATCCCTTGTCCTAAGCAAGAACTAAGAGCGGGCAAGTCTTTCCAAAAATTTCGACTCAAAGCGAAATTCTATACGAAACTACGACGCGTGAACCTCGGCTTCTTCGATGGAGGAATCGTGAAGGTCCAAGAAGCGATTCGCATATTTCTTAATATAATCGTTATGCGAAACAATGATGATGATCTTATCGGCAAAGGCATCGAGAATTTCTCCGAAGACCAAATCCGTTGTTGCGTTATCCATAGAGCTTGTGATCTCATCGAGAATCAAGACATCTGGATGACCAGCAAAGAGTCTGGCAACTGCCAGTTTTTGCTTGTCACCACCGGACAAATTCGTACCGTTAGCCATGATCATTTCGTCGGAGAAGTCCTGACCTGAAACAAACTTGGATAAAAAGGCTAAGTTCTTAATCCGATCCATCTCCTCAGCCGACTCACCCATGAAGATATTGTCGTAAACACTTCCGCTGACAATTGAATTGTCTTGGCTGACATAGGCTACTTTCTCTCTCAGCGAGGCCAAGCTCAGTTTCTTCAACTCGCTTCCGTTGACCTTCACACCATCGATCCGGTAGAAGCCCAGTAAAACTTTCAGCAGGCTCGACTTACCCGTCCCAGTTTCACCACTCAAGAAAACAACATCGCCGCGCTTCAAATTGAGATCAATATTCTTAATCAGGACCTTATCGATACTGCCGACCTGAACATCACCGGACTCTTCCTGAGCATCTTCGATTTCATTTTTTAAGAATTCTCTGGAGGCGTTGTAGTCTTTCTTATTGATTTCGATCGACGAGAAGTTCGAGAAGGCAGAAAAACAGATGTTGATTAACATGATGATGTAAATAAATTGAGAACCTGTAATCTGAGAGCTGATCATCATGTAGCCGCAGACGATGTAGAGGAGGAACTGGAGATTGGTAATCATCAGAAAAATGATTGAGCTGATATTGCGGGCATAGACATTTACTTCTGTATTATGCTTATGTATGCGTCGAACATCCTTCGATAAAAGCCGGTTGATCCCCTGATGACTTGAAAGCTGCTTAAAATAATCTACACAGTTGAGCACTGAGAGGATGTTGGAGAAAGACTCAGCACAGACACTCTGGAGATTCACGCACTTCTTACTTAGGTGATTGTTTAGGAGGCGCAAACTCAACGTCTGCAATGCAAAGATGAGGACGATCGCCAGTGCTATTTTCAGGTCAAAGATGCCGATTAAGACGATCGAGACGATCAGCGTCCCCAGAACGCTAACAAAGCTGGGGATCGTCGCCATCACGTAGTTTGAGTAATTCGCAACGGCCAGATTGATCTTTTCCAGGTAGTAGATCATCCCCTTCTCAATCAAAGACTCATATGAAATCCGATACATCTGATTGTATATCTTTTCATTTAAGCAACACTTATAGCCCACTTCAGTGCGTTTCTGCAAATTCGCCACTATAATCTCAACCGCGAACGCAGCAATGACGGTAGCGAACAAAATAATAATGTTATTTCGTGTGAGCATGCCCTTAGTAATCCGAGCGGTGACGATGGGCAGGGCGAAGACCATAGCGGTCTTAATGATTTGCAAAAAAGAAATCAGAGAAATAACCGCCAAGTTCTCTTTTATATCCGTTTTGAATGAAGTTCTCATCCGTCCCTCCTGAGTCGACTGTTTTTACTTTAGAAACTGGAACCGTCCAGACACATTAACTTTAGGATTTAATATTGTCAAATTATTTGTTTTTTTGAATGATCAATCCTATAGAGGTCGGAACAATCTATGCGTCATCCGATCGGACACCGCGATCCCCCGCCCCTGAGGAACACCAAAGTCGGGCGTGGCCCAGATCCTAGACCACGCCCGAGGCTGCACTGTCTTTGTCCTAAAATCACTTAGCCCTTTACACCCGAATGAGCTGCGCCTTGGACGAAGCGCCGTTGGATGATGAGATAGAAGATGATTAGGGGCAGGATTAAGAGGAAGCTCAGCGTATTCGCAATCGTCTGTTGGTAAAAGGGATTCTCAGCAGGCACGAGGAAGTGACCATTTGATAGGAGGGCGCTGCCTCGCAGGGTAGCCTGGATCGCCTCCTGCATTGAAGAGACTGCCCGATTATAGCGAACCATGAGATTCAAATCGTTGTTTGTGAAGAGTTTAACGAAGTACATGTCATTCCAATTCCAGACAAAACTGAGGACGAAAACAGTGAGACTAGCGGGGCCGGCATTGGGCAAAATAATACGGAAGAAGGTCTTATTAAATCCGGCGCCATCGAGGAATGCGGACTCCTCAAGTTCTTTAGGCAGAGTTCTGAAAAATTGCCGGTAGATGTAGACGAAGAGACCGCCTTTGAGCCCCTGTCCCGTTAAGGATAAGAGATAAATGGACGCCTCACTGCCAATGAGGTTAACAGGCTGGCCCATGGTCAGTGAGAAGATCCGTAGCGGGTCGAAATTTCTGAAGTTCATGTACTGGGGTAAAGCAATGACCTGTGGCGGAACCACAATCGTTAGGATCACAAGTCCAAAAATCAAATTACGCCCTCGGAATGGCAGCCGCGCCAGGGCGTAGCCCGCTAAGACGGCTGGAACCATCTGGCAAAAAGCCTGGATCAAGACCGTGACAAAGGTGTAGAGGAAGCGCTTCGGATAGCCGAGGATTTCATAAGCGACGTAGAGATGTTCCTTCGACCACTGCGTTGGGATCCAGGTGGCCGTCGGCGATCCCAGTTCCTCTGGATTCATAAAGGTCTGTGAGATCATGTGAAGAATCGGTTTGAGGATCAGGAAGCCGAGGACGAAGAGGAGAAGATAGCGAAATAATCCACCTAGGAACTGGCTCGTCACACGCTTAGCACGGAGTTTCGGATCATAGCTAAGTTGCAGTTTTGTCTTAGGGTCTTTTCTTCTAATCATTGTAGTAAACCCTCCTTGAAATAATCCACGAGACCACGCTAATCAAGAGAAGCGAGAGGATGAAGTACATGACACTCATCGCTGCTGACAGACCATAGTTCGAATTTGAAAAGGCAATCTTATTCATGTACTCAACGAGTTGGACCGTCATGAAGTGTTCAGCGAGGGTATAGACGGCTGCAATTAAGATCATCGGCGAGATCATCGGGATCGTAACCCGCCAAAAAGTCTCATAGCTCGTTGCCCCCTCAATCCGTGCCACCTCGTAATGCGCGGTGGAGATCGACTGCAAACCCGAGAGGAAGATCAGTGTTTGAACACCAGATAAGAGGATCGTCTCGAAGATCGATGAAACCGACTTTAGCAGGTAATTAAGCGTACCGGCATCGAGAAAACGGCTCAAAAACGAAATCAAAAAAGTCAGCTGACCTTCACTCCCCGCGCTCGCATCTTGGATCATCTGGGACTGCATACCACCGACCACAGTACTAATACTCTTACTGGCCATAATAATCGGAATGAAAAAGACCGCCCGTGCAATGGCCCGCCCTGGATACTTTCCGTTTAGTAAAATCGCGACGATGAGCGCGAAGATCAGGACGAGGAGGAGCTTGGGCAGGGCTGCCATAAACGCCTCACTCAGATAGCGATTAAATTTCGTATCTTCGAAGAGAGCCGCATGGAAATTCTTAAAGCCAAGGGGTGTGAACTCCAGTCCCCCATTCACCTTCATCTCGACCCGATGAAATGCATAGTAGAAAAGCTCTATGATCGGCTTGAGGAAGAAAAGTAGAAAGCCAATCAGCCATGGCAGGACGAAGAGCCTCCCCTGACGGGCGATTTGAGCATCGAAGGCATTAAACTTTTTGCGTCTAAATAACGACATGCTTTAGGCCCTCCTTTCTAATTTCAAAGGGCAAGCAGAATCAGCATTTGCTGCTTCGTCCCCCTGAGACGAATCGAGCTCGCGGCTTTCGCAGATGAGATAATCCTCAGCAGCGATGCTCTTCGTGAGATATTGACAGGGCGTCTTCCCGTAGTTAAGCAGAAGCGTCTTACCATTATCGAAGTCGAGTCGATGGAGGTCGAAATTCGCTTCATCGATCATGAAGCGAATCCGTTTGGCGCCAGCGAATTCCTCCAGATAAATTCGCCGAATCGCCATAAGGCGTTCAATATCCTCATAACGCTTATCGACTTCCGTTCCGAGTAGTGCTTCAAACGGACTATTCTCCAGCTCAAGCCCCCCCTCAATGCTAAGCCGCAACTGTGGAATCGCTCCCGTCTCGAGAACTTGGAGAGCGTAGTACTCAAGTGAATCCTCAGCACATGCATCGAAGGCCTCGAGCGTCGTCTTTAAATCGTCACCATAAATAAACGAGACAAAGGGGATAGTGGCATCAAAGAGTTTATATCGACTATTGTGACTCGCGAGGTCGATAATCTCCGAGCTTGCTGCGAGGCTATAGTCCGCAGGATCACAGAGAGCCACACGGACTTGTCCCGTCACGCCTTGAAGGGCCTTTTTCTCATAGTCGATCGCCTCATGACGGAGGATATTCGCACGTCTCTGGTATTGGGCAACTGGGGTCTGACCGAGGTCTTCAATGATCAGAGAAGAGGCCTGCCGCCTGACTTCAGAGACGATCTCTTGGAGGTAAGATCCAATGCGAGTCGGGGCGATCAGATAAGGAGATTCATCACGCAGTTCGAAAATCTGGATGGCTTTGTTAAAAAACTTCAAGCGTTTGAAGTCACCAGATAATGAGCGAGCAAAATCCTGGTGTTTTTTAAAGCCTCTACTACCGCGTACCATCTGAACCGGTAAGCGATAGCTGAATTGTCCCCCCTGTGCCTCAACACGTTCGCGCAGGGCCTTTTCTTCAGCCTCGCTCCCGAGACTGCGATCGACTCGCAGTGGATTCAGCTTACCTGGAATCAAGCCGTATTTATCGAGAGCTGAATAACTGAGGTCGACAATCGATCCTGGCATCCGCAATTCGAGCTCGCCGAGGATCTGTTTAACGTCCGCGAAACGACTCAAGCAACGCTGAGAGGCATAGGGGATGCCCGCGAAGAATTTTCGTTCAGGATTCATTCCTACGAAGTTGAGGTGAATTTGCACTTTCGACGTCTCTTCGGCGGCCGTCGGCCAAAGATTCTCTACCTTCAAATAATCTCGGTAAATCCGAGCCATCTCCAGTGGATTTGCCTCGGCATCGCTCAACTGCTTGAATCGAATTTGGAGGGCTCCCTCATAGCGCCGCTCGGCTGTCTTATTATGGGTCACGGTCGAACTGCCCAGGGTCGATATCCGATCGACATCGAGGAGGCGATACGAGAAATAGACCTTATTGTACTCATCCGTCTTGCCTGAAATCTCACATGAAACCTGAGCTAGATCTTTTCCATCCTCGAGGATGGCGAGAAGCCCCTGCTGCTCGCGACGCATCCCGAAGACGGGAAGCTTAATATTTAAATCTCCTGGCATCTGCTTCTCTTCGAAGAGGCGGTCACGTCCATAGATGCGTTTGAGATACTGGCTAAGCTGAGTCTTGCCATTGTTAAAGCGAACGAGACTCCCCGCCCCATCTGGAAGTACAAAATAACCCGACTCGGCTTCGTTCGCCGACATCGCATAGGGTAGGAGGCTAAGAATATAGGGTTCAAGCCCTTCTGGATTGATCTTCAAGCGGTCCAGTGGCACTCGCACGAGGAGGTCACTGCCATCGAGGAGGTATTGAATCGTCAATTCGATTTTCAGCTGGGACGAACTCTTGCTTACACCGTATCGGGCATTATCCTCCTCGAGGTCTTCAACGGTGTACTTCCCCTTTTTGAACAGGAGGTCATGGTAGAGCTTAACCTGGAGAGAAGACATGCTCGAATCATCGCGGCGGGTGTAGCGGTCTTGGAACTCACGATAAAGTTTTTTCAGGCGTTTGCGGTCTTTTTTCTTCAGATGCTTGAGGACTTTTTCATACATCTTATCACTGGGAATAGCCACAGGTAGGTCATCGACACTGAGGCCTTCGTTGCCGAGACGCAAGCGCAATTCGATGCCATTTTCAATGGGCTCGACCTCAAACTGTCCAGCCTCTATGGCTAATTCATAATCATTTTCACTCTGGACGCCGAGGTCCCGAAGATTCTTCAACAGAGTTATTTGGAAATTACTTCGCTGCAAACGCTGGGTCAAGCGATTGCCCTTTTGTCCGTCGACCGCCTTTAGGTCCGAAACCAAGCGACGCTTCTTATCATAAAAGCGGATTTGTAGACTACTTGGATCATAATAGAGTGCGGCCTCTTTATTTTCAAAGGCAAGTTCAAAGCCAGAAGCGGCTTCGGACTGGCTTTTCTCTCCGAGGTTCGGGTTCTTCGAAATCACGGCCGTTTCATTCTCGATTGGCTGTTCTTCAATCGGACTCGCCTCACTCTCATCAGCCAGTGCGGGCGAGACCTCGCTTGCTTCATCTGGCAGTTCATCCGTTTCGACGGCTTCGGGAAGCTCGTCCGTCGTGACTTCATCGCCGTAGAGCGGCCCGTAGCCCATGAGACTCCCGAGGAGGAGACTGAGGCTGACGGTGGCTAGAATGCTTTTACGTACGTTCATGTAAGCCTCCCTTAGAATCGATTCAACGAGATTTCGCGGAAGATGATGCGCAGGAATACGAAGAACTCACCCGTTAGAGATGCGAGTAAGAGGGTGATGAAGAGGATGATCATCACAGCCAGTGCGGTCGTGAAAATCGAAGCAATCCCCCGTGCGAAACTAAACTCGTGGATGCTGACGAGACCGATAAATGCGAGGATAATCGTGAAGAGGAGCGCGAAGCTATGCAGCATCTGTAGCATCGGCAACTCTTCAATCGTCGCAACATTTGAAAGTAGGATCAGAAGCGCTTCAACGATGAGCAATGGGATTTGCGAATACATGAAAACCATGAAGATTTCCTTCAATTTCCCAGATCCATTCATCAGTGTCGTCGAAGCCCAGTTGCCAAATGAGAGGAGGATAAACGGCATCATCGCAGCGAGAGCGATAAGTACGGTATTGATCTTGGCAGGATCGTTATGATTCATGAGAAAACCGGTCTTCGCATAAGCGAGGATCGAAATTAGGCCCCGGATTAGGAGGAGGGTAACAGCGAAGAGCAGTGAACCTCGTCCATCGTATTTCATGTCGGCAAAGGCCTTAAACGGGTTGCTCATTACATAGCGCGGGTAAACACAGACGGTTTCACGCCACGCAGATTCTCTCACGGCCACGCGCCCGCGCTGGGCCCGAAGCTTGTGAATCAGAACTAGGAGGACTACGAGAAAAAGCAGTCCGAAGGCGATGTAGTTAAAATGCTCTGAAAGCCATCGATCGCGAATCCGCTCATAGGCCTTTGAATAGGCGCTTCGATCATCGGCACGGCGATAATAGTGCATCGCGGTCTCATAGTCTTTTTCGCGATAGGCTGCATTTCCGAGGGAAACATAAGTCAGGGCCAAGTAAGGGCTCTGCTTTCGGACCGCCTGCCAGATGGCCTCCGAACGACGGTTATCCTTCGCGTACTCAGCACGACAGCCCTCGATCAATTTCTTACCATATTCACTCGGTTCGAAAACCTCGAGGCTCTGACTAAGCGGATCACAAATGAGAAGCTCATCCCCATGAAAAGCAATCTGCCGAGGGTTCTTCAGACCACCAGCGCGCTCTCCGGGAATACCAAAGTGGCAAAGCTCCCAGCCATCTTCGTTATATAGGAAAACCCGTTTCTTAAGACTGTCGAGGATCGCATAGATCCCGTCTCCTGCATAGGCGATCGAGGTGATCTGTGCCTCGAAACCAGGCCGCTGTTTGCGATCACCCTGAGGACGACGGCCTAACGGGAAACGGAGAATATCGCTGCCCTTTGCATTCAGGAGCTGGACTTTTCGAGTCGAATCCAAGGAGGCAACTGTAGCGAAGATGAAGCCGTCATCTCGCAGGGCGAGGTCGGAGTAATCCGTCGGTAGCCAGAGAGCCATCTGGCGACGTTGGGCGTCAGTTGCAATGCTGCGCCAGAAGATTTCAACTGGATTGTAGCGGGCCGGGTTAACCCCGAAGAAACGAGTAAATTCTCCCGTCGGTGCGATCTCAATAATCCCCTCATAAATGCCCTGGCCAATGACGAACATCCGCCCGATGCGGTCAGCGATCACCGTAACCGGCTTATAGTCGGCCCCCTTTAAGTTGATCCCCTCTGGCTTGCCATAGACGATCTCTGTCTCACCCGCCTCATTAAAGCGGACGATGCGACCTTCGCCAGGGAGGCAGGCATAAATCTGTCCCTTATGGTTAGCATAGAGACCTGCGACCTCGCGAAGCGGCCGCATAGTTCCCTCATGCTCGTAGTGATCCCAAGCCTCGATAAAGCGAAGCTCAGGATCGAGGACATAGATTCCCTGCCCAGTCGCAAGGTAGATTTTCGACTCCGTCACGGCAATATCTTCAAGTCCCCGTAAGGGGTGGCCGAGTTGCTTGGAATCGAGACTCAAACGGTGGTGAAAGGCGACTGGAGCTGGATGCGGATCGCCTTTGGTGTCATAGACATAATCGTCAAGCTCCGCAGCTCCCTGTGCAATCTCCGAGGCCCATAGGGAAGAGTTGGGAACTAGACAGAGGAGGGCTAGAAACCCGAGGATCACAGTCTTTAAGCGCGATTTCTTCGTACGAAACATCACGACCTCCTCCCTACTCTTTCATGCCCGAAGTCGTCATCGTCTCGAGAATATTCGACTGCGAGATAATGAAGACGAGAACGGGGATGATAAACATGATCAAAGCCGTTGCCGAAGCAACACCCGCACGGGCGATTCCTGCAGAGGCAATCTGGGTCAGCATGTAGGAGAGCGGCTTTAATTCTTCACTGTAGATAAAAGTTCCTCCCGTATTTCCCCAGAGCGCTTGGAAAGAAAAGATAAATACCGTAATCCAAGCTGGTTTGACTGCTGGCATGATGATACGCCAGAGCATTAGGAAGGGAGATGCGCCATCAATTGAAGCGGCCTCAATTAGAGAATCTGGAACTTGCCCCATAAAGTTGATGAGGAGGTAGAGGCCGAGGCTCGAGCCCCATGCGGGTAGGATAATCGCCCAGTAGCTGTCGACTAGTTGGAGCTTAGCCATAATTAAGTATGTCGGGACAGCGAGTACGGCAGTAGTAAAGAGGAGGGCCCACTCGATGATCTTCGTGAGGAAATGCCGACCTTTAAAATCGTATTTAGCAATCGGGAAAGCGGCCATCGCAGAGAAGCCGACCATCCCTGTACAACCTAGGAGGACGACAAAGAGAGTATTGAAGAGATAGCGGAGGAAGGGGACGAAGGACTGGGCAGCATAAACCCGCAGTTCACGGAAATTCTCGAGCGTCGCCTGCTGCGGAAGGAGGGTTGGCGGAAAGCGGAAGAGCTCGGACAGGGGTTTAAAGGCATTACCAATCATAAACACGACTGGGAAAAGCGAGAAGAGCGCAAATAGGAGGATCACGAAGAATAGGAAGATTGTCCCAGCAACCGATCGATTCGAACGACCACCCGTAATCTTATTCGCGAGGCGCGAGCGTTTTTTTACCGCAGTCGGCGTCACCCGATAGCGATTCTTCGGCGTGGTCTGGATTTTAATTTCAGTTCTTCTCTCAGACATTAGCGACCTACCTTTGCTAAGAAGCGCCGGATCAAGCCAGTCATCAGAAGCATAAGGATGAAGAGGATGACGGCGAGCGCTGCCGAGTAGCCGAGCTCTAGACGAGTGAGACCGTAATCGTTGATATGATCAATCAGCGTATGCGTCGCGTAGCCCGTCGACGGGAAGCCCGTAAGCGCCGAACCTGTAATTGAAAACGATGAGGCGATACTCATAACCGCTCCGAAGAGGAGCTGAGGGCGCATCGAAGGCAGAACAATATACCAGAGCTCTTGCCAACGATTGCGAATGCCATCGAGTTCACCCGCTTCAAGCTGAGCCCGATCCAAACCCTGCAAGCCTGCAATAAAGGACAGGAATCCAATCCCGAAGCTCATCCAGATCTGCACAAGCATGACGAGGAGCATCATATACTTCGGATCTTTCAACCAGAGAATTGGCTCCTGAATCAAACCGAGCGACATCAACCACGCGTTTGCATAACCGTTTGAATCTGAAGAGAAAATCAAACCCCAGATCATGTATGCGTTCCCCGCGAGCGAGGGACCGTAGAGGATGACCGTAAAAATCGTCCGCGTCAAAACTGAAAATTCATTGAGAATCCAAGCGAGGACGAAACTGAGCATATAGCCGATTGGACCAACGGTAAAAGCGAGCAGGAGAGTGTGCTGGAATGCCTGCTTGAAAATCGGATCTTCGAGAAAAATTCGCTGATAATTCTTCAGTCCAATAAAGCGAGCTGGCTGGAGGGCATTAAAATCGGCAAAGCTCATGCAGATCGAAAACAGGACTGGAAAAAGCGTGAAGACCGCAAAGATGATGAAAAAGGGTGTCATCATCCAATAAATCGACTTATATCCCCGCGCGCGTATCATGGCTGCTCTCCTTTCGTAGCACTGCCCTTCAGACCAAATTCCTCGAGCTTGTTTGAAATCTCTTCATCGATCTGAGCAGCGTATTTCTCGAGGGCCTCTTCTGGAACGGCATCACGAGGATTGTTGATCACCTCGTAAAAGGCGTTGTCAATATTCCGCCCGCTGATATATGAGCCCGGAATCTGAGGAACCTCGCGTAAGTCGTGTAAGCAGTTTTTTAGGACCGCCTGGACATCGTAGGGCCATGCGATTGAATCAAAGGCATCCAGATTCGCCACTGGGTAACGGGCCGCCCGGCCCAATAGCGCTTCCATCTCTCGTGCGTACTGGCTCTGTGTCTCGGCCGAGCACCACCATTTAAGGAAATCCCATGCGGCCTCAGCATTACGCTTTTTCTCAACCTGGGGCCGAACCATCATTGCAGCCGAGGTTGTCACAGGCATGTCGTGACGCACCCGCCCGTCACTCCCCCGGGTTCCAGGGATCGGAGCCACTGCATAATCACCTGCTATTTCTGGGGCAGCCACCGAAAGTGCTGAGTAGTTACTAAAGTCGACAACGGCAATTGGAACCTCACCGAGACGAAAACGCGTCAGGAAGTCGAGTGCAGTCGGAAAGGAATGTTTCGTGTAAAAGTCAGTCCATTGACGGAAAACGAGTTCTGCTTCAGGACTACAGATCTCGGTGACTGTCCCCGCCTCATTGTATAGACGTGCGCCGCGTTGATAGAGCATCGATAGATAGACGGCGTTAACCGCCTTTGAATTTCCAACGGAAACCGCGGAACCAAGACTAAGCGGCGTTGCTGTATCGAGGTAAAAGACCATGTGATTCGCCTGTAAGAATGGGAGAATCGAGAGGACATCTTCCCAGGTTTCGGGAACAGGGATCCTCAGCCGAGCGAGAATGTCTTTGCGATAAAACATGACAGGAAAGGACATTTGGTCTGGAAGTGCGTACTGCCCACCGTTATAGCTGAAACAGTCGAGTGCCGCTTGGTGAAAGGACTGACTGACCTCATCGTAGTCTGGGAACTGGCGTAAATCATATGCAGCGGAACGAAAGGCCAAATTGATCGGCAATGTCGTTCCCGCTTGGATGACGACGTCTGGGCCGTTTCCGGTAAAGGTCGAAGGCAAGACGACATCCGAAGGAACTAGTTTAATGTCGACCTGGTAGTGATGCTCAGGAACGAAATCGACACCAACCATACGTCGAATTAACTCGAGCTGATCACGCCCAGTCGTCACCCAGACCTCTAATTTTTCAGAGGAGGCATCTGAACCAAGCTGTTCATCGCCGCGATGATTGTAAAAAGAGCCAACAAAGGCATTTAACTCATGCTGGATGCGCTCAGCGAAATTCATCTCAGCACGTGGTGCCTCAGCGTCTTCACCTGCGATGAAGAGTTTGTCGAGTGTCAGGGTTTGTCGGCTAACGTCGAGGTTCCACTGCCCAAGTGCGGTAACATTATCCTTTAAACGGGCAATATTCTTAGCGATGTCATGTGGCCGATCGAGAAAGAGCTGTAACTGACGTTCGGTCCGTGTGAGCGGACTACTAAGTTCACTATCTCCGCCCGCCATGCTGCGGAACTGATCACAGACTTCCGCCATTAACTGATGGCAGCTTCCGAGTTCATCGAGGAGACTTGGGATTCGAGTCAGTAGTTCATAGTCTCGATACGGATCCGGCGAGACGCCCGTAATCACCATAATTTTTTGATAAATCCGATTCATCTCTTGGCCAACACGTGCCACTTTTTCACTAATCGGTGCGAGATCGGCGAGCTGATAGCGTAGACGCAGTCGATTCTCACCAGCCTCGAGATAGAAGAGGTAGTCCCCGGCTGACTCATCACCAAAAAATCGGCTCTGAAAACTCTGGGCAAAAGGGAAAGCCAAGTGCCGTGCTTCTTCGAAAGGAATCTCACCATTAATACTCAGTTCACGCCGAACCGGCATCCCTGGAAATCCATTTTGGAGGAAGCGAGAACCGATGCGATAATATCCTGCTTTTGGAACGTCCACGAGCCACTCAATCCATGACCCCTGCTCCTTCCACGCCTCGCCTCCGATTGCATTCATTCGGCTGAAGCTAGGATGGTAAGGCGTCGTCAGTGAGGAACTGCGGTCATTAATCGGAAGTAACGATGGATTATTCTTCAGATCAGCAAGTTCCGCTTCAATGATGAGGAGATGGCGATCGTAATCATAAAATACGCCGCTCTCTGGATCTGGCTGCCCAGTCGACTCACGACTAAGCCCCTCGAAAACGTCCAGCGACGCAGTCGCTGTCGCAGAATATTCTCCATAGCTCGGATAGTGTTGAACCGGTACGAGACGAAATTCATAGAGAATAAACTGATCTTGGATCCCGTGAATTTGCAACTCATGTGGCCCCGCTTCGAGGGCAAGCTGGAGCGGATCTGAGCTTAATCCCTGGTCAGCTTCGAGGCGGCTTCTCTGCCGTCCGGTCTGCATCGCCTGAGATGGGAAGCTCTGGTTTCCCTCAACACTTAAGTAATCTCGATTTGCATCACGATAGAGGCGACGCAAACTGATCGGCGAGAGTTCTCGATAGGGACGCTCACCATCGAGGTCAAGTTCAAACTGAGTTTGACCATAGGAGTCTGGATTTAAGCGGTAACTCAATTCCATCTGATAGCAACCAGGCTGATCAAGCTCAAACTCGATCGTAAAATACGCCCCCGCCTCGATCTCCATACCGGCATCTTCGGAATAGATCTCTACACTCTCGCTTGCCGCCTCCAGATCACGATGCAGTTCGAGATACTCAGCGTAGGGAATCGCATGTTCATACTCAACCTGGGCACTGAGAAGTTCGTCTGAAAAATCCTCGTGCTCAGCCACCGCGATCGGCTCATCAAGCGAATCAGGCTCGGCCTCGGATGATGTCGTCGAAGACTGATCCGAAACCTCATCGGCCCAATAAGCAGCCTGATGGCCGCTCGCCGCACCGAGGCCGAGGGAGATGAGCAGAGCTAGCAAACGGGTCATCCGTCGGCGACGTCCTGACCTCAAATCTCTATCTTCGCCATGCATACAAACCTCCTATGTGAAAGGAGGGCGTTATAAAGCAACGCCCTCCTCGAACCTACAGATGCTGCGATGGTCTAAGACCCCAAAGGCAAATCACTCAGTAATCCAGCATCGGAGTAAAAGCCTAGACGCTTACTTCTCACTCGCCTCTGACTCTGCCTCATCTGCACTGCGACCATAGATCTTATCGAGGGCAGCCTGATCCGCTGCAGCCTGAGCTTCGAGAATAGCACGTACAGAACTCTTACCATCGATGGCCTCATAGTACTTGTCTGCGAGCTCGAGGTTGCCGGCCAAACTCGGATAGGGTTCGAAGCGCTCACGACTTAGGGACCAGTCGAAGAGTTCGACATCGAGCTCATTGCTAAAGAAGCGTGGGTCGTATTCTTTCTCAGGTGGATCCATCTCACCCTTCGTAACGAAATACTCGCGACGCATGTAGGACTGTCCGCTCGACACGATCAGGAAATCCATGATATCCGCTTTATTCCCTAATTCTTCGATTCCAGCACGGAGCATAAAAGCGGCTCCGTCATATACCGTCACCTGATACTCAGGAGGTAATTCGAGATAGGCTTTTTCACCCGTCGCTTCAAGCTTGATGTTGTCACCCCATGGATATGGAACGAAACCAAATTCAATCTTATCGACGAGACCTTCCGCCTGCCATGATGCACGGTGGCACATCGCCACTTGGCTACCTTTTTCGAACGTTTGGGCTGGAGTCGACCAATAATCAGGATCGCCCTTTTCATCTTTAATTGGATCGAAAAGCAAACCCTTATTCTTCAATTGAACGAGGAGATCAAGCGTCTCAATCATAGATGGATCGGTGTAATGAACCTTACCATCGGTATCGATGAGGCGGCCACCATTTGCCGCTGGGGCAAAAATCATCCAGTAATAGGGATCGATATAGAACGGCTTGCTATCCTTCGGCAGCTTCGCAGATAATTCTTCGAGATAGGCGAGGAAGTCACTGTAACTCCACTTTCCCTCAACGAACATCTCACTCGGGGTCTTCTCCATTCCCGCATCATTAATCATCTTGCGATTATAGTAGAGGCCCTCACCACCGACGAAAGGTGCCACACCATAAATCTTACCTGCAAAGGTCATAATGTCTAAATAGCGCTCGGCGATCTGATGGTCAGAGAGCACATCCGTCATATCCTCGATCGCATTATTGCGAACCAGCTTCGGCAAGTAGGTCCGAGAAAGATCCATAATATCAGCGATCGGTGCACCCGCCGCGTGGGCTTTTGCCATCGCATCGGGAACTTCCTTCCACTCAACATTCGGTGGCTCTGGGAACTCCAGTTTAACGTTCCACTTCTTCTCAAGCTCATCGATAAACTCTTGGCGTTCCTCAACATCCTCTGGTTTTAGATCGGCGGCCCCTGGATTTAACTCACTGCCTCGACCCGCATTCAAATAACGGAGCGTGATGCCCTGGAGATCCTTTACCTCGAAGAGTCCATCGTTCACTTCATCTTCATCGACTTCACTTTCTTCGTCGATATCTTCAGCGCTATCTTCAGTCTCTGGCTCATCATCAGCCTCTTCGGCCTGAATATATGTCCAAGCTAGGGGCAAAACTAGAGCACAAGCCAAACTTGTGGCTAGGTATTTCTTCAACTTCATACGTCGCTCCTCTCATGCATGCACTTGCATAACCTTTTCGGTCTCAATACACAATAGACAAGAGTTCAGAAGAAATCAACCTAGTTAGATTATCTAAATTTAAATTTTAGACATCGACTCTTTTTCTAAAATGAGCATTTCTTTACTCGATATTTTAGTGGACAACGTCATCGGAGAAAAAAAATGCACTCAAAGCTCCACCCGATCTTCAATCCGCCCAGGGCTCTCACATCTCACGAAGGAGACCTTTCTATATCCAATCTTATAGTAGGATATTAAAATAAAGACTCAGGAGGTACTTCAGGGATGAAAAATCGTACGCTTGCTTGGACGCTATTTATGCTGGTCATTACTGCTGCCACGCTTTACTTTCACACGCACCACCAGCCACGCGAGTCGAAGCCTGCGGACAATAGCCTCATCCTCCTCTCCCCGCCCGATGAAAATCAAAATGCACTGGTCTACCTTGATGCTGCAAATGGCTACCAGGGCCTCGCTGTTTACGAATTCGCTCCAGACGATCGTCCCCAAGTCGGGGAAATCTACCCCGTAGACTTCAATGGTGAGATGACCCGAAGCCAACCGCCAAAAATCATCGGCCAGGTCGGTACCCTATTTGAAGCACAGACCGCAGTCTTAAATCTGCCTTTTAAGGATATTCACACCCTTCTAGCCTATGATTCGGATGTCCAGATCCTCGATGTCAGAACCGAGGAGGAGTACAACAGTGGCCACTGGCCAGATGCCATCCTCCTCCCCCTGTCGGAGATTCGCCTCGGCCACCATGATGGACTGGACCGTTCGAAACCACTCTACGTCTACTGTCGCTCTGGTAATCGCTCGACTCAAGCCATCGAAATTCTTCAAAAAGAGGGGTTTCCCCTCCTCGTCAACCTCGGAGGACTCGAACTCGACTAACATTTTTCGAGGCGATCTTCTCCTAATGAAATGAGTATCCCATGTCTAAAACTCAGCGCCAACGCAAACAGAACAGTTTTCGCCTCGACTATCTCCTCGCTCATGCCGGATTCGGCTCACGAAAAGAAGTCAAGAAGCAGCTCAAGTCGGCTGCCTTTTCCCTCGCTGGCGAAGCGCTCAGAGATCCGAGCACCCATATCGAGATAGATCAAATCCAGAATCTCTACTATCGGGGAAATCCCATTAATATCCAGCTCAGTGCACATCTACTCCTCAATAAACCGGCCGGCTATCTCACAGCCCTCGAAGACCGAAGCCTCCCCTGTGTCGCAGAACTCCTGACTCCAGAACTACTGGCCGCAGGACTTAAACCCTGTGGACGCCTCGACCTCGATAGCGAGGGAGCCCTCCTCTTCACCAATGATGGCCAACTTCTCCACCGTCTCAGCTCCCCGAAGCACGAAGTTGAAAAGGTCTATTATCTCCACTATACAGGCAAACGGCCCGATCAGGGTGCCCGAACACAACTCGAAAACGGCTCTATTATTCTCGATGATCGCCCCTGCTTAGACGCAACGGTCTATCTCGACGGCGATGAAAATCCCTATATGGAGCTTAGAGCCAACGAAGCCATCATCTGTATTCGCGAAGGTCGCTATCACCAAGTCAAGCGCATGTTCTCAGCGATCGGGGCTCCCCTAAGCTATCTTCGGCGGATCGCTTTTGGCCCGCTCCATCTCGATGATCGGCTCCCCCTCGGGAGCCATCGTCTCCTCGAGCCCAGCGAAGTCGAGGCGCTCTACCAGATTTGTGATCTCGAAGTTCCAACACTTTAAATATAGGAGGCTCAAATGGATTGGAGAACATGGATTGAAGCAGAAAGCCAATCGCCGTATTTTCAGAAATTACAGGCCTTCGTTCAGGCAGAGCGCCGTCGCGGACCAGTATACCCGCCCCGTGGGGAAGTCTTTAACGCATTTTTAAGCTGCCCCCTAGATCGATTAAAAGTGGTCATCGTTGGCCAGGATCCCTACCATGGTCCCGGTCAAGCAATGGGAATGAGTTTCTCCGTTCATAAGGGCGTTGAGATCCCGCCCTCGCTTCGCAACATTTTTCGCGAACAGGGCCAAAACCCAAGTCACGGCGATCTTACTAGCTGGGCCGAGCAGGGAGTATTTCTCCTCAATCGAATTCTAACGGTTCGAGCTGCATCCCCGATGAGTCACGCCCAAAAGGGCTGGGAGATATTTACAGACCACGTTCTGGCAGAAATTTTCGCCCTCGACCGCCCTCTCGTCTTCATGCTCTGGGGGCGAGCTGCCCAGAGTCTCCAAGCGAAGCTTAAGAATCCCCAACACCTCTATCTCTGTACCAGTCATCCGAGTCCTCTAGCGGTCTACAGAGGTTTCGAAGGCTGTCAGCATTTCCAAAAGGCGAATGAATATCTCATCAGTAAGGGGCTAGATCCAATAGACTGGCGCATCCCGGACTAAACAAATAAGCTAGGCTAACGTTACGAAAGGAAATTTAATGTTCACCCTACTCAATATGTGCGAAATATATGATCCCCAGAGCAATCGAGTTGTTGTCCTCGATAAGGTAAAAAAAGAAGGCTGGGAGGGTCTCACCTATCCCGGAGGACACTTAGAACTCGGGGAGTTACTCCTCGAGGGCGTTGCTCGCGAAATCTTGGAAGAAACTGGCTTGACGATCCATCAGATCGAATACTGTGGTGCGATCCACTGGTATACGAAAGCCCCCGGTGCTGAGAAGCAATTAGTTGGCATGCTATTTCGAAGCCAAGATTTCGAGGGGGAGCTAATTGAGGAAAACCGAGAGGGCCGCCTATTTTGGATGGACCGCGATGACTTTCGAAGCTGCAAATCTGGTAAGAGTTTTTCTATGGACGAAATACTTGATATCTACGATGGCAAATTCAGTGAGATCGCCCTCGAATATGAAAACTGGAGTGTTCACGAACCCTCTTCGAAAAAACTGATCTAAATCACTTAAGATCGATCAATTTCCATACATACAAAAAAGCAGCTTGACCCATGGCTCTTCGCCAATTACAAGCTGCTTTTATTTGGAGCGATGAACTCAGCTCTTAATTCTGAGATTCGGCAAAACGCGCCTTGATCTGCGCTAAGACTTCCTCACGTTCCTTAGCACCCTTTTCATGACGCTGACGGAAGCTCTCGACTTCCTTCGAGGAACAGTAGACGAAGTGGCCATCGACAATCTCACGGAGGTGGTATTCCTCAGATGGATCGGGTTCAGTTGGGCGGTAACTGATGACAGTCTTCGCTTTTTCAATTCGAGGATCAGGGATGGGCACCGACTGAAGCAGAGATCGCGTATAGGGGTGCAGCGGATAGGCGAAGAGTTCTTCCGTCTCAGCAACCTCAACGATCACGCCCTTGTGGATGACGGCGATGCGGTCTGAGAAATAACGCACAACGGAAAGGTCGTGAGCGATGAAGAGGTATGTAAGGCCACGCTCTTTTTGGAACTTATTAAGCAAGTTCAAAACCTGAGCACGAATCGAGACATCCAGTGCCGAAATTGGCTCGTCAGCGATGATTAAGTCTGGCTCCATAACGATGGCCCGCGCAATACCGATGCGCTGACGTTGTCCACCCGAAAACTCATGCGGGTAACGAGTTTTGTGCTCAGGCAAGAGACCAACGGCATCGAGAACCGTATCAATCTTCTGACGGCGTTCCTCACGATCCGCATAGAGGTGGAAATTATCGAGGCCCTCACCAACACAATAATCGATCGTCGCACGCTCATTGAGGGAGGCAGCTGGATCTTGGAAAATCATCTGCATTTCACGGACCAGGTCGTGTGCTTCTGACTTCGAGAGCTTACAATTGATGCGCTTCCCCTTAAAGAGAATCTCACCTCCAGCCGTTTGATTCAGACGAATAATCGCACGACCAATCGTGGTCTTGCCCGAACCCGACTCACCAACGAGGGCAAATGTCTCGCCCTTGAAAATCTTAAAATTCGCTTTTTTAACCGCCTCAACGCATTTGCGTCCATTCCTGAACGTAACGTCGAGGTCTTTTACCTCTAATAAAACCTCACGTTCTTTAGTCGTTGCTTCCATAGACGCCTCCCTTCGATGTAAGAGCTAACATTTTCTCATGCAGATCACGAATCAGCTCTGGTTTCTCAAACTTAGGCGCCCTGGAATCGAGCAGCCAGGTCTTCGCATAGTGGGTATCTGTGATTTTGAACATCGGTGGTTCTTCTTCAAAATCGATACCGAGGGCGAATTCACTACGCGGAGCAAAGGCATCCCCCACGACCTTATGGAAGAGTGAAGGTGGCGTTCCTGGAATCGCAAAGAGTTCCTGGCTCGCATCTCCAAGCTGTGGCAGGGAGGATAGCAGCCCCCATGTGTATGGGTGACGCGGATCGTAGAAGACCTCTTCGACCGTGCCGCGCTCAACGATCTGACCTGCATACATAACCGCAACGATATCGGCGACATTGGCGACGACCCCAAGATCGTGAGTAATATAGATGGTAGTGAAGCCATACTCTTTGGCCAGATCCTTAATCAGTTCAATGATCTGAGCCTGAGTGGTCACGTCAAGCGCCGTCGTCGGCTCGTCGCAAATCAGAATCTCTGGGCGACACGCCAGTGCGATGGCAATAACAATACGTTGACGCATACCGCCAGAATACTGAAAGGGGTATTCATTATAGCGGTTCTCTGCATCTGTCAGACCGACTCGAGTCATTAGCTCGATCGCCATCCGCTTCGCCTCAGCGCGAGACTTACCCTGGTGTTTCATAATGACTTCACTAATTTGGAAACCGATCGTACGAACTGGATTTAGAGAGGTAAGTGGATCTTGAAAGACTGTAGCAATCTTCTTTCCTCGGATCTTCAGCCAATTCCGATCCGACTTAAACTGGGCGAGGTCCTCGCCGTCAAACCAAATCTCCCCCTGGCTTATATGACCATTATTGTCGAGCATGCCAGTGAATGTCTTGGTGAAAACGGACTTTCCTGAACCCGACTCACCAACGATGGCCACGACCTTATCACGCTCAAAATCCATCGAGACATTACGGATGGCCGTTAGCTCACGGTCACGAACCTTAAATTTTACGCCGAGATTACGGACGCGCAGAATATATTTCTCACCATTTGTCATTTGCATCGTATTCGCGCCTCCTTAAATCATGTGGTTTCTAGGATCGCTGGCATCGGCAAGCGTCTGCCCGACAATGTAGAGCGATACTGAGATCAGGGCCGTAACGACAAGTGGGATAAAGAAGAGATAGGGCGCTGACTGCATGTGCTTCGAGCTCGTCTCGATAACACGCCCGAGGCTAGCAACTTTTTCAGAGAGACCAACGCCGATGTAGCTAAGGAAGACCTCATAGGAAATATATGAGGGAATGTCACGACTGATAATTGTCATCAAAACCGAAATCAGGTAAGGGAAGATATTGTTCTTAATAATTTTCCCCGAAGATGAACCGAGACACTTTGATGCGAGGTTATACTCGCGGTCACGACGAATCATGACCTGAACACGGATAAAGTAGGCAACACCGATCCAACTCGTACACGACAGTGCAAAAATCAACTGCCAGACACCACCGCCCGTGGTAAAGGCGAGGATCATAACGATGAGTGTGAATGGCACGTTGGCAATGATGTTATAGATCTCAATCATGATCACATCTAAGCGCTTTGAGAAGCCCCACCACATGCCAACGATCACGCCAATCGTAAGAGTGATAAGTGTCGCCATTATGGAGATAAAGAGGCTAGTGCGAGCACCCGACCAAACGAGTGCGAACATATCACGGCCGACGTCGTCTGTACCGAAGAGATGTTCAGCAGAGGGACGTAGAAACCACTTACTACGGTCGTTAATATTGACGACATTGAGGTGGTCGTAGCCCGAAATTAGCGGATGGATCATCGACATTAGGAAGATCACCGAAAAGACGACGAGCATAAAAATCGCGACCTTCGAAGAGAAGAAACGGCGCCAGACCGATCCCCAATAGGTGTACTTCGGAGAGCTAATCTTCTCACTGGTCAGCTCGTCAACGGACTTCGCTGAGAAGCTATCGGCACGAACTACAAGCCCAGTCACCTCAGCTCCCGCCTCGAAGACTTCATTTAGATAACTGCGATCGACCTGGGTCTCTGGGACTTTCTTTTCATCAATTGGATTCATTATTCAAGTCCCTCCTTAACCGTTAGTGAAATGCGTGGGTCGACGACCGTCATCAAGAGGTCTCCCAAGAAGACAGATAGAATCGACAGGGCCGTAAAGATAAATGACAGGGTGATAACCATGTTATTGTTCGCCGCCTTAATCGCATCCGGCAGCATCTTTCCCATGCCAGGAACAGCAAACATACTCTCGGTAATAACAGCGCCCGAGATCGCGAGAATGATTGAGCCGGGGATGCCGTTGACGATCGGGATAACCGCATTCTTAAAGATGTGGCGGTTATAGATCTCACGATTGCTCAGGCCCTTCGCACGGGCGAATTTAACATAATCTGAAGTTTCCTGGTCGACCATGTATCGGCGTAGCCACATCATCAAACCGGGCGTACTCATGATCGCCAGGAGCATGACGGGCAAGATATAACTACGGATATCATGGAAACCAAGCTGTGGGAACTTATCGGGCAAGTTGAAGCGGTAACCGATCACCTTAAAGAAGAAGATCAGGGCCAGAGATGGGAGAGCGAGGATGAAGTTGATGTAGATAATCCCGATCTTATCGATGAGCTTGCCTTTTCGCTTCGCCATCCAGATTCCCATCGGAATCGCAAAGAGATACGCAAATAATATCGACAGAAGACCGATCCGATAGGAGGTAAAGATCATCGAAGGCGCCTCCTGCATGTTCGTGGTATCGGCGTATGGATCATCGCCATATTTTTTCTCATCGAGATGGTCTCGAGTGAATTTATATTTCCGCGAATGCTGATTGATCGGCGACTTCAGCACCTGGCCCGAGGGGAAGGTCTGTTCAATCTTCACCTTTTTTCCCTGGCTACTGCCGATAACTTCGAGGGTATTAACCCCCTGTTGCGACGGATAGGACTCACCGAAGTAAATATGGATGAAATTCTGATGGATAAATGGGAAGTGTTTATCGAAGTAGAGCTGATACTTATGTTTACACCCCGCACAGGTCAGTGCGTAGATGCCATTATGATCCTTCTCGAATCGATAACCACGCTGAAGCCCCTCAGGCCAGTTCGGATCCTGAATCGCATTCGGGGTATCAACTTGGAAGAGTTTGGCAAAAAAGTGCCCGATCAACTCGAAGGAATTATAAAAACGATAAGCGACATGGGTCCCCTGTAATTTATCGTTATAGGTCAACTCCTCGATCGTATATCCACGGTCACGAAATACTTGGAGAACGCGCTGGTACTCCTCGTCCGAGGGCTTCAAACTATGGGCCTTTTCCCCTAACTCAGCAGCCAGCATCTCACCTGAGGTCAGATAATCGCAGTAGCCTAAGGTTTCGAGTCGGTTATATGTATATAAAACCTTCGCATTAGCCTTTAGCTTACGAAAGGCCTCATCCCCCTCAAACACCTTTGATGTAGGCACCAGTTTATAGACGAGTACGACGACAATCGAGACAACGATTGCGATCGATAAGAGCGACTTCAAGAGTCGAATCCAAATATATCGTCCCATGTATTCCTCCTTTTCGTTTATTTGGAGGTTAAAATCCGCATTTTAACCATAAAAAACAGGAAGTATTTTATCTTATTTTCTTCCTGTAAAAAAGGTAAGTAAGGAGGCCAATATGGCCTCCTCACTCAAGTTTTTTCGCTTTTCAGCCAATCTTAGCGATTTGCTTGGAAGTCGTCGTATGCCTCATTGTACTCTTCGGTCGTAATGATATGATCAGCAACCTTGGCACCCTTGAAGCGGTGACCGCTAATACCACAGGCAGCATATGGGGTCTGGAATGGCTTCAGCTTACTAATGATGACACCACGGCTCTGCATCTGGGTTGGGATGTAGAAGCACTTCGAGACGAGGAAGGCATCTGCCTTAGCAAAGGCCGTCATACGAGCGTCATGATCATTGGTGATCTTATCGGCTTCTTCGTAGTACTTCTGGTACTCCATCATGCCAACAGCTTCTTTAATTTCCTTATCGGCGACTTCACCGCTCTCATCGACGGTGCCGAGACCTGAAGCGTGCATGTAGTAACCTGTGATTGGCGACCAGATGTCGACGAAAGTCTTCGGATCGGCGTAGTCTGGGCCCCAACCGGTGAAGGTCGAGATGTCGTAGTCCATGGCGGCTGGATCGCTGCTACGGTAGGCAATGTTCTGGACGGTGTCGACGTCACGCATGACGAGTTCGATGACGATCTGACCATCGGTGCTGTCCTCGACGGACTTTTTAAAGGACTGAGCTTCCTTCACGAGACGGTCAGAGTTCTCAACGACGAGCATGTCGAGGTGAACTGGGAACTCAACGCCCTCACCTTTTGCCGCTTCAATATAGCTCTTCGCTTCATCAGCATTGAAGAAGGCATCGTGACCATCGTCGAGGTCGCGCTCTTCACCAGTCATCTCATTGTACTGCTTGGTGACTTCTGCGAAATAGCTCGTACCATCGGAAAGGCTACCAGCATCTGGGAAACCGTTGATGTTACGGATTGAGGACTCTGCAAGATCATCGGGCTGCGAAACCGCGAGCTTCGCCTTTTTATCCGTGGCGGCACGAAGAGCCTTACGGAAGTTCTCGTTCATGATCGCGTTATGAGTCTTCGCACGCTCGGCTTCATCCTCAGCATAGTTGGTCTCGTTAAAGGACTGACGGTTGAAGTTGAAGACGATACCGAAGCATGAGCTATTCGGGAGCGAGTAACGGACATAATCCTTATACTTCTCTTTATAAGTCTCATAATCTTCCCATGAGGGGTTTAAGCTGGCGCTGAGATATGTACCGGCTTCGAAACCCTTAATGACCGAATAAGGATCCTTACCATCGTCGTAGATCTCGGTGATCTTCTCGATGAGAACGTTCTCAGCGTCCCAATAGCTTTCATTCTTCTCAAAGACACGCTTCGATTTCTCGGTGTTGTCCGTGAAGATATAGGCACCATTGTAGAGGATCGAGTCGAATTCGACTGCGCCAAACTGGCAATTTTCCTTATCAGGCGAACCAAGCTTACAACCCTCACCCTTCGACTCGAGGAAGTCGCGGTTGATTGGGTAGAGAATCAGGTAGTTGGCCATAGAATCGAAGTAAGGGGTCGGATTCTCGAGCGTGTACTGAACCGTCATCTCGTCAACGGCCTTAACACCAACGGACTCGAAAGCCTCATCGGAAAAGTCGCTCTGGAGGTACTCGGAATAACCCTTAACAACGCCCTGCATGATTGGATTCATCTCTGAACCAAACTCAGCTGCGTGACGAAGGGCAGTGACAAAATCGTCGGCCTTAACCGTGGCGAATTCTTCACCCTCACTCGTTACCCACTTAACGCCCTCGCGAAGCTTGAACGTCCAGACCGTTGCATCTTCATTCTGTTCCCACTCGGTAGCGAGTCCAGGAATGAGGTGACCATACTTATCCGTATCAACCAAACCGTCGACAAAGTTACAAAGAACTTGGCCGTCGGAAGTCTTGGCTGAAATCAGATAGTCTAATGTTTCGACTGGACCCGAAAAAGTTTGGGTAATTTCTGTCTGCGACGTCTCATTGCCGGTTTCATCGGCAAAGACGCGGCCTGCAGAAGCAACAAATCCAGCTGTCACTGCGAATGACAGCAAATAGGATAATGATTTCTTCATGTAGAACCTCCATATAATACTGTGTGCTCACAACCGCCCTTTCAAAAAGTAGCTGTAAGCACAACTTTTAGCACTTCCATTTATACGGGACTATGAGTCAAAAGTCAAACCAAGATTTTATAAACATTGCAAAAAAAACGCAAGTTTTTACATTTCAGCCACAGTTTAAACGACAGCATATCGTCTAAAATCTTGCTAAACCTCCCATTTCCCCTCGTTTTTTACACCTAAGAGCAATTTACATATAGCAAGATTTAGCTATTTAGTTCATTTTTCTAGATTTTCCCGTGCTTTACTTTTTTTATACTTTATCTCCCTTTGTAAGCAGCAAGAAAACATAGGTTTAAGCCCTCGGCCCAATTTCCCAAATAAGCTAGAGCAGAGAAATCGATCGATATAGATCGGCCATAAGTGGATCTCG
>JAUNVS010000051.1 GCA_030537565.1 Eubacteriales bacterium | reverse complement strand
ATTTTTTTTGGGGCAAGCGCTCCAAAAGGGCGAGATTGATCGCGGAATTGCCATCTGTGGCACCGGCTTAGGAATTTCGATGGCTGCCAATAAGATGGAGGGAATTCGTGCTGCGCTCTGCTTTAACGAATACATGGCGAAGATGGCTCGTAACCATAATGATGCCAATATTCTTGCGCTCGGTGCACGTGTTATTGCTGAAGGGCTGGCGTCTAGCATCGTTGACGTCTTCTTCCGTGAAGAATTTGAGGGAGGACGACACCTCGCTCGCATCCAATCAATTGATGCAATTGGAAAAGGAGAATTTGAGCTATGAATCACTCGGCAATTGAAGAAATCAATGGCATGAATAACGTTTTCATCTTTGATCACCCACTGATCCAACATAAGATCTCACTGATGCGTGATAAGCATACGTCGACGAAGGATTTTCGCGATCTTGCAAGTGAGGTGGCGATGTTGACGTGCTACGAGGTTACTCGTGACTTGCCGCTGGAGTCGTATGAATTAGAGACGCCGATCGGTCCTTGCCAGGCGAAGCGACTTGCAGGAAAAAAATTGGCCTTAATTCCAATCCTTCGCGCTGGCCTCGGTATGGTCGATGGTATGCTACGGATGATTCCAAGTGCGAAAGTCGGTCATGTTGGACTTTATCGCGATCCTGAGACGGTTAAGCCAGTTGAGTACTACTGCAAGCTGCCGGAGGATATCGAAAATCGTGATTGCATCGTTTTGGACCCGATGCTGGCCACGGGTGGATCAGCGCTTGCAGCTGTTGAATTCTTAAAGAATCGTGGTGTTCAGAACATTCGTTTTGTCTGCTTGATCGCAGCCGTTGATGGTGTTAAAAAATTGCATGAGTCGTATCCGGATGTTCCGATTTTCTGTGCGGCTCTCGATGAGAAACTAAATGATCATTTCTACATCATTCCAGGCCTAGGTGACGCTGGAGACAGACTCTTCGGAACGAAGTAATACTGGGGCGAAGTCTGGGCTAAGGCCGATCATACGAAGACCTGCATACCGATCGTTGGTGTGCAGGTCTTTTCATATCTATAAGAGATAGGGAAGGTCTTCTATTTTCGGCGATAGACAAAGGGGCCCTTTTCTATATCTCCAAAGATTAGCTCGAACTGGTCGGGAAGCTCGAGTCTTCGGATGGAATTGTCCTCACTTAAGATTGGCTGGACGATAATATCATCTCCGAGTGCAAAGCAATCCATGCTTAAGCGCCCGCCCTTTATGTCGAGAGCATACTCAAGGGGGCGAATAATCGGTTCCAGATGTGTTGCGGCACGCTCCCATAGCTGCTTGAGTTCAGGCATTAAGCTCTTTCGTAAAGCTAAAAGATTATGGAAATGTTGCATCGCATCTGCATCTAAGATTCGTGAGGGAAGGGCCGAGATCTGGAAGCTAGGCATCAGAACCGAAGCCTCGAGAAAACGCATGAACAATTTCCGATCGACGCTATCCAAGCGATGACTCTGAAAACTCATATACTCACCGCCGCCCACCATATCTGGGCAGCTATAGAGATGGCCAGTCATCGACTGAATCAGACTGTCAGCGATGAGTGAGGCCAAACCCTGATCGCCCCAGGAATGGCTTTTGTCACACAGCCGCGAGAGGATTGGCCTAAATGCCGCATTACGGCTAACGCGGACTTCGTTGTAAGTATATTCACTAGCGAGATCCACCCATGCATCGAGACGTCGCTGCCCGACTTCTTGACGACTTGGATCCGAATAGCGATAAAAGTAACTATCGCCACCGTCAAATTTAAATCCGACTGCACCATCCTCCATAAGACGATCGAGTTGCTTACGCAATTCGCTAACGACCTCTTCATTTTCTAGACAAAGTGGGGCTGAGTAGCCATTCCACCAGGATATTGGCTCAGCATCGACAAAGGATTTGGCCAATAAATCCCGATACAATTTTTGGTCAGGGGATACATAGGGGCAGATCCACAGCATCGGTAGGAAACCGAGTTTTCTTAAGTTCTTAAATAGTTGGCGAGGATTCTGAATCAGGGCACGATCGTAGCTAAATTCGCCGTAGAACGGTTGCCAACCATCATCAATCATGAAGACAGATCCTTCGATGCCCATATCTCGCAAAGACTCAGCATAGGATAAGATGGCATTTTCATCTTGCTCATAATTCAATTCAATCCAGTCATTACAGATTGGAGCGGCAGCGAAATCAAACGGGAGACTACGTGGCATCGCTTGGCGACCAGAAATGGCTGACTGATATGCATCACGGATTCCCAATCGGCCTCTGTCTCTGCTCGCTTGCCAGCCTTCGATTTCGAATCCAATAAAACGTAGACAGTCTGCTTGGAGAAAATCACCATCACTCGATAAAAAATAGGGGGACTCCTGATTACATGAGGCTGTATATCGCAGATCTACATAGCAATCTCGATAGGGTTGTGTCCGGCCAGCGCCCTGTACGCGGCCACCGTACCAATATGTCATGATTTAACCTCCAAGACTCTTATACTCAGCTATATTCGCTTGCCTATTTTAAACTTTTCGAGCAGATCACGAAGACCAATTATTGGCCGTTTAATTTGGCGTTGACTGAGATAGCGTATGAGATTATCAATTTGATCACAGAATCGATCAATACCCAGATAGCAATGGGACAGTAAATTTTTCTCGAGCAACTCATCCAGCTCGACTGGTTTATCCGCACGCTTCAACAGTTTTTCACAGGCCGATAATAAAAATGAGCAGGCTCCATCTGAATCAAAATATGCGAGCTTCAGGATTGCTGGCCTCGAAGAAACTTCTGACCATTCTTCATCCATGGAATCCAAGTCCTTAGCCAGATGTTCAAAGGGGAGGGCGAGGAAATAGGGACCGGATAGCGTTGAACGCTCATAGAGTATCACTGCGGGATCGAGGACGATGATTTCAGGACAGAGTAGTTCTTCTCGAAGTCTCAAGAGACGATGACTTAGCCTCTGGATTGCGAGCAAAGCACTCTGAAAATCAGGGATACTTTGCCAGTAGTCTTCAAAACTAATGTATGGGTGAAAGTTCGTATAGTAATAGTGTTCATCAGCGTAGTTCGCTTCATACCAGGCGAGGAGACCGAGGCTGGGATCTCGACTCAGTCGATCGAGGAGGTAGGGCTTCTCTGTCATTCCTTGATCCGGTTTGAAGATAAAACTAATATCCTTCGCAGCGTTTTCAATAATCTTTAATTGTGCCATGTGCTTCACTCCAGAATCCTAATAAAAAGAGGGGGGAAGTCCCCCCTCTGGTTTAATACGAGGGCAAGCTCCCCGAGTTAAAGGCCTTCGAGAATACCTCTTCGGCGAAGCTTGCAATCTGGGAATGGAAGATGATCGCAATCGCCAATAAAACTGTGATGACCACTGCAGTTTCTAGTACCGCTGAGCCTCGGTCTGCATTAGCTCGCGTCAAGCCCAATTTCATCTCCTTCTGATCTTTAAAACCGTCTCTCATATAATTCTCCTTTCATCGTCCGTCGCGACAAGAGCATTATCGAAGACTTGACTGAAAATGGGCTTTGCCTTTTGAAAATTGGAGGGCAAAATTCAAGCGACAAAACGCAGCTAGAGGCCACCAGATAGAAAGGTCGAAAATAAAGGCGCGATTGCCATGGCCATAATCGATAATAAACTTAAAGCCATTGGAATCAGTAGGCGTGAGTGGGCTTGTTCCGTACGGCTTCGTAAGGAGAGCGTATAGAGTTTAAAGGCATCCCGTGCTTCTCGATCGAGGTTTCGGGCACGCTCAGGATCCCCATCTTCATGGAAGCGGAGGAGTGCGGAGATGCAGCGATCGATCCCTGGTATCTGAAAATCCTGAAATCGTTCGAACAAGACTTTAGAGAAATCGAGTTCGAATTCCTGCTGCATTTCGGCCTCTCGTAAAATTTGACTTGCAATATTTTCGCCATCAATCGTCCGAATCACCGTACGGGCTGCATTTTCGTTCGAAAAACCGAGCTCTGATAGGATGGATAACAGCGAGATGACTGGAGGAAAATCAATCATCAGATCCATTTGAATCTCCTTAATTTCCATTTTGAGTTCAAGGTCTTGCACGAACAGAATTGCCACGGCAGGTATACAAAATAGAAACTTTGGTAGTTCCGATGCGAGGAGGAGAGTGCCAGCCACTAAAGCAATTAAAAATAAGAGCGCTTTTTTACGAAAGTATTCATCAAGCATCGTTGACAGTGAAGAACTCCATTCATCGTTACCTTGCTGGTAGCGCTTGAGGCGGATTCGGCGCTTAATCTCTAAAACTTGATTGCGCCCATATAGCTGGCGAAGTTTCTCTGCACAACGATTGAGCAATTCGCTGACGCCTTGCTTGGGTTTCTCCGAGTTCAGGGGGCTCTGATCCATAGATTCGAATATTAGGTTTTTAGCGCTCTCTTGTGGCTGTACAATTCTGCGGTTAAGCGCCTTCGCATAGAGTATCTCAGATTTGGATAACTTTCTTACCGAAGCAGTTTTCGCCTTTAAGAGACGTCGCTCGACCTTTTTCTCTCGCCTTAATCGACTTGCGGGCGGCTTTCTACGCCTCGCTTTTTGGGCCGATTTTCGTTTCCTACCTTCAGAAAATAGAATGCGAAATGCCAGGACTAGCGCGGCTAATGCCAGGACAAAGGCGAAGAGGAGGCAGAGCTGACCTGCAAATTGTCGAAGCGCTGGGTCGTAAAAGCTTCGATTACTGCTTCGTAAAAATCGGAGCATCAAAAAAGGCATCAGTGCCATGAGTAGGGCCTCGCTTCGTTGCCTGCTATTTTCGGCTTCGACCGTTGCAATTTCATTGATTTGATTTCGCAGGTGATCCTCTTGGCGTCTAAAGAGTAATAGCAAATCTTCTCCGAAACAATCACTTTCATTTAATAGACTAAAAAAGGCCTTACTTTCTGGGCATGGAAAGGTTGCCTTTAGCAGCTCAATGACCTCCGAAAGCGCTCGACGATGCTGTATCTGAGATGCAATTGATTCCAAGCGAATTACCGTCGGATCTTTTTCGCCGTAGTCGAGTCGAAAGCGTTCAGCTATCTGGATGATGCTCTGTTCGATTGAAATTGAAACAGCAATGCGGCTCGACGCTTCTTGCAAAAAGCGAAGGAATGACTGACGGGCATTGCGCAAGTGTTTACGGCGACTAAGAATTCCGAGGATTGAGTTTAAGACCATGCCCAAACTTATAATCATCAGAATTGCAGTGATTGTCGAAATATGAAAGGGCTGACTTAAGATAAATGCCCCTAGGAGGGCGAGAAGGAGTTTCTTTCTCGTGCGTATCACCTGTAGCCAAGGTAGTTTCATAACGCTCATTCCGACGTTTTGTAGGTGAGTGAGCAGCCTTTTAAGATCTAACATGCTTTAATTCACCTTCTTTTCGGAGGAAAATATTTTGAATCTGAAAGCTCTTGTCAGCATAGCCCTTCAGTTCAGAGATTTCACAGACATGTCTATGACCAAAGCGATCTCGCTCAACATGGACTAAAACACGTATCCCTGCGGCTAGGTTCCTCTGGATATTTTCATAAGGCAAACGACTGTAGGCTTGGATCAAGTTCGAAAGCCGGTTGAGCATATCTAAACCACTATTGGCATGACCCGTTGAGAGACTTCCAGGGTGACCCGTGTTCATCGCATCCAATAGGTCACAGGATTCTTCAGCCCGAATTTCACCAACGATAATTCGATCGGGCCTCATGCGTAGAGAGGCTCGAATTAGATCTCGGATGCTACAGCGTTGACGATCGTTCGAGCTTCGACGCGCTTCAAGACGAACCAAATTGGGTAAGTCCTGGAGTTGAAGCTCGGCGGAGTCTTCAATCGTAATCACACGTTCATCACTAGGAATAAAAGAAGAGAGAATATTCAGGAGTGTCGTCTTCCCAGATCCTGTTCCACCAGATATGAAGATTGCCTCGCGTTCGATAACCTTTGTCTTCAAATATTCCAGAGCTGCTCGACTAATACTTCCAAGACGAACGAGTTCATCGGCGCTGGGACGAAGGCCTGTGAATTTACGGATATTCAATGCTGGTGCAGAAAGGGAAATGGGTTCAATGACCGCATGGGCTCGAGATCCATCGTTCAGGCGCAAGTCTGCAATGGGTCTAGATATTGAGAGTTGCCGGTTCGCTGCAGCGAAATAGTGGCTGAGAAATTGCTGATAATGAGTAGGGCTATCAAATCGAATCTCAGTAGGATAAAGCTTTCCTGCCTTTTCTATAAAGATTTCATCGTGGCGATTTACCATGATTTCGGTGATTTCAGGATCATCCATCAGACTTTGCAAGACATCAAAACCTCTTAGGGATGAAAATAGTGACTGGATCACATCTCTGCGATCCGCTAAGTTCAAATTCGCCTCCATCATCGGTAAGACAGCCGCTTCGGTAATCGCCTCGAGAAGCTCCTCATCGCTTAGCTGTTGGACCTTATGGGCGCAATCCATGAGTTCCTCACGAATGCTCGCTTTAATTTTCTTTATCACTTGCTCACTTGATTTCGAGTGATATTCAAGCTGTGGCTCTCTGTTTCGCTTCATCTTCCCACCTATGCCGCCTCTTCTTTAGGGTATTTCGATCGCAAATCGCTGAGATCCTCTTCCCAAAACTTGCGTAAGTTTTGATCTTGCGGAGCGACGTCGATAATTTTGCCTGCAATATCGAAAAAGGCTTGAAAACGCTGCCAGTCCAAGAGTTTGAGTTCAATGATGATTTGAATTCTTGGATCTGAGAATTGGTGTTGGATTGCCCGGGCGACGATGGCCGCTGACTCAGGATCGACTAAGCTCAAATCAGTAGCTCGCCGAAACGGTTGAAAACTATAGGCCTCAATCGCTGTTAAGCTGAGAAATCGCTTGAGATCGAGAGTCTCTACAACAGTCCCTTCCTGAATAAAAAAGAGTTCGGATAGACCTCGCTTCAGGCGTGAAGGTTCAACGAGGAGTATCGGATCAATGGCCCAGGCGGGCATGAGCGGCAGGTAGATTACCGTCTTACCCGCCTGCAGACCATACTCTACCGCCTCTCGGGCGAGGCGCTGACCACGTCGTTCATTCCAGGCCGAATAATACAGCTCTATATGGGCTGCACGTTGCTTCTCACGACGCATGCGATAAGCATCGAGATCTTCCTCCAATCGCGCAACAGCAGTAAGAATCTCTCTGCAACTTGAATCCATCGATAACTGTTGATGAGCTCCAAGTAAGTAATAAGGGTGGCTGCGGTCGCGAAATACACGTGCTGCGTGTCGACAACGCAGGGGCGCTGGCCGATGGATTGCCAGCTGTCTACGCTCACGAATGTTGGATATTTCAGGAAAGTCTTCAGGACAATAGAGGAGGATCGTCTGATCATTAGAACGTGAATCTGGGGTGTGCGGATCGTAGCGATCTAATATCCGATAGCGATGGCTTCGAGACGTCGCTGACAATCGACGCACGAGATCTTGAGCAAAAATACGATCTTTAAAATACAAGTCAACGAGCATGTTGAATCCTCCTTTTTGTTTTAAGTAGTTAATCAGTTTGGGCACTTTGAAGGAGCAAACATTATTTTGCCTTTTGTCATGCTTTTTGCCTTTTTGATTGCTTGCAGACAAGAAAACACGGAGCCCGATTGGGCCCCGTGTCAAAGTCAGTGGATTAGATCCACTTGTTAAGCCTATTTATTTTTCTTCGTAAGTCTTAATTAAATCCTCAAGTGCGGGGATCAGCTTGTCAACGGGCATTCCCGATCTCTCAGACATCATGGCAATCGTCGCCTTAGGAATCATGATCCTCGCTAGCGGCGTTTGCAACATTTTAAAGGCTGGGTTGATTTTAGCTAGATCTTTTTTCAACTGAGGATAGTGCCCGATGAGATCCTGAAGGCGGGTTTCAGACGTAAGCGCAGCAAGTTTAGAAGCCCCTTTCTCTACGGTATCCGTTTGAGCTTCTGCTTGGAGCTCTGGCTTGGCTGGCTCATCGCTTCCATTTTCAGGCTTAGTATCTGAGCCATCATTTCCATGTCCCCAGTTAAGCAATGTCTGAGAACCCGTTAATTTACGAATGTGGGTGCAATCTTGCATCATCTCGAGAACTCCGCGGAATTTACCATTTTCATCGCGGACGGCAGTATAGTGAATGTAAATGAAGAGGTCTTCTTGATTGATCCAGAATTCAGCTTGGTCTTCTTCGCCACTTCTGAATTTTTCGACGATTTCCTGAACAATGTGGACGCTCTTCTTTGGATGACAGTTTTGAACCTTGCGTCCAATTACGTTGCGACTGCGTGGGAAGACTCGATGCTTGGTGTCGGAATAGAAGCGAACGATATCATTTTCATCGACGTAGGATAAGTCAACCGGTAGATGCTTATAGATGAGATTAATCTGATCGAGGCTGAGTCGTCCCTGGGCGACATCAAACTCTTCCTGTTGGCCGAGCCCATGACGCGCGAGGACTGCGGCCAGTTCTTGGGCGAGGTCAACGCTCGCCGCTGGAGCTTGTGCTGAGGCGCTGCTGTCTTCCTGTTCGTATTTGACCTTTATCCAGGCGAAACCGATTTCTTGGTCACCCGCCTTCATCGCTTCAAATTCAGCTTCAGGGATGAGGACAAGAGAGGTGGGGTAGAGGACCTGCTCTTCCTTTTGTTTGAGGTCACGGCAATCAGCAATAAGCTGGGCCTGCTTTTCGATAAATGCATCTTCATCTTCGTCGAGGAGCTGACGGGCTTCTTTAATCTCATCCCAAACGAAGTCATCGAGGGTCCACATCGTTGTTGAGGGACGATCGAAACCCTTTGTCTCTAAGACTGGGTAGAGTTGGTTTTGCTTGCGGACTTGGTGCGTGCGATACTCGTAGAGTTCTTCGTAAAGTTCATACCACTGATTCTTAATCACTGGATACTGAACGAGGTCTTCGATCGACTTCAGTATCTCTTCGAGCTTGGCGTTCTCATCGTAATAGTGACTAAGGGGATGATCCTCGGGAAGGGGTGGACGACTGCAGTCGTAGAGACCGTCGTAGAGCTGAAGCATCTTCTGGATGTCTTCTTTTTGGCACTGGTCATCGCTGTACTCTTCAAGTTCCTGTTCGGCGATTGCAATTTCGTAGGGTTTTAGATGTGTGACGCGCTCGCGAAGCTTCGCCTGAGCTTCTTCGAGGCTGAGTTCATCATTTTCATACGCTTCTTTGATTGCGAGGACATATTTCATCTTTTCGCTGTCAAAGTCGGGGACTAAATCACGTAGGGCCATAAGTTCACCTCATTCTGATCAGAACTCTAGAGAGTTCAATAACTTACCTTAGTCTAA
>JAUNVS010000050.1 GCA_030537565.1 Eubacteriales bacterium | reverse complement strand
CCAGATCCGACAAGCTCAACATCCACGACGAAGCCGGAACCGACAAGCTCTACGTCTACGACGAAATCGGATTCAATAGGTACGAGTGTTGATTCGCATGGTGGGTCTTCAAGTCAAGATCCAAGTGATCGGCAACCGAAACAGATGCCCTCTACGGGTGAACTTGCAGGTACTGGTATGATGGCCATTCCAGCATTGTTGCTAGCCTTTGCGGGACTAAAGCTGAGACTGAGACGTGAAGATTAAAGGATCTTTGAATATCTGTGATTCTTTGATTTAACGATTAGAAGACGCCCCTGTACAGTTGGATGAAAACAATCTAATTGTACGGGGGTTTTTATATGTGATAGAGATTATTTCTCAAAATGAAAATCGAAAGATCCGAAAGGCATACCCATACCCCGAATTTCTTAAGATTATTTATGAGTGAGCATGAGTAGTCACCTGATCTAAAATGTGCTGCTCTGAATATAAATCGTAGTTTGGGGATCAGTTCTTTGTGCAGACCTCTACATTTTCGAAGATTTTATCAACCGTGGTGTGAAGACACGTTTTAAATATAATGGACGAAAAGTGATCTGGTATTCGGGGTTAATCAAATCGGTTTTGGCTGGGAGATTTAACATCTATTTAATGGACCGCTTTGATGATTGACTTTTGAGTGCTCCAAACTGGAGAAAACGGGGGTTGACACGTCGAGTGTAGTTCAGAACATCTCGACGGGTGATGATTCCCATAAAAAGGCCACGATCATCTAAAACTGGGACGAAGTTGGCTTTTAGGACTCGGAGGAGAACTTCTTCCATGCTGGATCGAACTGTAATGGAATGATAACGGTTTCTGTCGATGAGTTCACAGATATTACAGTCTTCAAAACTTTCTTTAGAAAAACCATGATCGATGAGATAATATAGGAAATCCCCCTCACAAACGGTGCCGAGATAAGCGCCATCGAGGGAGAGGACGGGAACGGCCGTGTAACTATGCGCTCGCATGCGTTCTACGGCTTGTCGGATGCTCTGGTTTTCGGAAATGTAGACGATCTCACTCTTCGGTGTGAAGAGGGTGATGATATTCAAGTCGTGCACTCCTTTCTTCCAGAAGCTCACCATAGGGTAAGGTCTGGTTTCATTTTTTATTTTAAGGATATAGGCCGTAGATGTCGACAGGTTAAGAGAGCGTTGGAGCGAGGCCGGAATGTATTTGTATGGGGGACGAGATGAGAAACATACTCAATCTGTGTATTAATCCAGCTCTTGATGTGCATATCGAGTTGGATTCACTTTCCATTGGTGAGGAGATCCACTATCAGCAGGGACCCATGTATCTTGGAGGGAAGGGGTGTAATCATGCTCGGTATGCTCTGGATCTCAAGCATTCAATATACAATCTCTATGTGCTTTCGAAACAGGATCGTGAATATTTGACTCAGCTTGAGCGAAAAAAAATGATCCCCCATGAGAGCTTTTGGGTTGAAGCCGCGATGCGACGAAATTATAACCTTCATGAGACATCGGGGCGGGAGACGATTCTTGCTGATCAGGGGTTTATTTTGACATCAACAGAGCGTTTGGCTCTCGAGACACGTGTTTTTGAAATTATTGAAGAAAAGTCAATTGATACGGTTTTGCTTACGGGGCGTCTTCCAGCTGGAATTGCAGCTTCTGATTTTTTTTCTTGGCCTAAGACGCTTCACTGGATTATTGATTCTAAGAGTTTTTCCCTCGCGGATTTTGTAGAAATTTCTCCAATTCTCATTAAGCCAAATCGGGCTGAAGCGCAGGCCATGCTTCAGGAGGCAGGACAGGATTCTATGAGGATGTCAGATGAGGCGCTTGCTCTCGCCCTCCACAATCAATTACCACAGACGGCCATCCTCCTCAGTCTTGGAGGGGAGGGCCTCATCTATATTGATTCAGAATTGCGCTTGCATTTTCAGGGGGCTGAGTTGCGACCCAAGTCAACAGTTGGAGCGGGTGATCTCCTGCTGGCAGTTTTCTTGGCCGCAAGAAATAAAGGTGTGTCCAAATATGAGGCTCTGCGTGTGGGTCTCTCGACGGCTTCATGTTTTTGTACGTATACGGGGAGGGATTTACCGTTATCGGAGGCGGTACAGGCTTATTGCGAGTCGGTTGTCTGTAATGAATTTTGAACTATACTTATTTGTTTTATTTCGCAGTTGGAGAATTGTTAATTATTTTTAGAGCTTTCGTGTTAAAGTAGTGATGACGAAAAAAAGACAAAGATGACAGGATGGAGCCATCTGCGTGACAGAATTTACAGTTAGCGCTTCTTCTTAAGTATGGTAAAGTCACGCAGGTCGTAGATTTAGCATATGAAACACGATGAAAGCCCAATAGCGAATGAAGAGAATAAGCGGGCAGAGGCACAGCACGATTGCCAATCAGGAGTGGGGCAGTCGTCAGATGTTGTGGATGAGATGACAGCAAAATTTTCTGCCGGGGCGTTGAATACGGCGGATAGTGCGCTTGGTGAAATTTTCGATCAGGGAGATTGCCCTCAAACTGAAGAACCATCATCAGCGGATGTCCAAGCTGATTTCGATGCTGAAATTCTAGACAATCTTCATGTTCAGGAAACGCATAGCTCGCAGTCAGTTGCGAAAGTGAGTCAACAGGGTCTGCAGGATCATTCAGCCAATCCAGCGTCTGAGGATTTAGCTCTGGGGGTTCCTTTCGCCGTCTATTCTCAATCGCTCCCTCGCCAAACTCAAGAAGAAGCCGAGCATTTTTTTCAGCTCGATCCGAGCAAACAATTGAACTATAGTTTTCGCAGCCGAGAGGCTCGTGCAGCGATGGAAACACCGTCTTGTGTGTCGGAGCCGATTGAATCTGCTCTGCGCAAGTTGAAAGGGGGAGGAGAGGCAGCCGAGCTGATCGCTGAACCCGAGTTAGAGGATTACGAGTATCTCGATGTAGCAGCTGATGCGCAAGGGCCGGATGCAGAGATTTTATCCGAAATAGAGGGGGAGGAGTGGGAGCGTGCAGAGGAGGCCATGGATCTCCACGCTGAGCCCAGTAGTCGTGAAGCGGCGCTCTTACATCTTGCGTTGGAGCGATATTTTCAGGCTGAGGCTATTCGCAAGCAAATCGTGATTGACACCAACGACTTACCTATGGATGGTACGCCAGAGATAACTGGTGCAGAGAAAGCTCTGCCGACGTTGAAGCCAGTTGGGAAGTCTGTGAAATGGCAATTCAAGCGACGTCAACAGATTCCCGAGCTTCTCGAGGCTGATCCGCATTATGAGAGTAGACAGGCCTTGAGACGTTTTGAACGTTCGGGTCAGAGTTTGCCAGTCGTTTACGAGGATGATCTGGATGCCCTTGATGCTACAGAGGCGGAATCTGAAGCATTGGGCGAAGATAAACTGCATTGGTGGCAGGGGCTGCCACAACCCGTTTACTTGATGGCAGTCCTCCTCATCGTATTTATTATCAGCTTGATTGGTCTTGATTTGACGCGACGTTTTAAACCTCTTACATCGAAGCTCCAGAAAATTGAGGAGCCAGGAGATATGAATGTGCGTCTTCGGACGATTGATATTGCAGAACCCCAATTTCTTTCGGATGCTGAGTATCGAAAGGGACATTTTATCAAGAGTGATTCCGATGGTGAGACGGCCTATGAGCGAGTCCTCGCCGGTGAGACGATTTTTAAAGGCTCGGGACGCGAAGAAGATCCCTACTTGATCGAAAGTGCTGAGGATCTTGTGAGTTTGGCTGAGCTCGTGAATCTTGAGCGCAATGGCCGATTTGCTCGTGCTTATTTTCGTCAGACGGCGGACATTGTGCTCAATCCGCTGGACTATACCAGATTCGACCAGATGGATGAGGAGGATTATCTAAAACTCAATCTCTGGAAACCGATTGGTTCGCAGGGTAAACCCTTTCGAGGCGTCTACGATGGTGATGGTCATAGTATTCGTGGCTTGTATTACAACCACAGGTACGAGGGGCAGCAATCTCAAAATTTCGGATTTTTTACTGTTCTGGATGCGGCGACTGTTAAGAATGTGATAATAAAGGATGCTTTGATTTACGCGAAAAATCACGATCGTGTTGGGGTGCTTGCAGCTCGGGCCATTAATGGTAGTATTCTCGAATCAATTGACATCGAGGCTCGTATTGTTGCCAACGGAGTTGTTGCAGGCCTCGTGGCCGAAATGAAAAACAGTGAGACTGAGACTTTCAATCAAGCGAAGCACGTCCAATTCTCGGGCTCAATCGAGAACTTCATTGCGGCGAATGATGAGGCTCGTGAGAGCCTCGCTGCGGGACTTATCGCTGATGCGAGTGAGCTTGATCTCAGTGAGGCTTCCAACCATGCTTCAATTCGATCTCAAGGGATGGCGGCAGGTCTCGTTGGCTCATATCAACTTAACAGCGTGCAAGTACTTGAAACACTTGAAAATACAGGATTGATTGAGGCTCGCGATGCAGCAGCAGGTTTGTTTGCAACCCTCTCGTTTAAAGAGACGGGTGACGCCACTCTCAAGAAGTTAACGAATTCAGGGAAAATCCTTTCCCCTCAAGATGCTTCAGGGCTTATTGCCAAGATCACACTTTACAATCCACAGTCGAGCGAACACTCTAAGCTGCGACTGAGTCATATTGAGCAGATCGCTGATATTGAAGGGAAGCGTGCGGCAGGTCTGAGTTCTCGAGTCCTCGTCTCTAAAAATATGTATTTTGAACTTAAGGATTTTGATAACCGAGGATCCATCTATGGTGAAACCATCGCTGCTGGGGTATTGGCCGACTTTAGTCTCGATGGTGGAGAGGTGGAGATTGAGAACTTGAAAAATACGGATCAGGTGCGTATTGCACGGGATGCAAAGGCAAGCTTCAACCGTAGCCTGGTTGCAGCCGCTTATGTCGGCCGTCTCGGTCTTGGCTACGATTCTGCTGGTCTAAAATTTAAGCTTCAGAAGTCGGAGAATGCGGCACAGATTGGGCCAGCTCATGCCGTTTCTGCCGCCATTGGTGAGATTTACTGGAGTGCGCTCGGTGAGGATAAGCGCCAAAAGGCGACTGTCGAACTGAATTCGCTCTATAGTCACGGTGAGCTCATCAATGCTCGTTATATGGCTGGTGTCCTCGCACTCGTTGATGAGACCCACGTTAGCAGTGCATCTCAAAATAGGATAAAGATGGAAGACATTGCGCTTTATGATCTCTTTAAACTCGGAATAGATGCGGAGCACGATGCAATTGCCGGCCTTTATGCGGGCTATCAGACGCTGGAGGATCCCAAATCCAGTGTTGCAGTGCACCGTACGAAGCCGCACTTTGAAATCGCTGCTAAGCGATGCCTCTTTGGTGCGCACTTCCATGCTGATGACACTAGTCGAGTTCCAAACCTTCTTCGTGTGCTTAGACGTCGCAGTGCTGCTTTCACTTTTGAAGCGGAGGGTATCCAACTTGAAAATGTTTACGCACTTCCTTATGTAAGTCGCTTTAAAGACTTCGCGATCGCTAATGTTTTGAGCTTTCCTAAGGCCTATTTCTCTTATGGTGATGGTGCAGATGGGCTAGGAAGCGATGCTCCTGAGCTAATTCCGGGGCCTAAATCGGCTTCTGAATCCTCTTACCCAGGCTTCGATTTCAAGAAAGTCTGGCAGATTGATTCTAGACGCTTAACCCCTGTCCCTCGTTTGGACTAGATAAAGCCCATCGTAGTGAAGTCGCGATGGCGTCACTCTTATCGCTACGTCTTCGAACTGTCGTTTTAAATGTGCTCGACAAAGGCATCTTGTATCGTTGCAATGTCCATCTCATCGACTCCTATCGTCAATAAAAAGCGCTCAGCCGAACCGTAATGCGTTTCAATGTAGTCGAGGCTTGTCAATGCCGTGAGCGGGTGGGTCATGTAAAAACGATACATCTCATCCGGAATTTCTTTGAGTCGATGATAGTCGAGGAGGGTGGCAGAACTCTCGTAATGAGCTGCAATCGCGAGGTGATCACAGCCGACGAGGGCAAGGAGCAGGATAGCGAGGAATCCTGTACGATCTTTCCCCTCTAGACAGTGGAAAATGAGACCGTGGCCACGGTGCCGTTGGAGTTGTTTGGCAATCGTATGTAAACAGTTTCGCCAAGATTCCGTCATCGTGAAGAAGTCGATGTAGCATTCGGCCTGGCTTTTATTATCGGCTAGAATTTGAGGTAGTTTTTCACTAAAGAGGGGATAGACGGTGCAGTCGACATGACAGTGCTCGAGGTGAGCCAGACTTTTGGCATCAGGAAGCTCGAGAAGCTCCTCGGGAGAACGAAGGTCGAGGACACTTCGGATTCCGTATTCGGTCAAAAACTTCGCATCAGCCTCGCTACATTCGCTCATCTGAGCGCAGCGACAGAAGATGCCAAAGCGAGTAACGCCACCAGCACAGGGGTAGCCTCCAAGATCACGGGCGTTTTTCACCGTCTCGAGGGGGAGAATTTGATAGGGATACATGCAAACCTCTTTCTTAGGAAATCGTTGCTATTTGCCAGGCCAGCATTCGTCGATTTTTCGCTAAAATGATCCATATAATCTAATGTATGTATCCGTGATTGTCCATTTGGAGGGTGATGTGGAGCTTGCAAAATTAAAAACCATACTTGAAGGAGAAAGCTGTTTGCGTCTGATTTATCGTGAGGCGGGAGAGCTAAAGTTTAGTTTCGGGGAGACATCTAATGAACTTCGCCCACAGTATTCGGTGACGAAAACATTCACTGCTCTCGCTGCCATTATTGCTGAATCGGAAGGCCTCTGGTCACTCGAAGATCATCTTAGTGAGCATTTGAGACGGCAGGGGATCGTTCCCAGGTCGAGAATCGGCTCAGACCTCAAACTTCGACATCTCCTCTCGATGTTGGGGGGGGATCGTCAAGCTCGGATGTTTCAGAGTGAACGAAAAAATCTGGGTAGCCAATATACGATCAAAAGTTTGTTCAACGACGTGGATTTCTATGTCCATCCAGCTGGTACCCGATTCCTCTATACCAATGCAGGCCATTACATTATTGGTGTCCTACTCCAACAACTGAGTGGGCGGAGGCTCTCGGATTACTGGTCTGCATTTTTTAACTATGGAGACTATGAGTGGGAGGAGGATAGCGAGGGTTGCCAATTCGGGGCGTCAGGGCTCTTTATCTCCACGGAGCATCTCGACTTATTCGCACAAGCTCTACGTGGTGCTGCGCCTGAGTTCCTCGATCCAAAGCATCTTAAGAGGATGACGACGATTCAGTATCATGATTCGGCGGGTCAGAACTATGGACTCGGGATCTGGATCGATTCGAGGGGAAATTATCGGGCAGATGGTACGAATGGACAGTCGGTGATTATTTCTGCTGATCGTCGTAAGAGCTTGACAATGAATGCTAATAATCCTAATCCGAAAAATCTGAGACAGTACTGCTTCGAACAGTTTTTCAAGATGTAGATGGCCGAATAACTTTTCATTTTGTGATTAATGATGCCAGTGGTGGAGAAATTTTTGGCGAAATAGGTAGGCATAGGCGCCGAGGATGAAGTAGAAGAGGGCAGGGAGTCGGAACAGGAGTCCAGGTGCGTGGGTCTGGATGAGCGCAGCGATGCAGCCACCTGAGACAAATGATAGGTAAGAGCGACCGTAAAACCAGACTTTCCAACTTTCTTCATGGTGGCCTCGTAAGACACATCCAAGAGCAAAGCCGAGGTCAGTGAGAGTTCCAGTGACGTGGGTGCTGCGTAGGAGGGCTTGGCGGTAGTGGATAAAGAAAGCATTCTGGAGGCCAAGTAAAAGAGCGATTGGCAGGAGGATCACAGGGGTCTCGTCGAGGAAGAGATCGAACGTGAGGTAGATCAGAGCCATACTGGCAAGGAGGAGGCCGTAGCGTCTTCGGGGACGAAATTCACGGTCGGAAAAGAGAAGTCCTGAGATGATTGCGCCTGTGACATAAAGCAGGATAATGGCTGGAAGCTCAGAACTGAGATGCCCACTGATGAGATCGATGGCCAATTGAGAGCTATTACCTGTATGGTGACTGACACCACGGGAGAAACGGAGGATGGCAGATACGTTGACGTAACCGCTTAGTGCGGTGAGCGTATAGGCCCAGAGCTTTAGGCGCTTAGATGCCATTTGACGTTCGTAGGTATCTAATTGGTCGAAGCTGGATAGGGCTTCTGGTGAATCTTGGAGCGGCTGGGACAACTCCATAAGTACTGTAGTATTTTTTTTGTTCTGTGAATGGATGCTGCCCATTGCGTTCCTCCTCAGTGGATGTATCTCTGTCATAGAATCTCAGCCGAGTTTTTCTTATTTCTATTTTAGCTTGAAGAATATGATAGTGAAGATGGAGATGAAAATGATTCCGTCGTTGTACATTAACCGATAGACAAGAGCGTAGCTTGTGTCGCCCTTCCAAGAATCTCAGAGCTGTTCGTGTAAAAAACAAAATTTAGTTTCTGAGTAACATACCTAGAAGATGAATGATAGATGTCTTCTTCAGTGATAATGAGGTCGAGAGGGAAGAGACCACAACTGTAGCTGATCGTAAGTTGCAATGCTTCAGCTGTGGAATCGCGATTCCAATCATTAGCATGGGTACGAAATTCACTTTACGATTCATCTTGCGTCGCAGCTCAGGGGATGAGATTATCATCTTATGGAGACAGACTGGATCATTCGCTAAATTACAAAATCACGGGGATTAGCAACGAATCCTTTGCACATTTCAATCATTTTCGCAAGATTTTGTAAAAGTCAAAAATAGCTCTGAGGACTAGGTATTCGTTACGAGTATAGCCTTAGATTAGTTCCAGTTTTAGGAAGATTAACTGCTGGAGGATGCGTTATTCGATCCCAACTGGATATTGGCCCAAATAGATCTGAGAGTTTATGTGAACCTGCTTTTGTTTCACTTTGATACTGCCCAGCAAAGTCAGTCTAGGATTTCGCTCATATGCACTGCAGTGTCAGCCAGTCTACACCAGTGGCCTTGTATATAAGGCAAAATAAGTGGAGTGAGACTTTTGCTTTAAAAAACAATCCTAGTCTTTATGACGTAATTTAGATTTCAATCCAGTGATCGCAATGAGAAGTGCTGGAAGGGAGAGTAGGCTCATATCGACCATCTCACCAGTTGCGGGGATTCGAGACGGTTAGCTACTATTGGGTGTTTGGGATGAGGAAGAGGGATTATGCTCGGAGCCTACAGTAGCTGGTGGATCGATCTTAGTTGTTTGTTTTGAAGTCGGCTCAGTTGAGGTGGACGGATCAGTTGAAGCGGAGGGCTCAGTCCAATCAGAGGGGTATACCTCGGTTGTTGCAACAGGCGGGTTGGATTTTAACTCAGCTGTAACTGTAAAGCACGTTTCAATGTCACCAGTCACTTGGTAGGTGCAATTATTCCAAAGCATGGCCACCATCTGCAATTGTAAAAGAATGGTATAGAAGTTCTTGGTTATCCTCATCTTTTTTGGAAAAGTAAGCTCGTTTTTTCCAATCGTCGTTTGGATTTAGGCGAAGCCGCCGTCCATTCGATTTAAACTCACCGGTTAAGTATAGGGGGCGAGAGTCTGAATATTTAGCATCATTTTTCCAAATAACGGAAAAGTCGATCACATAAGAGTCCATGCGCGTTGCGACAACCGTATAGCCCGAACAACCGTATAGCCCGCAGCTAAATCCCCATCACTTCTAAGTGCATATGTGTAAAGGGCACGGAGATGAGATCCTTGGTTCGTGACTGTGCTGTGATCGTGTACCCGTTACGACATCTCCCGTGATTGTGTATGTATAGTCTTTCCAATTCGCTG
>JAUNVS010000049.1 GCA_030537565.1 Eubacteriales bacterium | reverse complement strand
ATCTGGGATACTTCCTATTTCTAAATAAGACGGAAAATAAATACTAGTATTCCTGCAAATTGAATCAATATAAATATGGCAGAAATTAAATAACGCCTGAAGGCGAATGGAAGTTACGGGACTCGAACCCGGGACCTCCTGCTTGTAAGGCAGGCGCTCTAACCAGCTGAGCTAAACTTCCGTGCTGTCAAAGTATAGAAAAAGCCCATCTACTCGTCAAGCAATTATAAAAATATATCGCTAGTCATTTCGATATGCAATTTCACAAACAAAAAAGGAGCGCAGGACTCGATGTGCTACGCTCCACTATGGGTAGTATTGGACTCGAACCAACGACCCCCTGCATGTCAAGCAGGTACTCTAACCAGCTGAGCTAACCACCCGTCGTTTGGACTGCATAGGAAATTATAACTGTGAAAACGCTGCTGTCAAGTAACCTGAGCAAAAAACACAAAAATTAATTTTCGAATTCCGAGGCCTGGACAACAATTACTGTCCCTCAAATCATTAAGATCTGAGGGACAGAATTATATGGGTTCAGAGTATCTATGGATAAGTGATCTAAGAAAAGGCTTAAACCATCTCTAAGCCTCTATTTTCTTGTCGGCTCGAAACTGATTCACGAAATAGAAGAGTATCGACAGGAGCTGAGTGAGTTCACTGCGCTTATCGTACTGCAACCAAAAGCGTTCATAGGCCTGAGCAAAGTATTCAATTTCTACACATGTCTTTTCAACATTTGAATTTACTGTCAAAAGCCCAGCCAGAATTTGATTGCAAATGGATGTTAGACGTATCGCATAAAGGAGAGAGCTGCGCACACGTCGCTGATCTTTGGACCCCAAATGACTAGAGGCTGCCATGACCTCGACACGAGTCTTCTCAAGTTCAAGCTCCGCTGCTTTGAAATCATCAGAATCATATTGAAACTTATTGAGGACTTGAGTCTGAGCCTCGAGCAGTTCATCACCCTGGATATGATCTGAAAATTCTTTGTACGTCACCATTTCACGCCATGGGAAGAGGTCAGATTTTAAGATCCGTGAATAAAGCGAAGCCAATTTCTCACTTGGATCTCCGAAGAAAATTCGTGAGAGATGGCGGTCAATCGTTTCCTGAGACGCGGTTTGCGCTGTCCCCTGCCATGCGAAAATTGCACCGTAAGCCATTGCAACTTTTGACAGAACGGGATCGTTGATGTGCGCATAGTCTCCCCAGTTCGTATTCAAGAGGCCCAAAGCGTTATGCTTTTCGGCGTAATAACACATCCGGTAATTATTTTGATAGGCAAGCTGATTGGCGTTTACCTTTAGATTCCATCCACAGACACCAGGGCAGAGAAGCTGATCCATGCCTGTACTCGCCAATTGCTCAATGGCCTGTTCTCTAGGTTCAGCCGAATAATCCCAGCTCAGGCAAAGCGTATCGCTCGAAAGTTCTTTTGCAAATTCTGGAAATCCTGCAATCACATCGCCCCAGAATTGCATTTTTAAGCCACGCTTCTTCAAATGTTCTTCGAGTCGGAGAATGAAATCAATGTAAACACGGTCTTTTCCCTGAGATTCACAGCGAGCGCGACTACGTCCCTGCCCTAAATCAAAGGTCTCATCGGCACAGACATTAAAACTCTTGCTCCGCAATAAAGGTGCGTACTGGTCGATTCGCTTACAGATATGCTGAAATATCCGCTCACTTGCGACGTCAAGCGTATGGTGAGCCATCCGATCGTAGTAAGAAAAGGGGCGTTGGGGATCGACCTCTAGCTCACAATCGTCTTGGTATGTATAAGACTGTAATAAGTTATATAGGTGACCAAAGCTAGAAACAGAGGCGACGACTTCGATTCCAAAGGCATCGGCGTAATCATCAATTGCGATGATTTCTTCAGGTTTGAGGGGGCTATCTGCACGCCAAATCTCCGATTCACCATCGAAGCTAAATCCCGATTCAACATAAAGCTGCAAGTGATTTAACTTAAGCAGGGCCATTTCTTCAATGAGCTCAAAGACATGCTCGGTCTTCGGGATTCGCCCGCGAGCAGTATCATAATAGTAGCCACGGATCGGAAAACGTGGACGATCTTCAATTTCTCGAGCTGAAATCACGAGACCTTCATCGAAGACAATAAAGAGCAAGCTCATTAGTGCCGAGACAAGATCGGGATATGTTTTCGCTTCGATGAGGCAACGCTGCCCCGAGATTCTCAATTTATAAGACTCTTTTAGATCCTCATTGAGGATTAGGCAGATTTGGCTCGCATTCGGCCGGGGTTCTTTTTCGAGGACTTCGTATGCTCGAGATAGTTCAAGATTGAAGTCGAGGAATTCACTCAAGCGTCGCTTGAAGTATTCAATAACACAATTGATCTTCGAACTGATTCTCGAATCGACGACAACATCAACGATCTCGCTGAAAACGAAATCTTCTTCTGGTAAACATTCTTCCCTCAGCGCCTTAGGTAGCAGCATACTCTATCCTCCAATGTGCTTTTCACTTGAGACAGATCATATTCTATAGACTTTAAAACGCTTTTCAATTTCATATTCGAAACAAATGCTTCTGCCAAGTTACCGTCCCCTGTGTAGTATTAGATTAACCTAACAATGAGAGCTAAAGAGCTGCTCCAAGACCGCAATTATTGCAGATCTGAAAGGATAGAATATGAAAGTCGGAATTTTTTATTTCACAACCACCGGTAATACGGAAGAAATGGCACAGATGATTGGCCGCGCCCTCGAAGGGAAGGCGGACTACGAAATCAAAGCGATTTCAGACGTTGAGGCTGATGACATTGGCTCAAGCGATCTGATTTGCCTCGGTTCACCAGCCCAGGGGACTGAAGAGATGGACGATACCGAGTTCATGCCTTTTTATGAGGAGCATCGTGATGCATTGCAGGGTAAAAAAGTCTTCCTCTTCGGCTCCTTTGGCTGGGGCGATGGTCAGTATATGGAAGACTTCTCGGAACTAGCAAAGGGAGATGGTCTCGATATCGTCGGTATTCATACTCACCTGGAGAGTCCCGATGATGAATGTGCTGAGGCACTCGCTGAAAAAGTCGGCGCATTGCTTTAATTTCTTTATATGTAGTATAAGAGGGGGATTCTCTCCCTCTTATTTTCTTTAATTTCTAATTTGTAGAGATTTTTATTTGATAGTTGTAACAAGCGTGAACATGTCTTTATTTTAAAGTCGTATTCTAGGTACATGAACGACGTGCCACAGCTCGCTGGAGGCACTAAGAAAAAGGAGAAAAGTTATTATGAAAAATACGATGAAAAAATTGGATGTCTATCTCGCCGACCTGTTTGTTGGTAATGTGTTCCTGCACAACCTGCATTGGAATGTTGTTGGTCCTTCATTTAAGACGATTCACGTCTTCCTCGAAGGCCTCTATGATCAGAACTTCGAATTTGTTGATTCGATTGCTGAGATTCAGAAGATGTTCGGTTTCTATCCAGTCGGTAGCATGAAGCAGTATCTTGAACTCACGAATGTAAAAGAGTGCGAGAAGAGCGAAGACATTCCTCAGATGGAGTGCGTTAAGATTGCCCGTGATTACATCGCCATGATGAAGAAGACGGCTCTCGAAGTTCGCGAAAGCGCTGACGAAGAGGGTATCTTCCAAATCGCTAACATGATGGAAGATCAGATTTCTGAATATGATAAGCAGCTTTGGTTCATGGATTCCATGCTGAAGTAATTTATCTGAGATTGAATTTCACGAGTGCGGTAGTTCCCCTACCGCACTTTTTTTATTCCTTAAAACTTATTGCTACATGATATGGATTCGAAGCACTAGCGAAAATGTATCGAGCTCAGCGGCAAGTGATCGCTAAGATGGAATGAGAAAGCATGCGAGATGAGGTGAGCTATGTTCGTTGTTTACGACAGTTTGACTGGGCTTTGCAAAAAGTTTGCCGAGGCCCTCGGATACGATACGATTGCCATTGACGCGGTTGATGACAGCGATTTGACTAGCGAATATTTTCTGGTGACCCGTTGTTTCAACTTCGGTGAAGTTCCTGAACCGACTCGTGAGTTTTTGAAGAAGCACCATCGCCAGGTCTTCGGACAAGCCGTCAGCGGCAACCGAAATTGGGGGCAGAATTACGCCATCGTCGGTGATAAGATCGAAAAAGCGCTCGGAATCCCCTGCGTCTGTAAGTTCGAAGCCATGGGTTTCCCCCACGAACGTCAGCTCGTCCGTGACTTTATTGCTGCACATCTCGAAAAACAAGCCAAATAGAGGTATTTCATGTCCTACAACGACGCATTAAAACTAGATGATTTTCAAATTCCTGAGTGGGTACGACTTAATTCGGAAATGATCGATGAACACGGCCAGATCCGAGATCTCGCCAAAGATCGCGAAGCAGTCTACTCTTACTTTGTTAATGAGGTGAATAAAAAAACCCAGTTTTTCCATACACTTGAGGAGAAATTGAATTATTTGGTTAAAAACGACTACTACGAACGGGACTTCCTCGATGCCTATAAATTTGAGGATATACAGACTGTGTTTCGGCGCGCCTACGATGCGAAGTTTAGGTTTCCGAGTTATATGGGCGCCTTCAAGTTTTATTCCAACTATGCTCTGAAGTCGAAGGATGAAAAAGTCTTCCTCGAACGCTTCGAAGATCGTCTCGCCGTGATTGCCCTCTATCATGCAGATGGGGATCCATCTAGAGCACTCGAGTTGGTCGATCGTTTAATTGCTCAAGATTTCACACCGGCTACTCCTACCCTACTGAACACGGGGCGAAAGAAACGGGGCGAATTCGTCTCCTGTTTTTTACTTGAGGTCGGTGATTCGATGAACGATATTGCCCGTGCCCAAGAATTCGCCATGCAACTGTCAAAAATTGGCGGTGGGGTCTCGCTTCATCTCAGTAACATCCGAGCTAAAGGCGAGTCGATTAAAGACGTGCCCAATGTGGCGAAGGGCGTAGTGGGTGTCGCTAAGCTACTAGATAACGCGTTTCGATATGCCGATCAAATGGGCCAAAGACCTGGAGCCGGTGCAGCCTATCTCAATGTCTTCCATGCTGATGTCGAGGACTTTCTCAACACCAAAAAGCTAAATGCAGATGATGATGTCCGCGTGAAGACCCTATCCTTAGGTCTGATCGTTCCCGATAAGTTTTTTGAACTTGCCCGTGATGATAAAGACATGTACATCTTCTATCCTCACACGGTGATGCAATTTTATGACATTCCTTTTGGCGATATGGCGGTTGATATCGATCGTTATTATGACGAGTGGGTTGAAAATCCGAAAATTCGCAAGCGCAAAATCAATCCGCGTAAACTCCTCAATGAAATTGCCTCGGTCCAAGGCGAGTGTGGTTATCCCTACTTGATGTTCTGTGATAATGCAAATCGAGACAATCCACTCAATGAAAAAATCAAGTTTTCGAACCTCTGCACCGAGATTTTACAACCGAGCATACTTAGCTCTTTTGCAGACTACGATAAACGCGAAGACGATCGAATTGGAAAAGACATCTCTTGTAATTTAGCCAGTGGAAACATGGCCAATATGATCCGACATAATACGATCCGCGAGACGGTATATGCAGCAATGGACATTATGAATTCCGTTTCAGCGAAGACCAATATTAGCTATGTTCCTGCAGTTGCAAAGGCCAATCGCCTCAATCGCAGTGTTGGTTTTGGAATTATGAACCATCATGGATATATCGCTGAAGAGATGATCGCATTTGGCTCTGAAGAAGACCTCGACCTTTGTGATGTCTTTTTCAACCTTGTCAATTACTATTCACTTCGCCATTCAATGGAAAAGGCGAAGACGACTGGTGAAGTCTTCGATCAGTTTGAAAAGTCCAACTATGCAGACGGGACTTATTTCGACAGACGCTCTGCGATTTATCCGAAGACTCCGCGTGTTGAAGAGATCTTTAAAGATATTGAAATCCCGAGTGAGGCCGATTGGCAGGATTTGAAAGAATCGGTTATGAAATATGGTCTCTACAATTCACACCGTCTTGCAATCGCCCCCAATGGTTCCATCTCATATGTGATGAGTGCAAGTCCTTCGGTAACCCCAGTGAAGCAAAAGATCGAAGAGCGGACCTACGGTAATTCTAAGACGTACTACCCAATGCCTGGATTGGCTGAGGCAGAATTCATGTACGAAACGGCCTATGAGATGGATAAATACAAAGTTATCGATACGATTGCTGTAATCCAGAAACACATCGATCAGGGAATCTCATTCGAACTTTGCATTACATCGGACGTGACAACGCGTGAATTAGCTCGTTATTACATCTATGCTCATCAGCGTGGAATTAAGACCCTCTACTACACCAGGACCCGCAAACTGCGTGTCGATGAGTGTGAGAGTTGCGCTGTCTGATCGATAGGCAGCTGCTAACTTTCCATGTAGAATGGAAGCAAACTTTCAGTCTGAGAGGTATTTATGGAAAAGATCAGTGCGAAATTAACTCTGAAGCAACTTAAACGCTACCGTAAACTCTTTAATGCCGAGGCCAGCAATCGTGCCTACCAGGCCAGTATTGTCAACGTGGGAATTGATGATGTAGCTCTCAACCCTGAGGCCGTCAAACGCCATAGTTTTGTCTTCGAACATGAGTGCAAACAGGGTGGCCCAACCAGCCAGAATCAGAGTGGACGCTGTTGGTATTACGCAGCCCTCAACAGTCTCCGTCAAATCGTTATGGAGAAATTGAATGTCGAGAGCATTGAGCTGAGCCAAACCTATTTGTACTTCTTCGACAAGATGGAAAAGGCTAATATTTACCTCGAAAATATGATTGCAATGATCGACAAACCCCTGACCGATCGGCGAGTCCAGACATTAATTGATTCTGGTAGTGAAGATGGTGGCCTCTGGCAGTTCTTCACGGTGCTTTGTTTGAAGTACGGTATCGTCCCCCAAGAGTGCATGCCAGAAACCTTCCACAGTAAGAAGTCTTACATGTTTACGAAGCAACTCGACGTCCGTCTGCGCCAGTGTCTCATGGAGATGCGCCACACCCATGCGAAGGGTGCGGACATCGACGCTCTTCGCCAGTTAAAAGACCAATGCCTCGCTTCCTGTTATCTGATTGCTTCTAAGGCACTGGGCGAGCTACCTGAGAAGTTCCGCTATGCCTATCGCGATAAGGATAAGAAATACGTCCAACTCGAGGAGATGACCCCCCTCGAATTTTTTGAGAAGTATATTGGAAAAGAAGCACTCGAGGAGCGTGTGGTGATCGTATCTGATCCGAGAGAGATCCACCCCTACTACCAGCCATTAAGTTTTCCCGATGTCCGCAATGTCTATAATGGGCCAACGGGTGGTGGACTGAACGTCCCAATTGAAGATCTGAGTGACGCGGTCTTGAAGTCGGTAAAAGATGGGACTCCTGTATGGTTTGCCTGTGATGTCGGTAAATTAATCGATCGCAAGCGAGGCCTCTTAGATCTAGAGCTCTACAATTATGATCTGGTACTTGATCCGCTACGCGACTTTTCTAAAGCCGATCAGTTTGATAGTGGCTACAGTAGCCCGACTCACGCGATGAGCATTTGCGGTGTTGAGTGTGATTCAATGGGAGAGCCGGTCAACTGGAAGGTCGAGAATTCCTGGAGCGAAGAAATGGGGAAAAAAGGTACCTTCTCCATGTCGCATGAGTGGTTTCTCGCCTATACCTACGAGGCCATCGTCGCTCGAAAGTATCTTTCGGAAGCCGCTCTCGACGGTTTGAAGAAAAAAGCAATCGAACTCGATCCGTGGGATCCTTTTGCGATTGCCCTCAGTTCGTTGAAGTAATTATCAATCCATTTATAAAGGAGGACTTCATCCATGCATCGTTTTGAGAAGAGAACACTGAGTCGCGTTATGGCGATTTTAATCGCCGTTATGATCCTCGTCTCAGGATTTGGCCTCGGATTAGCCTCGCTGATTCGCTTTTGGCAAGCCGAGCGAAAAGTCTCAGCCGAAACGAGTGAAACGGATGAACTAGTCCTCGGTTTCGTCCCACTTTTAGAACAAGAAAAGTTGATCGAGTCGGTCGAACCGTTAAGTAAGCTCTTGAGTGATCGAGTTGGGCAACCAGTTAAGGCCTTTACTGCATCAAGCTACGTCGCGGTGGTCGAAGCCCTCGGTTCAGGTCAGGTCGACTTTGCGCTCATCCCCCCACTGGCCTACGTTCTAGCACATCAGGAAAATGGCGCTGAAGTCATACTGAAAGCACTCAATAAAAAGGGAAAGAGCTCATACCGCAGCGAAATTTTGGTTCGAAAGGATTCTGGCATCGAAGATGTCAAAGATCTCAAAGGTAAGATCATCGCCTTCGTCGACCCCTCGTCATCCTCTGGCTACGTCTATCCCGCCGCTTTTTTAAAACAAAAAGGCTTCGATATTGATAAGGATTTTGATAGTAATTTTACTGGTGGACACGATAAAGCCTTGCAATCCCTGCTCCTCGAAGATGCGGATGCGGCCTGTGTCTATGATGATGCCCGGCTCAAATTAAAGGAAGAGTTTCCTCAAATCATGGATGAGACCGAAGTCCTCGCTTACACCGAGGATATCCCCTTCATAGCGCTCGCAGTTCGAAAAGACTTGGATCCAAAGATCATCGCTAAGTTAAAGAAGACATTTTTAAAAGACTTCAGCAGTGGTGAAGGCAAAGAGCTTATCGCTGATTTATTTAATCTTCACGGCTTTACCGAAGCTGAAGACGAAGATTACGATGCGATCCGTAAGGTTGCAAAACTCATGGACATTAAGTTGGATGAAGAATAAAACGCTTTTATCAGTCGAAGATCTCTGCGTAATCTATAACGATAGCCTCGAAGCACTTCAGGGGCTAAGCTTTAAACTCGATCGTGGCGAACGGGTTGCCGTTATTGGACATTCAGGCTCAGGTAAGTCAACGCTTCTTAAATCGATTAACCTCCTCATCCAGCCTCACCGAGGTAGGATCGCAATCGATGATCAAGTGCTCATCAATCTCAAACCGCGACAGCTTCGTGAGCTCCGTCGGTCAATTGGTTTGATTTTCCAAGATTATAACCTCGTCGACCGCCTCACCGTACTCGAAAATGTGCTCCTCGGCCGCCTGGGCTATAAGAGCTACTGGCAGAGTTTATTCAATCAGTATCGCCAAGAAGAATATCAAGCAGCGATTGATGCCATCGATGCCTGTGGTCTAAACGATAAAATCCTCGAGCGCGCCGATGCCCTATCGGGTGGACAGCGTCAACGGGTTGCAATCGCCAAAACACTCTGTCAGCAACCTCGTTTGATTCTTGCTGATGAACCCCTCGCAGCCCTCGATCCACTCACCGCTGAATCGATTCTTAAGCTCTTTTGCGCGTTGAATGAAGAGAGAAATATTGCGATTTTGATGAATCTCCACGATGTTCGTCTCGCCATCCGCTACTTCCCTAGAATCATCGCATTACAACATGGAAAACTAATCTACGATGGTCCCTCCAGTGGCTTAAGCGATGCCCTGCTTCAAGAGATCTATCACGTCCACGCTGATCTCTCTGAGACGAAAGTGGTATAGACGTGTGTAGTCAAGCGAGTCCTACATTAAAGAATTTTGCTCGCCAGAAACGAATCCGAGCACTTCTGCTTCGGGCTGGAATCCTCCTGCTCCTCTATCTCAGCCTCTGGGCTTCTTCCTTTGTGCCGAGTCGCTTAATTAGTGGTGCTCCAGCGATGTGGGAACTCTTTTGGAGAATCCTACACCCCGATTTTTCACAGCTTGATATTGTCTTGATCGCACTCTGGGATACATTTAAACTCGCCCTCTTAGCTTCGGCTCTAGGAACCTGTCTCGCAATTCCCTTTGTTCTTCTCAGTGCCAGGAATATTAGCCCGAATCGTTACTTAGCGAATCTATTAAACCTCGGCTTTTCCTTTTTTCGAACCCTCCCTTCCCTCGTTCATGCTGCGATTCTCGTCTCCATCTTTTCCGTGGGAAAGTTTTCAGGATTAATCGCTCTGACGATCATTTCCATCCTAATCGCACAAAAGTATCTTCGCGAAGCGCTCGAATCGCTACCAAGCGAAACGCTTGATTCTCTTAAAGCACTCGGGGCAACCCAGAGTCAAATCCTCTTGAAATCCGTTCTCCCTCAACTGCACGAGGATCTATATTCCTGTTTTTTCATCATCCTCGAATCAAATATTCGTTCGGCTTCTATCCTCGGATTTGTAGGCGCGGGCGGAATTGGTCAAGTCCTCTGGAAAGATCTTAATCACCTGCGTTACGATCGAGTT
>JAUNVS010000048.1 GCA_030537565.1 Eubacteriales bacterium | reverse complement strand
GCCAAATGCCATTCGGGTTAATTCGAGCTCGTCATATACCTTTCGATATGCGGTTTCAACTTTACCGACATCTAGATCCTTATATTTCTCCTTGTAGAATTCGTAACGTTCTTTTGCAATTCTCAAAGCGGTTAGAGATTTGTCACATTTTTCATAGCTTTCCATCAGTTTTTGATGCGCACGCTCGATCTCTGATGTGTGTTGATCAACCTGTGATTTCACATCTTCGGCCATGCCTGTCAGGTCATAGTCAGCTTCTCCTTCGTACAAACTGTGGATAAAGTAATCGTCCACGAGTTCGCCTTTCGATTTTGCAAATTCTTCAATGAGTACTGCACGCTTTCCAACCTCGAGTTGCAAACCACTTTGAATGGATTGACATTCTTGTTTGTCCGCTACGTGACGTTGACGAGCAGATAGGTAGTCGTCGTAGGCGTTTGGTACTGCACTTAAGTCTGATGCAAGCTGATATTCTTGCGCTCGGAGATCGTTGATTCGAACGCAATCTAAAATGTACACAGGTGCTTTTTTGAGACTTTTTTGCGTAGAAAGATCAATCCGAACGTTGTAGGCGTTGTCATCTCCAACTCGCAGAATAAAATCTTGTAGGCGAGACCTTTCTCGATCTAGTAGGATTCGAAATGCGGGTGCTTCAATATCTTTTAGATAGACTTTTTCGATTGAGCGAATGTCCGTGGACTTAGCTTCTAAGTCAAAGCGATGAAATCGTCGATGCTCATCATAATCACCGATGATTTTAAATGGTAAATAGAGGGTATTTTGCTCTGTTATGCCAAGGCTAGTAAGTCTTAACTTGTAATCACCGATGTGCACGTCATCGGGAATATCACTCTTATCTCTTGTGTGTATGAATAGTGCTACCATGGACAATACGACGATCATGATGCACGTGAAATATATCCAACTCTTACTCCTATACTTTTTATGTCTATTTAATTTCATTTTAGTACTCACTTTTTCTTTACCTATAAAATGTAACGTTCTCGAATTGAGCGCACGGTCGTAATTTGTCGAAATAAACTCGCCCAGCGGGGGCGCTGGCGTTGTAGTCGCAAAATGAATAGCAATCGGATGGTAGGTAGCGAATCGATCCGCTAAACGCTTCCATGACTGCTCGGTAGACCTCTGGACGAATCGTTAGACTGTTGATTTCAGCTGTTCGCCAATTGACGTTGTACTGCCCACCGTCAGTAATAAATTTGTAATTGCCTGTAGGGTAAAACTGACCATCACGGACTCGATTGGCGATCGTTTCAGCGAGGTATTGACAGCCAATTTGACTCCAATTTGGTCCAGCTTCGAGCTGAACAACACGCATCGCATAGTCGTAAAACCACTCTCGATCTCGTTCTGGAATCAGATCCCGAATAGAACCTTCACCTGCAGATGGCGGGATATCTATCTGCACCTTTGGACGCTTACTGATTTCAGAAGCCATCTCAGCCAAATCTACCCAGTTAATCGCACCTGATCGATAGAGATTCCCGATCGCCTTCTCTTCCTCAGATGGCCAAGGGATGAAGGGTTCATTTTCATCACCTGTGTTCGGCTGAGGGTCGACGAAATCCCAGACGGGTAGGCGATATGATTGTAAAGTGTACCCCCACGTTGCACCGACTGAAGAGTCGGGAAGTATTCGCATTTCAAGGTGCAAATGTGGACCTGTACTTCTCCCTGTAGAACCAACAAGACCGATTACTTCACCCGCTAGAACATGATCACCTGCTTCAACAAATGTCGATGGTTCGATCATGTGTGCATAAGTTGTGATAAACGAATCGTATCCAGAATCGGTGACAAGTTCTTTAATCGGATTACCTTCTTGATCAAAACCGCTGTAGTCTTCAGGAGTTGTCCGAATGACAACCGCATTTCCATAGGAGTCGATGGAGTGACGGTCTTCAGTGCCTTGCCACACATGAACGATATCGACCGTTCCTGAGAAAACTGCTCGAATGGGAGTGCCTAAAGTCGCTCCATCCTGGATTCCTAAATCACTCGCACCATGATAGTCCCCACCTGAATAGTACTCGCCTGTATTAATTGTGTAATCAAAAAAGAAAAAGGGAGCGATTTCGCCCCCCATCGCTCCGAATCGTCGGTTTTTCGGAGCTCCTGTATTAAAAATTCCGAGGATCGAAGTTAGCATTGCACCGACCAGCATGATGACGACAACAATAAGTGTAAGAGATGCAATCGGAACTGCTGAACCAACAATCAGAAATGAGATTAATCGCCGTTTCTTTTTTTTGTGCCGCCCCCAAATCATCGCCCGCCTCCAAACAATTCCAGGTATTCTGGGTGAATAAAGCGATTGACGATGATCTTTCCTTCGCCTGCGACCTCAATAAGCATTTGACCTCGATCAAAACTAAGCGTCGAAGCAATTTCATTGTCCGTAAACGATGGTAAGAGTTCCTGTAAATATCGAACGTCAGATTGATCTTGTTTCATCAAAACTTTATAAGGCACAAGGGCAAAGATCGATTGCATTTGGTCGACGAATTTTCCTCGATTCGAGCTCACGGTTGGATAAAAATCTCGGGCAGACTGTGATGCCATCCAAAGTGCTGCGCTATTTTTTCTCGCTTGGCGCACCATCAATGAAATAAAGTCCATCGTGCCTTCTTGTTCGGATTTAAAAAATCTGTGCGCTTCGTCGATGACGCAAATAATGTACTTACGTTTTTCTGCGTCTTTTAGTACATCTTGGTTGATAAAGCGGTTTCGGTAGACTTCTTGCCACATGATGGTGAGAACATTAAAAAGTAGTGCGTTTAGTGCTTCTTGTGGTAAGCCCTGCATCTTCGATAAGTCGAAGACAACGAACTGCAATTCTTTCAAGTTAATCGAGGAGTGCTGATTAAAGATTCGGCGCAGGGTATCGCGCTCAAATGCCTTAAGGATCGCTATCAGTTTCGTGTATTGGGCATGCGTCCTGGCATTCATGTTCTCGACGTATTGCCTTCCGCCCTCAGTTTTTACCCGTGATTTCTCACTCATTTGATGGATGAGATTCGAGATTTTCGGGTAATTCTCTGAGTTGAGTTGTGCAAGATTTGTCTTCGGGAAAATCTGATATGAGGCATATAACTCTTCTAATTCTCCGAGAATAATGCTCGTCTCTTCAGCATCTAAGTGCTGATAAGCCTTGAAAAAGTTGAGGACTCGGGACAATTCCTGTTCATACGAACTTGTAAGAGCATCCGTGTCATCACTCGTTCCTGTTGGTCTGATTTCAAGCGGGTTGATCGACTCTTTTGTAAAGTCAATGACTGTTCCACCATATTACTGAGCCAACACCCGCTGCTCCCCTTCGATGTCGAGACTAAATACTCGATGTCCAAAGGCTAAAGCGTCCTGCATCATGGATTTGAGCGTGGATGATTTACCTGCACCCATGCCACCGACGAACAACATGTTAAAACTTGTTCGCTGTTGCGTTGCTGCAAAAGGATCTAGGATAACCACCTCGTCAGTGAGGGAATGGCCAAAATACCAGCCGTGTGGATCTCGAAGGCTTGTGCCATAAAATGGGATTTGCCGAGCAAAGGTCTGGAGGAGGGGAAAGGGGGTCATGACCGAGTTAGAAGGCGACGTAAGCGAGAGGAATTGCTCCTGCATTTCATAGGCGGGTAAAAAACAATCGATTCCATATCGGCCTTGAATTTCGGCCTTTAGCGCATCCAGTCGCTGTAGTAGCAGATCTTCATTCTCATCTTTTAACCAAAAGCGAATGGTTACAGCCAATGCCTTTTCTTGTCCTCGACTCATGTCGATTCGAAACGTTCGAAAGTCATTCAGTTCTTCGCTCGCTTCATCTTTATCCGCAACACTCATATTGACTTGCGCTAGCCGTGAATCAAGTTCTTTAATTGAACGATCGATTTGGGGCAGTATCCGTTCTGCTTCGATCGGCTCAAAATCCATTGAGACGTGGTATTTTGACATACACATCAATTGTGTGAGGATTAGGTCGTCCAACATGGACGGATAAAACAACACCGCTAAGCACGCTATGAACTTGTCACCAACACCAATACAATTCGATTTAAACTCATATGAGTTTGGAAATAGTTTTGAAAGACTCAATATGTCTGCATACGATAAGGTCTTTACAGTTTTCTCTCGCTTCACAACTTACGCTCCTCCTTGGATCCATTTGTATAACACTCGTTCGCTCGCTTGTTTGTTTAGTTCCCTGAGCCGTATTCCTACGGTTTCGAGACGGTTAAAGCGTTCACGTATTGCCGTAATTTCATCGGCGGTTTCACCGTAAATAAACAGGTACAAACATCGCACCTGTGTTTCTTTTTCATAAAATTCATAGTCCATAAGCGAGGTTTCTAAAACACTCCGCAAATTATCATTCGATTGCGTTTCGATTTTCTTTTTTACAAATGCAATCTCATCGCCGAAATCACCATTGTCATACATCGAAATGATCTTAAGAGGTGTTTTGACTGTAGATAGAACACTAGCGTAAGCCGAGTAAACCGTTTCACGCTGAGAATCACTAAGTAAGTAGAGGTCAATACCCTGTACCGCATAGATCTTAAATAATCCATTCTCACGCTTGACGAAGCCTTGCTCGTCAACCCCATAAACATCTAACAGGGCAGTTTCCTCGAGCGTTGTGCGAATCTGCTTCGCTGAGAGGTATTTACGAGGCCGAGTTTTGTATTGATGGATTCTTTCTTTGATATCAAACATGTTCTCTCCTTTTTTTGTAGTAATAAAAAAGACCTTTCGGTCTTGCGTCGTTCATAAATTGTTTCTATTTTGATCTTGACTTTGATCAGGAAAACTACTATCATGTGCGTGTTCAAGTGAAATCATGAATAGAGGTGAAGGGAGAGAGTGATCACTCTCCTTTTTTTTTTGCGCAAATTATTTTGCGCTATTTTCTACGGCGTCTGAAACCTCGCCTATCCTTAACTTATCAACTAGGTCTATTGTTGTAATCGCATCAACAACTTTAGGTCGATGGCGTCTTGGTAAGTGATGTTTTAAAACGAGTAGTAACCCGTTGAGTAACATTCGCCGAGGGTAAACAGGATCAGGCATCGTGATTAAGTAGCCAACCATCCCGCCTATCGCCATAAATCCGATGGAATACATGCCTTTAACACATAGGTCACTTACGACCCTAAAGCTCATGATCGATACCATCATGACCATCACTCGTTCGATGGAAAAGTGTTTAGAAATCATGTTTTGCGTCTTGATGTTTTTTAAAACAAGTCCCATGATACCTCCTTTAATTCCCTACTCATTATTATCTGAATCCTCGGTCTTGCCCATTTTGTTCTTCGGCATTTGTGCGTCATCTTGGGCTTTAGACTGATTGTCAAAACGCTGACCGCCATTTGGTCTGATGTTGCTTCCTCCAGCCTCACGAATGACTCGTGAAGTGCTCGAGCTTGAGTTAAAGTGACTGCCTGTTTTCTCTGAACGTGGTAAACGCCCATCGTATCCATAATTTTGAAGCGGTTCCCGCCCTGAGGTTCGAGCTGAACTTGAGCCTTTTGCGCTACTGGACATATTCGTTCGAGATGGTCTTGCTGTACTGCCTGATCTAGAATTTGCGTTTGAAGGCGCAGCGGTCGATGTTTTAGATGGACGAGCCGACGTTGAGCCTGAACCACTGCCTGATGATCTGCTTGAAGAAGAGGCGCTTGTTGGACGTGAACCTGTCGAAGTTTTGGGTGGAACGGATGCACTGGTTGATGGTGAGGGCATCGACGTACGATTACCTCGTCTAATCGGGGATGTCGCCGTAGACGTAGGTCTTGAGTATGAGCGAGTCGATGATTCTGAGCGACTGCCAGAATCCATACGAGGTTTAGATTCTCCTGATTTTGAAGCGCCCGACGCTCTAGCTGCCGAGGAATTAGTTGCTGCTTTAGCTGCATGAGTCGGACGAGCGTTACGAGTACTATCTGGACGAGATAAGGGTGCGCCGTCACTGGCTAGACGGCCTAATAATTTTGCGCCCCCTTTTGCGAGCGCCTTACCACCACGCAAGGCATGCTTAACGCCACGAGTTCCCATGCGAGCCAAGCCAAATCCACCGAGTGCTCCCCATGCACTGTGGACACCTGCATCGTATCTAAAAATCTGAACAATGATGTCGGGGCCATCGATCACACCCCAACCAAGTCCCATAATGGCAACAATTTTTAACACCGCAGCGCCAAGCGGAATATTTCGTACTGACTCCAGTGAATTCACCCAGTCGGACATGCTACTGACCATTGTGATAAAAACTTTGAAACAAATGAACATGAGTACAAGTACACAGTAGGCATTGATGACTGAGCGGAATATTTGCTTACCATGTCCTTGACCGTTATCCGAAAGGACAACAGGGGCAAAAATAAGCTTCTGTATGGCGATTTCGAACATGAGTTTGACGGTCTTGATACTAATAAGAAACAAGACAAATGCCAGGATCCCCATGGTAATGATTGCCATCAAGAAATCACAGGAATAGGCGTATACGAATAGGTCATTGATGTGTGCGATTTTTATTACGTGACGAAGAATTCTAAATCCACGAGGTAATTCAGGGTACGCCCCTGCCGAGTTCACGGACTTATCCCACTTATAGCTCTCTGGATCAAGAGTTTTATTAAAAAGTGCTTCAGTGTACTGCTCGCCACTTTCTTTTAGAGAAACGAGACGACCCTGTTGAATCGATTCAGCAACGTTATAAGTAAATTCGCGCATAACGGTATAGTCCAAACGTTCGTTGTCAGATAGCGAGTCGTAAAGTGAATCTGGACCGTTGAGTGCTCCTTGACGCATCGATTCGAGAGAGTCAAAAAGAAAATTCATCGATGCAAACATAGCAACGGACATTGCGAAGGCATATGTTTTTTCTTTGCCACGCTCACCTGAAAAAACGTAAGTCATACCGATGATGATAATTGAGATCACCGCAAGCAAGCCTGCGATCCGTACAAACGGCTGAATGTACGGATCGAGGCCACTGGCGAATGTACTAAGACTTAGTGTTCCGAGGCTACGTGCAATCATTTCCATTGATGCAACGAGCGATCGGAAAAATCTCAGGAGCGTGGATTGAATGTCCCGAAGAAGTTGATTGCCGAGGTTATCAATCCGATAGTGGTTTAAGACGGATGCGCCGTCCTCGCCACCCTGATAGAGTGCATCGAGATAGGGAACACCTCCCGTACCGTAACCCGCTACGATCGAGTCCTCCTTCTCTTTTTTCTTTTTATCAAGCTCATCGACTAAATCTCGATTGAAGTCGGCGTCGAAATTTTGAGCTTGAACTCGAGCTGGTGCTTGAGTAATAAATTGAGCGAGGATGAGTGAGAAAGCAAGAAGCAGAGCAAAGATAAGTTGCCCTGCTTTACGCTTGATTATTTGCATATTAGCCTCCTATGTGATTTAGAGACCAAGCATCCCAATGATCGAGGTTGCAGAGACAACAAGTCCTGCACCTAAAATAATGTTAATAATCTTCCGTTTTGTTTCTGCTCCCTCCGTTAGCCCTAGGCCAAGTGCTAGGCCTAACAAAATGATTCCAACAATAAATATTGGCGTAGCGAGGGTAGTTAAGCCATCTTTGATTTGATTGAGGACGTTATAAATTCCTTCCATGGAAACCTCCTTATGTTTTAGGTTGATTTAGGGACGCAAAAGAGCACGGTCTTAATACGTCCGTCCATTGAGTAACATGTGTGTATCGTTAACACCGATTTGGGGTCGAAGCGCTCCAAGATCTCGTCGCCAAGTTGAGCTAACAACCACGACTTATAATCACTTTCGTTCTCAAAACTAATTTTGAAGAAGCCTTCATCCGTACGTTTTTGTACAGATATAACTTCATAGTCTTTCTGGCTCCCATCTTCGAGTTCGAGGTGGATGGATATTTGATCTGACGCTGCTGGGTCGTCAGCCAAGCTTGCCAAGCGAGCAAATCGCTCACCGTTGTAAAAGTTGTGATCCCATACGCAGATATTGCGCTTGCGATTGTCTCGAAGCATGCCTGCTTCACCATCTCTGGAATACCGTTTATAGCGATCGTGATTCATGTAGAAAAGATGATCTTCTTTATTCATGAAAAGAGGAGTTTCGATCGTTGTTGATTTATCCTCTTCGTTGAATGTCACTTTCAGAAGACCACTAAGATCTATTAATCCCTTCTCATGCTGCTGTTTGTACCAGTCACGTATCGCTTTCGCTCGTCTTGAAGATTTCTCAGCAACTTTTTCTTTGTCTGGGATTGGATCTTGTGGCAAATCATCTTTCACATGGGCTATCAAAGGATCAAGCTTAGATCGATCCTCCACCAGTTTCAGATTCTCTATCTTATGAAGATATCGTGGGACGAACACTCGCATTAGCCCCACTAAGCCGATCGAGATGAGAAGGACACCGAGCATACAAGTCAGATAATACTTCGTGTTTCGCCGACGCTTTCTCTTGACCAGTCGCTGCTTTGATGTTGGGCGCTTAGGAGGGGACGATGGCGCCCCCTCCTTAACAGCCCTGACCCGTGAATTAGTCTTCATTTTCTTTTTCATACTTTTTCTTAAGGATTAAGCCTGTGCCCGTTGCCATTGTTAAACTAGAAAGCATAACAATTGGAGCCATCATGTCGCCCGTTTGAGGAACTGCTTTCTTATCCATATTTTCTGGATTCACGAGTACCTTCTGCGCCTTACCCGCTGCATTATTGACCACTGCACCTTGTGGACGAGCGGGACGTGCGTTGACTGGATCCTTTGGCACGGATGGCTCGGGTGCCACAACAGGGGGGAGGGGAGTGGTCGGTTGTGTCGTTGGGTTACTGCTCGGATCAGTCGTCGGCTCGCTATTCGGATTTGTGCTCGGATTTGGCTGTGGAGCAGGATTCGGCGCAGGGGGCGTCGTCGATGGCTGCGTCGTTGGAGTCGTCGTCGGTTCAGTCGTCGGCTCTGTGGTTGGTACCGTTGTTGGTTCCGTTGTCGGTTCAGTCGTCGGTTCTGACTTTAACTTAAGGGCATCCAGTGCTTCTTCCAAGCCAACCGTCGCCTTGATAACCGCATTTTGATCATTTAGCGAAACTCCTGTAATCGTGTTGTAGGCTTCAATGGCCTCCTCAAGCTTCGCATACATGGCCTTAAAGCTCTCGCTAGTGTATTTCTTGCGATCCAAAACAGCCTGTGTACCTCGGTCAATTTGCTTTTTTAGGCTGGATTTGTTCAAAGAGACGTGGACGTTAAAGGTCATCGTACCTTCAGCGTCTTGTGCTCCAAGCGTCAGTTGGAGCGTATCATCGGCGGTATACGTAAAGCTTGTATTCTGTGGGACAGCCGTCAGTTTAGCGGTGTACATGCCCTGCTCTAAACCACTAAAAATGGCGACACCTGTACTATTGGTCGTTAGTTCTGCGCCATTCGAAAGTGAGACGACGAAGTCAGAAAGGGGCTCGCCATTTTGATCTTGCACAATCACTTTGATCATTCGGTTGATTTCAGTGGTATCACGATCACCTGCTGCTGGTGGTTCGGGTGGGGGCGTGGCTGTATCTGCGTGAATAACTGTGGATAAACCTACGCCTCCAAAGAGGATGCCAAGGCTCATGAGGTATGAAATATACTTATTCTGTTTCATTATTTTTTTCTCCTGATTTCTAAAAATTAAAAATTTGGAATTTTTCGACCTCGATCAATTAACGAGGTGCAATCGATACTGGTGCTTTTGGCTTCGAAATCGAACCCTTCGGCTCGGGCGCTTAACACGTAGTCTCGATTTAACGTTAGGTAATTCGGTGGATAGCAGATCACATCGAGCAACTTAATGCCCAGGATTTCGAAGTCCTCACTCAACCCTGATATCAACTCTTGTACATGCCTGTAGAGATTCGTATTCCTATAGATTTGTAAGCTGCATATTAAGATGCAGACAGCTCTTGATTCTGCCCAGATGGCCTCACCAAAAATCATGGAGAGGAACTGGTCATGATATGGGGGCGAGTCTAAGGAGTCGAATACGTTATTAAGCTGGCCGTCGAAGAAGACAAAGTTAATCGCCGAACTAGTTTCAGCTCGGCGAAGTTGATTGAGGATATCTTTGGGCGATCTGACTCGATATGATTCCCGCTTCATCGGTGGTTCTCGCTGCTTTGACGTAGGCCGTTTGGGGGGACGAAACGCCATGTTTGCCTCGCAAGGATTTATCGGATCAACCTTCTCTAAATAAAGACCAAACTCGGTCTCGAGGAAATCACTAGTCGTTTCATTCAAGTCCAGTGGTACCTTTTGCAGCAGAATGTCTCCAACAAGTAACTTTTCAGGCTTTCGATCAGCTAGATACGAGATAAGCCATTCACACTTTTCCGTCCAAAAGGGATGCAGCATAGGTATTTTGAAGTTGTGATTATGTCCTTCAATTCGAATGTCATTGTGCGTTATCTCTTCAGTCGGTTGCGCATCTGACCCGAAATCCGTGTAAACAA
>JAUNVS010000047.1:8766-10649 GCA_030537565.1 Eubacteriales bacterium | reverse complement strand
CCGTACTTCAAATTTCAAAACAAGTTGAAAAATCCAGTTTGTTAGATGCCGTCAGTATTTACCAATCACTCTTTGCAGAACAAGAGCAATTTAAGTCTGCTCAACAAGCCATAAAGCAGAGAATTCGACAGGCTCAAAAACGGATCGTACGCAGATATCAAAGTCACCTCCATGAGCTTGCTGAGTGTGATGAACTTGAAAACATGCGGCGCTACGGTGAGCTTCTCTACGCTAACCTCTCCCTCGACTCGAAGCGCCGTGGTCGTGATCGCATCGAAGTCCTAGACTACTATTCTGAAGAGCTGGCCCCTACGTCCATTCCCCTCGACCCAAAACTCAGCCTCAGTGATAATGCGCGACTATACTTTAAACAGTACGAAAAATTACAACGCCGTCAGGCGAAGATTCAACCCCTCATCGACGCAGATCGTGATGAGTTGGAGGCCCTCGATGAGGCTCAAGTTTACCTCGAGCACGCTGAAAACCTCGAAGACCTTACCCTGATTGCCAATGAACTCGAAGGTAAAAAACGCCAGAATACAGCTCCAGCATCTCAGGTATCTCAACAAGGATTTCAAGTTAACCGGGTAGGAAAAGCTGGAAACAAACAGAAACAGCAACGACGACAGCTCTATGAGAAGAAGAAAAAACAAGCTAAGAAACAGCGTCGCGAAGAGATCGCCCTACCGCCACGGCGTTTCCGTCTCAAAAGTGGTGTTGAAGTCTGGGTCGGCCGCAACCGTCGGCAAAATGATGAGCTTAGTTTAAAGAGCGCCGCTAAGACGGATACCTGGTTTCACCTCAAAGGGGCCAGCGGTACTCATCTCATCCTGCGAAAAGCGCTATCTGAAGCAAGCGATGAGGAATTACTCTGTGCGGCATCACTATGTGCTTGGTTTAGCCAAAAACCGGCAAGCCTTAGCGAAGGCGCGAAGGTTGAAGTTGACCTCTGTAGCTGTGGAAGACTTCGAAAACCCAAAGGTGCCGCAGCAGGGCTCGTTATCTACGATGCCGAACGCACGATCCGAATTGCGCCTGCAAGTCCTGAAGCCCTCGGTCTAGAACGGATTAACTAAATAACTTGAACGATAAAAGCGTTCCTCGGAGAAGAGTCCCAGGAACGCTTTGAGTCTACGAAACATTCTCGACGAAGTCAGGATACCGATAGTGCTCGCGCCGCAAACCACTGGCTCGCTTCGGCCGTAGAAAAATCAGACCAGGATTTTTGGACGGGTAATTCCACAGACATGCCACAGTGTCGAGTTTGGCGAACGGGAATCGTCGTAGGGTCGATGTCGAAGCGTTTAAGGAGTTTCTTCTTATAACGACTCTCAAGCATCGAAAAGATACAGGCACAGTACTTCTGACAATAGAGAGCATCATCATGTGCCATAGTCTGCCCGAGGCGGTAGCCCTCCATATAGTGGCGACGATAGAAGCTAACTCCGTGCCGACGAGCTGCAGTTTCAGCCATCTGCATCAATAACGGCTGATTCTGATATGGGCTAACCAGTAGAGACGTCGTGAATGCTGCATAGCCATGCCGTGCAGCAAATGCGGCCACATAGTCCATGCGCATGGCATAGCACATCGCACAGTGTTTGTCCTTCTCGACACTCGGATGATTCAACCATCGCTCCATTTGAGGCTCGACGTGATTAAAGGCTTTAAAGCCATGGAGTTCAGAGAAAAGAGCGAGATTTTCGAGGCGCAGCAGCCACTCTTCAAAGGGATGGATATTGGGATTATAAAATAGGCCATCCACTGAGAAGCCTTCGTGGCGCAGAACAAAGAGTGGGTATTCGGAACAAGGAGCACAGCAAACATGCATGAGAAGCCGACCATTGCCGAGCTTCGACAATTCATCTGGGTCTAGCCCATCG
>JAUNVS010000047.1:0-8756 GCA_030537565.1 Eubacteriales bacterium | reverse complement strand
AAGATGGCGACCGTAGTCATGGGGATGCTTCTCCTCTCCAGCTTCAAAATCGACGACCTCGATCAGCTGTGGATTACTCGAGAATTTATTTCGCCAATCAGAGCTAATGGCGACTTTATCCCGGCTTTGAAAATCGAGCCATGGCATTTCCATCAGGCTTGCTCCTCTCCTGTATCGTGTACTTGTTCAGAACTTCTCTCTCCCCCGAACTGTGCATCAAACAAGCCACGACTCCCCTGCATCAATGTATCGCTAATCGGGTAATCGAGGTGCTCGTAGGCCAGCCGCGTTGCCACCCGGCCTCGAGCCGTCTTCGCAAGAAATCCAATCTGCATCAAGTAGGGTTCGTAAACATCTTCAATCGTCCCGCGGTCCTCGTTACAAGCAGCTGCGAGCGTATCGAGTCCCACTGGTCCACCACCATAAACTTCAATCATCGTTCGAAGCAAACGGCGATCTGTGCCATCAAGACCCTCTGAATCAACATCGAGCGCTTCAAGCGCATGTCGTGCAATTGCCAGGTCTATGCATCCATCCGAACGAACTTGCGCAAAATCTCGTAAACGTTTAAGAAGGCGGATCGCAATTCGCGGGGTGCCTCGAGAACGGCGGGCAATTTCGTGAAGGGCCGCCTCCTTAATGTCAATCTTCAATATCTCAGCATCGCGCGCCAGAATCTTCTCAAGATCCCGAACCTCATAGAGATTGAGACGGTGGACGACACCAAAGCGATCACGCATTGGCGCAGAGAGCTGTCCTGCCCGCGTCGTAGCACCAATAAGTGTGAATTGCGGTAGATCCAGGCGAATCGAACGAGCCGCAGGGCCCTTTCCAATCATAATATCTAGGGCGAAATCCTCCATCGCTGGATAAAGAACCTCCTCTACCTGACGATTAAGGCGATGGATCTCATCAATGAAGAGAACATCGTTTTCCTTTAGATTAGTCAGGATCGCTGCAATATCACCTGGTTTTTCAATCGCCGGGCCACTCGTCACCCGCATTTCGACTCCGAGGCTAGCCGCAATGATCGCGGCCAAAGTAGTCTTCCCTAGTCCTGGCGGACCGTAGAGCAAAACATGATCGAGGGCTTCCGAACGGAGTTTGGCAGCCTCGATATAGATCTTCAGATTCTCTTTTGCCCGCTCCTGACCAAAGTAATCATCGAAACTCAGAGGTCGCAAACGCTGCTCATCACTATCTTGTTTCGTTTTTTGTTTGCGAAGAAGAAGTCGCTCGTCCTCAGCTTCTAACTCCAAGTCCTCAGCATAAGAGGGTTCATCAAAACGCGAGTCATCGAAAGCCTCAGACTCGATATATTCGCGATCATCACCGATCCGCCTCTGAAAAGCCGCAGTTGGAAAATTCGATTTTTTAAAGTCTGACGCCAAAAATGCTCTCCTCTATCCAGACGCACTAAGCGATTGTACTACCTCGAACTGCGAGGGCACGACGAATATTCTCCTCGAGACTCAACTCAGTTTGATAGCTCTCTTTTAGCAAGTTCTCAGCCTCAGCTGGGCGAAAACCAAGAACCAACAAGGCCTCCAGGACCTCCGAAAAGGGTCCATCGCTAGAACTAGTCTCCACTTCTGCCGCATCCTGAACCTCAAAATCCATCTCAGCCCAATTTGATTTTTTAAGTTTATCACGTAGTTCGAGAACGATGCGTTCAGCACTGCGCTTGCCAATCCCCTTTGCCTTTGCGAGAAGCTTATGATCTTCATGAAGTATCGCCGCCGCAAAACGATCGGGACTCAATGCATCGAGGACCGCCAAGGCCGTCGATGGCCCGATACCTGTCACCGTAATCAAATTGAGGAACATTTCTTTTTCCTCAAGACTCGCAAAGCCATATAACTCGTGGATATTTTCACGTACGTATTCATACAGGTAGACAAAGACCTCACTCCCCACAGCGGGGAGAGCAGACTGCAATCGCTCAGGCATGCGTATTAAATAACCAATCCCCTGATTTTCGATGACCAGACTTTCCAAATTACGACTGTGGAGTCGTCCACGAATAAATGCATACATCTTAGAGATCCTCCCGACGTGGGTCCCGACGCTTCGGGTAGGCTGCACGCAGGCGATGCGTCGATGTTAGCCCCGTATGTGCTTGACAGATCGCAACTGCGAGCGCATCGGCTGCATCATCTGGTTTGGGGCGTGTTTCGAGGCCCAAAAGAATACGAACCATCTCCTGTACCTGCTGCTTATCCGCACGGCCGTATCCAGTGACAGCGAGCTTAACTTGCATCGGCTTGTACTCAAAGAGCGGCAACTCATACTGAGCAGCAGCTAGGACCAGCACACCACGAGCCTCTGCCGTTGCAATCGCACTCGTCGTATTACGTGAAAAAAAAAGTTCTTCAATCGCAATCACATCTGGACGATAACGTTCGATTGTACGGCAAAGATCTGTATAGATGGACAAAAGACGCTCCTCAAAGGGCTGCTCGGCCGTAGTCCGAAAAACACCGAAGTCGACAGCTTCAAGCTGTGAAGCAAAAGAGTCCACAAGCGAAAAACCGCAGATTGCGTAACCTGGATCCAAACCTAAAATGCGCATATGTAGCAGCTTCCAATCATGGCGAAATTATAGCATAGAACCCGGCAGGTCCCCGACTTACAGGGTCGCGCTTTTGAGGAAAGAAAAAAGACCCCGATTGGGGGTCTGTGATTGCGGAGGGAGGATTCGAACCTCCGACCTCCGGGTTATGAGCCCGGCAAGCTACCAACTGCTCCACTCCGCGATGTACATATATATGCTCATGACCGGACTCGAACCGGTACGGATTTTACTCCGGCGGATTTTAAGTCCGCTGCGTCTGCCAGTTCCGCCACACGAGCACTTCTCTGAAGCGCTTCGCTATTATAAGACTAGGTGGCGTCTTTGTCAAACACAAACAACGCTTAGACGTTTAATATGAAAAAGGGAGGCGCGTAGGCCTCCCAGATCCAAAATTAAGAACGGATTTAGGCAAGTGAGCCGAAGGGATCCCAGGGTTCGAGTTCCTTAACTTCAGCGTCATAAGCAGCCAAGGCCTTTTCATCTACAAATTCACGCTCGACCATAATCTGATAGGTGAATTCATCCATCCATGCATCGGACATCGAGTAGATCCCCTGGTCACCGCTTTCTTTACCCCAAGAGTTTTCAACCTTCCACGTCAGTGGCTTACCATTCTCATCGAGGTCGACGCCAACGAGGACCATCGCATGGGTCATCAGGCTCTCACCATAGTCGAGTCGACTCGCCTTATCCATCTCGAAGTGGATGTTGAGGCTATCCTCATAGGTATAAGTCTCAAGATCCATGATCCCTTCCTTACGTGCGAGGAACTGCCCAACATCACATCCGAACCAAACGGGATGACCGGCCTGGATGGATCGGATTGCAAATTTCTTCAAGTCTTCCATGGGGACGTTGACATAGCGAACTGGCTTCGCCTCGAGGATGGAGCTCAGGAACTTGACCGTGTACGCCTGGAAATAAGGTTTGTCCTGCGTTGGCGCATGGATCACTGAAATTCGCTCATCGAGATTCCAGCCAACATATTTTTCAAAGAATTCCTGCGGCGTTAGCCCCTCAATACGGTGGAATTTCTTATCCTTATCGCGATAAGAGAACTTCACTTCTGTTGGTGGCTCCCCAAGTGTTTGACATAGGATCTGGTAGACCTCGTAGAGCATCTCTTCCTTCATCGCCTGAAGCTCATCCAGTGACTTCTTCTCCTCGTGGAATGCATGACGTAACTTGCAGGCATCCTCGCGCATAAGGGTTCTCAGTACAGATCCCAGTTGCGATGACGCGGATGAGTTAAAGGTCTCAGGCATACAGGACTTCGGAACTGCACCATATTTCTTCAAGATCCCAGCATACATATCCCACTGGCCGCCATCCTGCATGAGGTTCTCAGAAGAGAGCAGATGTCGAATAATTCTTGAGGTGAGCTCTTCTTCGCGAGTCTCAATGATGTATTCGAGGAAGCTATGGGCCTTTTCGAGTTTGTCCCAGAAGAAAGAATAATTCTGTGAAAACTCGAAAGTTTCAAGATTAAGCTTCTTCATCACTTCGACACGTGCGGTGTTTAAAGAAGCAAACATCCAGCAACGACCACTCTGCTTCTGATAGGTGATCTCCCCGCGTGCCGTCTCATCCGAAAATTTGAAATTATGACGACGAAGAACGTCGTTGTTAAAGGTCGCCTGAGCCAGTCCAACACGAGCAATTGCACTCTTAGAAGCCTGGGCAACAGGATCCTTATGGAAGCGCTCACTAAACGAGCGCAAAACCGATGAATCAATAGTCATACGATCCTCCTTTGAATTGAGAGAAATATTGTAATTTACACAGTAATGAATTATAGCGCATTTGCCTGAGACGTAGGTGTTAGTTGTGGGTTTTCCTAAAAATATTCCAACAGCAATTCAGCCATCAACATCAGGCAATTGATAATAAAATGATCAAGTAAAGGGTCTCAGAATAAAATGAGACCCTTTATGACTTGCACCATATTTCATCGCCAGAGACTACTGGCGTCTGGCTTCCTGTTTGCTAGCAATCTTGACGCCAAGAAGCGCACCTAAGATCGAAAGAATCGCACTCGCTAAAAGTCCACAGAAACCCCAAAGGCTAAAGTTGGCCGCTTGATCAATACCTGCATTGGCCGTATCGATCCCTTCGTCAATCCCCGACTCAATCTTCTCCTGAATCTCACTTAGCTTTTTACGTGCCTCTTCAAGTTGAGCTGCCGCCTGATCTGAATATTCCTCATAGCTTTCGATCATGCGATCGACAGCTTTATCGACTTCAGCCTCACTTAAGTCACTGTTTTTAGCCAGTGATTTTTTTTAGCGCACTACGATTCAATCCTTCGCCAATCTTTGCAATTCGATCATCGAAGACCAGCTAATGTTGAGGCCCGCACGATCGGGATACCCCCCCCCCGTGTACTTACCGTATTAATTACAATTTTCTCTTGATCTGAATTCACAAGAAAACTCCTTTCATAGTTAACAAAACAATTGGGTCCGGTGGAAACGAGCTCGCATGTGGAAATAAGACCCCTGTCGTTGATGCACATTATATTGGCTGGCAAAATTTATGAGCGAATAAATGATGCAACTCCTACTAGTTTGACCACATACTTAAGCATTTATCTCCGACAAACATTGAATTAGCCTATGATAACTTTGTCTGAATTTAATGCAGATAGCCGCTCTAGACCGTTGAATCAAAGGCTCCTATAATGCAGGTACAGGATAAAATTTGGAATCACCGTATTCCCAGAGCCAGGCGTTCATCGTCCCGCCACGCTTGATAGGCATGGAAAGGATTTTCTCATGAAGAATTACGATTGGATCATTGTTGGAACTGGAGCAGCCAATCTCGTATCGGACGCACTGATTGATGCCGGTTTCAAAATCGCAATCTGCGAAAAGGCAAAATTTGGTGGCACCTGCCTAACCCACGGTTGCATTCCTAGTAAAATTCTTTCAACCTGTGCAGCTTCATACCTCGATATGATAAATGCAGATCACTGCAGTATTTGTCTCGATAAAGAAGCCATAAAAATCGACTTTCAGGATTTAAAACGGCGCCTTTTTAATAAAATCGATGAATCGCTCGGCATTGCTGATGAATATCGCGATGCGGGAGCGGATGTCTATCCAGGGTGCGCCGAGTTTCTCGGCCCCCATGAAATTTGTATTAATTATGGTGATGGGCGTTCAGCTGAAACAATATCTGGTGATCGGATTCTAGTTGCCACGGGAGCGAAGACACGGATTCCTGAGATCGAGGGTCTCACGGAAGCCTCCTATCTCTGCCCAGAAAATTTCTTCGACCGCGATTACCCAGATCCTTATCCTCGTTCCATTGCCATACTCGGTTCGGGAGTCACCGCCTGTGAATTTGCCTCCATCTTTAATGCCTTTGGCTCAGAGGTCTACCTCATTAATCGTCGACCTGGTTTACTTCGTCACCTCGACCGCGAGATCTGTAGCAGTCTAGAAGATCAGTTTAACGAACGTGGAATTCAAATTCTCAGCTTGGGCATGCCCCAAAAGATCGAAAGTGTCGATGGGCTGAAAAGATTGCATTTCGATGATGGTTCAACACTCGAAGTTGAAGCGATCTTCGTCGCAACTGGCGTCGTAGCCAACGCCGATGAACTCCACCTCGATCGTGCCGGAATCGATCGAGACCAGCACGGATATATCCGTACAAATGAAGCCCTCGAAACCAGCCAGCCACACATCTTCGCACTAGGGGATATTAATGGCCGCATGCAATTGAGACATAAGGCCAATCGCGAAGCTGAAATCCTGATTCATAACCTACTAGAGAATCCCCAAGCGCCCAAGCGCATGGACTATAGCTGCATCCCCTCTGTCGTATTCACCTACCCTGAAGTCGCCAGTGTCGGTCTATCTGAAGAGGAGGCGATTAAAGCCTATGGGAGTGAAGCGGTCATCTGCGCTCGCTTCGACTACTCCGAAACAGCAAAAGGCTACGCCATGGGAATAAGCGCAGAGCGAGCTTCACAAGCCTTTGTGAAAGTCGTCTGTCTAAAAGAGAATCGAAAAATACTCGGGATGCATGCAATTGGTGCCCAAGCCTCCCTGTTGATGCAGACTTACGCCTACCTAATGCAAGCAGCGGTGCATCCGATCGCCATTATCGATCCCGAACTCGGAGCATCTGCTGCAGTACAAGAGGTAAGAAGTCAGAAGCCCAATAGCCCAGAATACCAACTCGATTATATGGAGATCTTCGATGAACTGCTCTGCGCCCACCCCTCCCTATTCGAGGTCGCCGCTTGGGTCTCACTCGGTTTCGAAGACGAAGCGGAATAATAAAACCAGCATTTATTTCTCGATCGGCCCTCAGTTGCGAGTAATCTCATCAAGTTCTCGTCTCAGGTGCCGGCGCAAGAGGCTGACCGCGCGATGATTATGAGCACCTCGGGGTATGATCACGTCTGCATACTTCATACTTGGCTCGACGAACTGCTCGTGCATCGGTTTAACGGTCTTCTCATACTGAGACAGAATTGACTCAAGACTGCGGCCACGTTCCCCCGTGTCTCTGCGAATGCGACGGATAAGCCGAACATCTGAATCAGCTTGAACGAAGACTTTTAAATCAAACAGATCACGAACTTCTTCGTATGAAAAGACAAGAAGCCCCTCGACGAGGATCACTGGCTTGGCTTCGATCGTCTGAGTTTCACTCCGTCGCGTATATTCTACGTAATCATAAAGTGGCGCCTCAATGGTCTCACCAGACTTCAAACGCTTGAGATCTGCAATAAATCGCTCAATATCAAAGGCATCTGGGTGGTCGTAGTTCTTCCTCTTTCGCTCAGCGAGTGTTAGGTCGGAATAGGCCTTGTAGTACCAGTCCATCTCGATGCAGACGGCAGCCTCCGCCAGATCTTTTTTCAAAAGCTTAACGATGCTGCTCTTTCCCGATGAAGTTCCACCTGCAATACCAATTAAAAGAGTCTCCATATCCATCCTCCAATTCGAGAAGAAGTTTATCCTTTTTTCGTTCGAGAGCCTAGCAAATGTTCTAGGATCTTTGGACGGAATCAGCTAATATATAAGTGTATTTGGGGACGTAACTGGTTTCGACAGGATCATCGACTCAGATGCAGCGAGTAGTGGATGCTCGTTGGCCACTTAAATAAACAAGAGAACTTTATAATTGCCAACGACAATTATCAACTAGCAGCAGCTTAGCTGTTGCTCATGAGTCCTTGGGATCTGCCCCAGGGGTAGCTCATGTCAGATTGTAGACCTTGTTTGTGAGAGGTTAAACATTCCCGCTCGACCGCTAAGCTTTGCCCGGTATTGAGCTATTATGAAGCTACTTCTAGAGCCGCCCGTCAGGTGGCTACGTTCTAGGGGGAATCTGAGATTACCTGACTGCACTCGGAGAAACATCTGCGAAGAAGGTTTTGGACAGGGGTTCGACTCCCCTCGTCTCCATCACCAACAGACTCCGCTACGAATACAAGCGTAGCGGAGTTTTTTATCTTGAAAGTGCCAGATGTTCGAGGCTTCTTCTTAATCAGAAAAATAATGAAGATGTACAACAGGGCTGGTTTGAGCTTCATTTTTCTGGCTTTCCTGCTTGTACTGATTTTTCTTATACGAGCGCTACGAAACATTTGGGTTTGGAATGCTTTGTTTGATTTTGCTTGTGATGGTGCGAAAACAAAATAACAAGTGTAAATCTTAGCAATATGCTAGCATTGAAAAAAAGAGGATGCAAATTGTGATTCGCAACAAATCATTGCTGTGATGTAAAGCATTTTTGATAGCTACCTGAAGGCAAATTCCCATAGAATCAATGCACCCTAGAGGGAGGATATATTCTTCAATGGACGCAAGAAAATACAAAGTCGGCAAAACGATTAAAATGCTTCGCGACAGTAAAAATATGTCGCAGGAAGATTTAGCTGCTAAACTTAATGTCACTCGGCAGACAATTTCAAGCTGGGAAAACGGGAGAACGCAGCCAGATCTGGAGATAATCTCAACTATTGCTACCCTTTTTGATATAACGATCGATAAGCTCGCTTATGGTCCTATAGAACCTAAGATCAACGGAGGAAATAATCAAAAGATGTTATGGATTGGCTTAACTGTAGCTTTATCCATTGTTCACATTGTGATGTCTTTGCTCGGGAAGATTAACACCGTTGCTGCGTTTATATCAGTGGTATTCGCCTCATTTGCAG
>JAUNVS010000046.1 GCA_030537565.1 Eubacteriales bacterium | reverse complement strand
AGGGACTGAAGTGGTGCGGAAAAAAGACGACAGCTAAACAACTTGCGAAAAGTTCTTTAAGTATTGATAAACCAGGAATGACGGAACAGTACCAGATGATGGCGGAGTTGGATCCCCAACAGTTATTGGAGGGGAAAACCCCTCGATTGATTGATGAATGGCAACTCAGCCCGAATCTATGGAACGCTGTCCGCTATGAGGTGGATCAGCAAGATGAGTTCGGCCAATTTATTTTGACGGGATCAACGGTTGTTCCTGATACGGATAAGGCCATGCATACAGGGACTGGTAGGATATCGAGACTCTTTATGCGACCAATGAGTTTATACGAGTCGCGAGATTCCTCTGGAGCGGTCTCACTCACAGATCTCTTTGCCCGAAAAGAGATTGCTGCTATAGGGAAGACTAACTTGGAAGAGATCGCTTTCCTTATTTGTCGAGGCGGCTGGCCAAAGGCGCTTGGAGTAGAGGAGAAGTCTGCCCTCTGCCATGCGAGCAATTATTTAAATGAACTTGTTAGCACGGATATCAAGCGATTTGATTCTGTAAATCGGGATAAAGATAAAGCGAGACGGCTCCTGCGTTCCTATGCGAGACACGTGGGAAGTCAAAGTACGCTGAAGTCCATTCAGCAGGATCTCTTGGCCAATGATACGGATACCTTTGATGAGAAGACGCTGTACTCGTACTTGGAGACTTTGAAGCAAATTTTTGTTATTGAGGATGCGCCAGCCTGGAATCCTAATTTGAGATCTCGTACAGCGATTCGGACGACGGATACTCGCTATTTCGTTGATCCATCGATAGCCGTTGCGGCGCTTGGCTTAGGTCCAAAAGATCTAATGAATGACTTAAATACGATGGGATTTCTCTTTGAAAACCTTTGCGTTCGTGACCTGCGGGTTTATGCAGATTGTTTGGGTGGGAGCGTTTATCACTATCGCGATAAGTCAGGAAGTGAATGTGATGCGGTCATTCATTTGAGAAATGCTTCGTACGGTTTAATCGAGATTAAGCTGGGGGGCGATGGCTTGATTGAAGAAGCGGCGAATAATTTGAAACAGCTCGCGGCCAAGATTGACACCGATCGTATGAAAGAGGCTGCCTTTATGATGGTTTTAACGGCCGTTGCTCCCTACGCTTATCGGCGAAAGGACGGGGTCTACGTGGTTCCGATCAGCTGTCTAACAGCTTAGAGGAGCAAGCGGACGACTCATCAGGGAGGGATTAATACTTGGACACAAAAGCAATCGCCACTAAGCTCCGCCAGCTAGATGAACAACTCGTCGCAACAGTGCCCGACGGTAACTGGTGGCCTGCGAGCAGTCGTTTCGAAATGATGCTCGGTGCCATCCTGACTCAGAACACCAGCTGGACGCAGGTCGAAGTCGCCATCTCGGCCCTCAAGCAAGCCGTGCGACTCCAGCCTGAAGCCATCCTCGCCCTCGAGCCAAATGAAGTCGAGACCTTAATCCGTCCAGCCGGCAGCTTTAGAAAGAAAGCCAGCTACCTTCGGGCGATCAGCCAATGGTATTTAGAGCGAGGAAGAGCGGCTGAGGCCGAATCAGACACCGATTTGCGCACAGAACTCCTCGCCATCCCAGGCGTCGGCTTCGAGACGGCTGACTCGATCTTGCTCTATGCCTACGACCGCCCTGTCTTTATCTACGACCTCTATGCGCGCCGTCTACTCGAGGCAGCTGGCCTCGGCAGTTATGAGAAATACCAGATCGCAGAGCGAGCCCTTAGGCCTGCAGTTCAGGCTGCAGCATTCACAACAGGTGAACTCCAAGCCTTCCATGGTCGTATCGTTGATGCCGGTAAACTGGCGAGAAAACTCGGTGGCTGGACGAAGGCCTACGATGCGCTGATCGCTGGCAACTTGGCCAGTGAGACTTCATGAGGGGCAGGATCGTCGATCGCTTGCCAGCCTCTGCACAGCGCCCTGTACCTTACACCCAGAAGCTCGCTTAATCGACCGCTATCGCGTGTCCCGGGGCAATACCTAGTAGACCAGCATCGCTTAGGTCAGCCAGCTGACCGTATACCTAGGCCTCCTCGTTATCTCGGTAAGCTTCGATGATCGCTTGGGTCCCAGACTCGCCGAAACCAGCCGCTTCCAGCTTTAGATACTGTTCGAGAGCACTGCGGCTGACGGGGAGATCGAGATCTCCAGAATTCTCTTGGCCGAGGCGCAGGTCTTTGATCAAATGTTTTACGAAGAAGCCAGGTACATAGTCGCCCGCGATCATCTTTGGGCCCATGTTGGCGGACTGCCAGGAAGCGGCTGAACCGTTATTGATGACATCGAGAACCTGATTTAGGTCGAGGCCCTTTTGTTTGGCGAAGCTGAGGGCTTCAGCGAGGCCGCTAATTGTTGCTCCGATCGCCATCTGATTGGCGAGTTTCATCTCTTGGCCAGTGCCCGCTTCACCCATGTAGTTAATCGCCTGGGCCATCGGTACGAGGAGGGGACGAAGCTTTTCAAAACCAGACTTCGAGCCACCGACCATAATAGAAAGACGAGCTTCACGCGCACCGCGATCACCACCCGTGACTGGGGCATCGAAGGACTCGAGACCACGAGCTTCGGCAGCTTCAGCAATCCGACGGGCGAGGGCAGGCGAAGAGGTGGTCATATCACAGAGGAGGCAGCCCTTTGGTGCGGAATCGAGGATTCCAGCCTCACGGAAATAGACGTCCTCCACATCGGCGACAAAACCAACAATGCTAAAACAGGCTTCAGCGCCTTCGAGAGCCTCAGCGATACTCGTCACCGCCTTACATATCGGCTCGAGGGCCTCTGCCTTCGAAGGGGTACGGTTATAGACTCGGACTTCGTGTCCGGCCTCGGCGAGGTGGCGGGCCATGGCAGTACCCATCACACCAGTTCCAATCCATGCAATCTTCATCGAAATAAATCCTTTCTTATCAATCGGGTGGGATCCAGCGACAGCAAATCTGACCAGCCCCACACTTGGTGACCATTTAGCTCATCTTCTGTGTAGTTTACCCTAAAATGACAAGCGATATTTGCCAATGTGCCCATAATTTTAACGAAAAAGTCCACCTGCTTAGCTTGAAAATGAGTTCCCGTCCAGGGCATGGAATTTTAGACTGTGGGGGAAATAAACGACTGCTATCGCTTGATTTAGGAGGTACATGATGCATGCGTTTTTAAAGAAGTCGTCGGCTTGGCTCCTTTGCCTCGGCCTCGCTTTAGGATTGGTTTCCTGTGCTGGACCGGCGAAAAAAGAGGATGTCAAGGAAACTGCTGAAGAGAAGACAGAGTCGGAGACCCTCGTTGTCTACACGGCTCGTAGCGAGCAGTTGAATAATGCGATCATCCCGGAATTTGAAAAGGCGACGGGGATTAAAGTCGATGTTGTAGTTGCTGGTACAGGTGAACTCCTCAAGCGAGTCAGTTCGGAAAAGGAAAATCCACTCGGGGATATTCTCTGGGCCGCGGACGAAACGATGCTCTCGTCTTCGAAAGAACTCTTTGAAAAATATGTTTCACCAGAGGATGAACACATGATGCCGCAGTTCCGGAATACGACGGGTTACTTTACGCCAGCTTTCGCCGATCCGACGGTCATGGTTGTCAACACTAAGCTTGCTGGGGAAATGAAGATTGAGTCGTTTGCAGATCTCCTAAACCCAGAACTAAAGGGGAAGATCGCCTTTGGGGATCCCGTGAACTCCTCTTCTGCTTTCCAAATTTTGATGGCGATGCTCTATGCCAATGGTAAGGACCAGGATCCGATGAGTGATGAGGCCTGGGACTATGTGGCGAAGTTCATCAAGAATCTTGATGGCAAGATCGCGAATAGCTCCTCGCAGGTCTATAAGGGGGTCGCTGAGGGTGAGTATGTTCTCGGTCTTACCTGGGAAGATCCCGCTGCCAACCTCGAGAAGAGTGGCGCTCCAGTTAAAGTTGTTTTCCCGAGTGAGGGAGCAATCTTCCCAGGCGAATCGGTTCAGATTATCAAAGGCTGCCAGCATTCCGATGCCGCGAAGAAGTTTGTCGACTATATGATCTCTGAAAAAGCTCAAAATGATGTGGGTGAAAATCTAACGATTCGTCCACTGCGCGAGGGTGCGAAGCTTGCTTCCTATATGACGCCGATCGATAAAATCCAGCTCTTCGAGAAATATGATGAGGCTTGGGTTGCCGAACATAAGAATGAAGTGACAACGAAGTATGCGGAGGTCCTGGAGAAATCCCAGAACTAAGCTTCAGCGAAGACTGAATCGAGGGCTGTACCGCAGGGTGCAGCTCCTTTTTTATTGGAGGATCCTATGCCAGTAGCGATTGAAATTGATCAGGTAAAGAAAATCTTCGGTCATGATACCATCATCGATTGTCTCTCGGTCGATATAAAAGCGGGTGAATTCTTTACCCTTCTCGGGCCCTCGGGATGTGGTAAGACGACACTCTTGCGAATGATTATGGGTTTTAACAGTATTGAGGCGGGCGAGATTCGTGTTGACGGCAATCGCATCAATGAAACACCCGTAAATCAGCGCAATATGGGACTCGTCTTTCAAAATTACGCTGTTTTCCCACATATGTCGGTGGAGGAAAATGTGGCCTTTGGTCTTAAGATGCGTAAGATGGAGGCCTCAGAGCGCCAAGCCCGCGTCGATGACATCCTCAAGTTGGTGAAGATTGACCATTTGCGGAAGCGAATGCCCAACCAACTTTCGGGTGGTCAACAGCAGCGTGTTGCCCTCGCCCGAGCGATCGTCATCCATCCCCGAGTTCTCCTCATGGACGAGCCGCTCTCCAACCTGGATGCGAAATTGCGTGTTGATATGCGCAATGTCATCAAAGACATTCAAGCCAGCATCGGCATTACGACTGTCTATGTCACTCATGATCAGGAAGAGGCTCTCGCCATTTCCGATCGGATTGCTGTCATGAATCATGGCGTTATTCAGCAGCTGGCCACGCCCCGTCACCTCTACCAGCGACCAGCAAACAGCTTTGTCGCAACTTTTATCGGCCAGTCCAACCTCATTGAGGCGAGGCTCCGACCAACTGTATCGGCCTATGTTCTCAGCTTCGATGATGGCTATCAGCTCGAGATCAATACGCTCGAGTCGGGCCTCACAGATCAGTCGGTTCTTGTTGCCGTTCGCCCAGAGGAAGCAGATGTCCTCGTCAACTACCAGCCAGGAGAGGCCTATGGGGTTCAGCTTAAAAAACAGGTCTTTCTCGGGATGACGAGTGACTGCTTCGTCCTCCACGGAGAAAATGAACTGGTTGTCGTCGACGCCGAAGGCCGTGAGTTTCAGCGCGAGCAGTCCCTAGGACTTCAGTTTAAAGCTTCGAAGATTAACGTATTTACAGCCGATGGTTCGCGTTCGCTAATTCGAAAGGAGGCCTGAGATGCGTAAACAGTTTGGACGCATGTGGGCAGGTATCGCCCTTCTCCTCTTCGCCTTTTTCGTCATTTTTGTCGTTTACCCCCTGGTTCTCGTCCTCTATCGTAGCGTTCTCAACAATGACGGACAGTTTAGCCTCGATGCCTTCGCTAAGTTTTTCCAAAATCGCTATTACTGGTCGACCCTCGTCAATAGCTTCAAAGTCACCTTCATTGCTACCTTCGTCGCGGCTGCACTGGGTCTCCCGATGGCGTATTTCTTCCGAGCGATCGAGATTCGAGGGCGTCGCTGGCTCAATATTTTAATTATCATTTCCTATCTGTCGCCGCCTTTTATTGGTGCCTATGCCTGGGTGCAGCTTTTAGGTCGCTCGGGTTTCATCACGAAGATCCTTCATGCGATTGGAATTCCGTTTGAGGGAATCTATGGTTTTTCAGGCATCGTCCTAGTTTTTTCGCTTCAATCGTTTCCACTCATATACATGTATATTTCTGGGGCGCTTAAAAATCTCGACCATTCGCTGATCGAGGCCGCGGAGAGTCTCGGGGCAACGACGTTTCGACGCATGAGCCAGGTTCTTCTCCCACTGCTTGCACCGACTCTCCTAGCGGGTAGTCTGCTCGTTTTCATGCGCGTTTTCTCAGACTTTGGAACTCCGATGCTCATTGGCGAGGGCTATAAGACTTTTCCAGTTCTCATCTACAATCAGTTTATGGGTGAGGTCAGCACCGATGATCACTTCGCAGCTGCGCTTTGCGTCATCGTCCTCGTTATCGCCCTGCTCCTCTTTTTTATTCAAACGCAGCTTAGTCGTCGATACAGCTATGCGATGAGCGCCCTCAAGCCACTTCAGCCTCGTCCGGCGAAGGGCCTGCGTCAGTTTGCGGCCTACGTCTTTATCTATCTGGTGATCATCCTTGCAGCGCTACCTCAGATCACTGTCATCGTGACATCCTTTCTCGAGACGGCGGGTGGCATTGTTTATACGGGACGATTTTCACTAATGAATTACGAGAACACACTGGGGAGTAAGAATAATCGCGTTATTCTCAATACCTATCTCTTCGGTGTTGCAGCCATCCTCCTCATCGTCGTTTTCGGTACCCTGATTGCCTACCTCGTTGCACGCAAACGATCGAAGTTAACTCAGCTCCTCGATACGCTCAGCATTCTTCCCTATATTATTCCGGGTTCTGTGCTCGCCATCTCATTTCTCTATGGTTTTAGTCATGGAACTTTAGTCCTAAGTGGCACAGCAGCGATCATGATCCTCGCTCTCGCAATTCGTCGCATGCCTTACACGATTCGCTCGACGACGGCGATCATCGCTCAGATCCACCCAAGCCTCGAAGAGGCAGCCCTCAGTCTTGGCGCAAGCCCACGGATTGCATTTTGCCGTGTCGTCCTCCCGATGATGCTTCCAGGTATTGTGGCGGGAGCCGTCATGAGTTGGATTACAGTGATCTCCGAGCTGAGCTCTTCCATCCTCTTGTACACCAGTCGTAGTCAGACCCTAACGGTCTCCATCTACTCCGAAGTCATACGGAGTAATTTTGGTAATGCTGCTGCTTACTCGACGGTTCTGACCCTCACCTCGGTTCTCTCACTCTTGATTTTCTTCAAGATTTCAGGAAAAAATGACATAAGTATTTAGGGGATAAAGACATCGCTGCGCTTGCTTTTCGTGGCAGCGGGAGGGAGGAATGTGTGAATTCGAAGCGATACGCCAGCTATTTGCGAAAATCCTTTGTTCGCTTCGCAGGCTTTAGTCTCGTGTTCACAGCCCTGATCTTTTTAATCTTTCTCGCCGCTAGTTTTCACCGTGACGTGGCCCGCTACGCGGATCGAGCAGCGAGCCGTGCTGCTCGTCTCATTGAGTCAGAAGAGGCGCGGCTTACTGCGGTTCTCGATGAGCTCGAACGCTCGAATGAGCTACAAGCTTTGTTTGTGGATTCCGCAAGTGCGCGCGATCGACGTCTCGCCTATGAGGCCCTCTATCGAATTAAAAGCGAGTCAGGCTTAGCCCTCCATTTCTTTATTGAGGACGCGGAGGGCGAGGTCCTCGCTGAGGATCTCTACACTGGTGAGCGCGAGGCCTTTCTTCGCGACCTAGAGCGTGCAGGGATCGGCCTAGATCGCGACTTAGAGCGAATCGATCTCAGCCCCATCATGACTGAGGTCGGTCCCTATCGGGCGCTCTATCGGCGACCAATTTCATTTGGGACAGCGTTTCGAGGTAGCATTAATCTCCTCGCTCCAGCGTACGATCTCAGAGATCTCGAACTGCAGTCGCACGACGCTCAGATTGTGGTCTGTGATCCCTATGCGCAGCTGATATTCCAAAGCCAAAGGCCGATACGAGATGATCTCGATAAGTATCCACGCAGTAAATTTCCCTATCAAGAAATTGGCCCACGGTTGCTTCGATACAACGAGCGCATTCACTACTTTACGGAACTTAAATGCAATTCGATCGTGGTGTACTGTCTCGTCTCCCTGCAGACGCAACTGCGCCTCCTACGTGTGGCGGGACTCGTCTTCTTCCTCAGCCTACCGTTATTGCTGGCCTTTGCTTTCCTATTCGCTCGCCGGCGTGTGGAGGCCCTCGAACGGCCTCTCGCAGACCTCTACGCCGCAGCGAAGGCTTGGGAGTCGGGCGCCCTCGATGAGCGTTTGCCAAATTCGGAATTCGAGGACTTTCAAACGGTATACCGAGCATTTAATGAATTGATCGATAGTCAGCTTGCACTGATTGAGAAGAACCAAGACTTGGCTGAGAGCCAGCGTCAACTGGAAGTGCAGCAACTGAAACGCCAGTTCCAGCCACACTTTCTCTTTAACTGTCTGGAAGCGATCCGCTATCAGATTCGTCTCGATCCACCTCAGGCATCAGAGATGTTGCGACGTCTCGCTGCTCTACTTCGCTACAGCATTCGACTCGAAACTCGGCCATTACTTGTCGCTCTCGGAGAGGATCTCCATTACATTGAGGACTATCTCGCTCTCCAGAAACTCCGCTACGAGGAAGGCTTCAGCTATTCCATAGATCTCGACAAAGGGCTTGAAGCAGAGGAGGTACCAAAACTCCTCCTCCAGCCCCTCGTTGAAAATGCGCTTATCCATGGCTTGCGAAATGGAGAAGCTATGCATCTCAGCATCCGGGGTGGATTGACGAATTCAGAACTCTACCTCGAAGTGGCAGATACTGGAGCCGGCCTCGGTTTAGACGCCCTACTCACACTCAAAAATCGTCTCGCAAATGATTCCGACACTAAATCTAGCGAGCACCTCGGTCTTTACTACGTCCAACACCTACTGAAGCTTCTCTATGGGAAGGCAGGAAAGTTGAACCTTGCCCGCGGTGAAAATGGGCGAGGGTTTGTAGCCAGAATAGAAATTCCTCGCAGCAAGTGCATATATATGCCATAAATAAGAAATTGAATGCATCCTCGCCTAACTCAGTCCAGTTAGCCATTGAGTAGTGGAAAACAAGTAAAAATCCAAGAAAATCTACGCATTAACCATTGACTAACAGTACAAGTCAAGAGATGGATTCTGGTCTACTGAAGTGGGATGGACGTCCCCTGTTTTTTCATGAAATAAAGTCACTGCGCTTGTAGTAAAGCCAGTTTTCACCTTCATTTTTGAATGCTTCGATTGCTCCAGAAGATTCTCTCTGAGAGACTGAAAAATAGTCGATCCAAAATATAATTTAATGTTGACAGATGTTTTTTTTTTTTTACAATGTTTGCGCTCAAATGGACCTTGCGAGTAATTAGCCTACTCAAAAGATTTGCTTGAGTGGCAGGGTAAAACTCATGTCTTAAAGAATGAATAAATATCGAGAATGGTGGCGGTAAAGCTGTTCGGTCGCTGACACAAAAGGTGGCAGCAAGTTAAGGAGAGAACAAATGGAGATAAAGAGAAGAATGAGAAAAGCGAGGCGACTCATAGCGCTCTTGCTTCCAGTGTTCATGATCCTAGGATCTTGGATGCAGACGGTAGGTGCCAGTGAGGCAGGAGGAGCCGATACGTCAGATGGTGAGCTACTGGCTGCAGGTGAGCCGATTAGCGCCCAAAGACTTATCATAGACTGGGAACTGTACGATATCCCATTTCCTGCGGATGGGGTGAACTATGACCTATATGAGTTTCATCCTGTGGGCGAACCGAACGTTCTGGTCGGAACGGTGAATGTAAAGGAAGATCAGAATCATCAATGGGTGCATTTCATTAGTAATGGGAAATATAATCCTGAATGGCCGGATGCGGACTATTCTTTCCGGGTTGAAGATAGCGTCTTTTGGGATATACGCTTAGAACAGGCACAAGGGACAAGAGGATCTGGTCTACATCAATTCGTAGTTGTTCAAAACACGATGTCTTTGTATAAGTCAGAGTGGCATGACCACTACGAAAATAGTGATATAAATCAAAGACCCAATATTGAAGCTGCTTGGTATAATGCAAATGATACACCTCAGGATATAGATTTATCTAAAGATAATACAAAGTATTTCTCGACGCTAGCTTTCGGCCAAAGACAGAATAAATTTGTCAAAGATCCGAGTGCTGGCATTATGGAAGATGGTGTCATTTCTTGGGAAAGAGGCAATAGAGGTATTTTCAGCAGAATGGAATTAGGCCTCATGAAAGGTGCTACTAAAACTGACCCGATTAGGGGTGTCATACTGGATGGCACAGAAGAAAAGCGGGAAGGGAAACTCGCAGCTAGTGGTACCACTCCTGCGTACTTCTTTAAGGTCTTCGGTGATCATAAGACGCTCTGGCGATATGCGCTCTGGGAAGTCCTCGATGTTAAGTTCAATTCTGGTGAAGGAAAGCTCACCGCCGATGGTCTCGCGGGTGCTGAGACAGATCCTGTAGAAATTGGATATGACGAGAAATTCACGGGTAATGAAAGTGGTCGCAGCGTTGATGTTCCAACGGTTATTCCGCCAGAAGGCAAAAAGCTGATTGGTTGGAAGGCCGATAACAAGGGTGAGGTAATTAGTTCAGAAGATCTCCTGACACTCCCGATTACCGCAAGCACCGTCTTCTATGCCGTCTATGACAAGGATGATTCGCAGTTCATTAACATCACGGCGAATACTAATGACCCAGCCAACAGTGTAGTACTTGCAGAAGAGAATCCCATTGAAGTTGCAGTTAAATCTACCTGGGCAGACATTAAGTCGGTTAAGACTGCAAGCGGCAAGACGATTACTGATCTCGTGACGCCGAATCCTGGTTATGCCATCTATCAGTGGCTGAGAGAAGAAGCGCCCGGAACCTTTGTGCCCTTGACAGATGCGACTGTCTTCGAGGATAGCGCAGATGTTATAGCAGATGTTAAGAAGGTCGTACTCGATGAAGAACCGACGAAGCCAGAAGACAAGGAAGCTTATGTCAAGGTGAGCTTCAAGTCAGATGCAGCCGAAGCCACTGAGAATGGTGGGTACTTCGGAACTGCAGAAGAAAAACACGAAGAGATTAATAAGTGGGTGTTGAAGAACTCACCACGCAGTGTGCTAGCACAGCCAACGCCTGTTGCTAATGTTGGCTTCACCTTTAATGCGTGGGATCCAGCGGAATACCCGACAACTGAATTTACGACAGATGAGACATACACGGCGACGTGGACGAAGCTCGCTGACATCATCGGTCCAGTGGATCCCACGGATCCAGAGAAACCCGAGAAGCCAGCAGGCTATGTGACCGTCAGCTTCTTAAAGGGTGCGAACGGAACGCTTAGCACTACAGAGAAGACAGGCCTCGCTACGGTTGAGTACT
>JAUNVS010000004.1:64071-64295 GCA_030537565.1 Eubacteriales bacterium | reverse complement strand
AGCCGATGTTCGTGATGACTGCATAATTCGGGCAAGCCATGCGGCTTGAGGTCTCAATCTCTCCGAAACGATCCATTCCCATCTCAAGAACCGCGAAGTCACAGCCAGCACTGAAGTCCCAGATCGTTTGAGCAATGCCGATCGGATTATTGAGATTATCGTGGTTACGCTCGACGCGAAGACTCGTGGAGAGAAGCGATGCAATTCGATTGCGTGTACTCGTC
>JAUNVS010000004.1:56043-64061 GCA_030537565.1 Eubacteriales bacterium | reverse complement strand
AAGCAGTGACATAGCGAGACGACGTCTACGCAGCTTCGCAAGCTCCGCATAAAAGGCAATTGGCGATTCGACCCAGAGGCAGGGGCATCCTATACGCGCTTGCCAACGCTCCTGGACCGCTTGGTCGGCGATGATGAGCGCCGCTCCAGCAGCCTCGGCACGATCTAAATAATCGGCGGCATCGAAGCGCTCTCCACGAAGGGCGAGAAAAGCCATCCCCGCCTCCAGTTTTCGAGTATCAGTCGACAGCTCGCTAAAGTCCCGATCTAACTCTGGCCAATTCGAGCGAGAACGAACGCCATCGAGCTGGGCGATTTCATTAAAATTAAACGCTAGTGATTTCACGTCGCCCTCCCCTACTCTGTGGCAGGAAGCTCAGGGATCTCAATCGACTCGGGTGGTAGGCCAGCCGTTTCCGTAGGCGCTTCAGCACGTTCACTTGAAAGTCCCTGGTCAAAGCGATTCCACGCATCAGCGTCGATCTGGGACTCGTTCACAGCACTTTCCGAGGGGATCGGACTCGGTGCGGGCTGCCAGATATCGACGCCGACGCCGACATCTGGGACTGCTTCGGCCTGACCATCGAAGACAAGGTCGATAACACTGCGCTTACGAACCCGGTTCACCGTACCATCGGCGGCTACTGGGGCGATGCTCTGGTAGCTGACGACGGAATTCGCATCGTAACCCGACATTGAAATATTGAGATCTGAGCGTGCAGCGAGCCACTGAGCCTCGAAATAGTTCAGGCCCGTGAAATCAGGAACCTCGACTTTCTCGAACCACGCTTTAGGCATTGGGTGTTCAGTCGTCCCGACATAGATGATCGAATCGGGAGCCAGAGCTTCCGACGAGTTCGGATACTGGTCCGTGATGTGTTCATTACTCTTCGCCCCCCAAGGTGCGACGACGCGGACATCTCGATTCATACAACCATCAGAAACTGCTTGAAAATAGGTATAGCCAGCGTAATTGATCGCTGCCGCATTGGTAAACGTCCGATACAAGTCGTAGTCATCGAAGCGTGGTTTGAGCTTCTTATACTCCGCGCACTTTTTCAAAATCGTCCGGACCCCTGTCTGAAGAATACGAGAATCGGTATCCGCACGTGGAACTTGAATCGAGGCGAGGACCACAAACTGAGGTTCATCGTAGGGAGTCAGAGCAGCGACCGAATAACAGACTTTACTAATATCCGTATTATCTTCAGATGTACCAGTCTTAGCGCCCGTCAGCAATCCTGGTGAATAGATCTTCGGACCAGAACCATCGGGCAAATGCGTACCTGGAACCATCATCTTACGGACTTGGCGAGTGATGTTTTCTGAGAAAACTCTGCGAAGAACCTGGGTTCCGAACTCTTTTACGACATCCCCCTCTCGAGTCTGGATGCGCTTAACGACATGAGGCTGGAGTATCGAACCACCGTTTGCCATTGCAGCATAGGATGTAATCAATCGAATTGGCGACACAGTACTCTGTTCACCAATGGCCATCGTACAGAGGTCGGTAACGGAGGGGTCACTGTGAAGCAAACCGACGGACTCAGACGGCAGATCGATGCCCGTCAGACTCGTGAAACCGAGGCGCTTCAAGTGATCATAGAAATACTCGATCCCGACGCGCTGAGCGAGAATCGCAAATGGCGGGTTGCAGGAACGCTGGAGGGCTTCTTGGATCGTCTCCTCACCATGGTTATAGCCGTAGCGCTGCGCCCAGCATCCCATTTTATAGGCCTTCCAGTCACCCATCTGGAGGGGCGCATCTGAAAGATACTCATCGAGGGACACCTGGCCCTCATCAAAGGCAATGGCCAGTGTAAAGGGCTTCATAATCGAGCCTGGCTCATACGACTGAGTAATGACTTTATTGCGCCACACCTCACCCTGCAGGTAGTTGTTATCCTCTTTATTACCATCTGGATCCCAGACATTCGGATTTTTACCACGGGGGACATCGGATGGGTGATTGAGGTCAAAGGTATTCGATCCCGCCATCGCCAAAATTTCACCCGTCGCTGGATCCATAACGCACGCAAAGGCGCCATACTCGGCTGCAGTCGCATCATTGAGCCAAACCACGACGTCTTGGACCGTCTCCTGAATATCTTTATTAATCGTCAAAATGACATCGTTACCATCACGGGTCCCGATGCGCACACTTCGGGCATTCGGCAACTGGCTCTGACGATAGTTATCGACTTCAGAATAGCTGTAACCGACTTCACCGCGAAGATCATCGTCGTACGAGAGCTCGACTCCGTAACGGCCCTTTAGACCGCTACCATCATTGGTCGCAAAACCGATGACTGGACTGAGGTAATCATTTTCAGGATAGTAGCGCTTCATGACCGGGTCGATTGCGAAACCACCAATGAGATACTTATCGAGGTACTCTTTTAGCTGATCCCGAGTGTCGCGATCAACACCCTTAATCAACTGGATATAGGTCTGATCCACTTTCTTCAAATTGGCGAGCAGGCCATCGCGATCGAGACTGAGGATCTCGGCCACACGATCGGCAATCACCTCCGTACTCATCTCTTTTTTAGGATCTTTAATCGCACGCACATCGCGGGGGGTAATTCCGATTGTGTAGATGTAGGTCGTGCCAGCGAGAATATTTCCATCGCTATCGAGGATGCTGCCGCGCTCCGGATACTGAACTTGACGCCGGACGTGCTGGTAAGCCGCCCGCTCTGTGTAGTAGCGATGCTTATTGATCGATAGGTCAAAGAGTTTGTAGACACAAAAAAGCGCATAGACGAGCAAGATGCCCGCAGGTACCAACAGGGCTGGACCGAGGCTCAGTTTCGTCTTTCTTGGTTTCACAGCTGAATCAAGCGTTGCTGGAGGCATCTGTCCCTCAGCCGCTTGAGGACGCCGAGACTTATTCATAATCGTTAATTCCCCTGTTTCGTTTCTGCCGCACGAAGATCGCGGTAGTAGGCTTCGAGGTTCTGGAACACCTGTCGCATCGGATCATAATCATGCTTACCGTCTTCACGCTCAGCATTGGCATCGATGCGGTTAGGTACGAGGCGGTTCACCTCAGCCTGTGGGACACGCCGCTTCTGGTAAGGTTTAACATGATCCAGCTGCATCTGCTTGGCATACTCAGCAATCTGATCGAGGGGCGTCTTACGGCGTAGTTCTTCGTTATAGTTATTGTTCTGTTCCGTGTTCTTAAGAATCTCGGAACGCAATTCAGCATTTTTAAAGCTTAATTTTAAATTATTGGCCTGTTGGTGCAGGAGAACGTACACAAGCAAACTCGTCCACAATAAGACGAAGCAGATGGCAAGTGTACGATGCCGGCGCCAGCGCCGAGGTTTCGTTTTTTCCCGACGCACGGAGCGCGTAGAAGCCGTGGTTCCTACCCGCCTTGACGATTGAGATGTGTGTTGTGATTTAGACATGGACATCTCCTCTCTTTGGATTCAAAGTCAGCTCGCTGGCTCTCTCGAAAACGCGCAGGCGAGCACTCCGTGCTCGTGGATTCTCTGCCAATTCTTCGGGCGAAGCAGATAGTCCCTTCGACGTGATCACCCGCCCCAGTGGCTGCTTGTGACAGACACAGGGAAGTTTCGGGGGACAGTGGCAGGGCTGCTGGAAGTCGCGGAAGCACTGCTTAACAATCCGATCTTCGAGGGAGTGAAAGGTAATGACGAGGAGACGACCGCCTGGTTTAAGCCGTTTCACAGCTGAATCCAGCATCGTCTCGAGGACATCGAGCTCTTGGTTTACAGCGATGCGTAAAGCCTGAAAACAGCGCTTCGCTGGATGTTGTTTTTCATGACGTGAACGCGCTGGCATCGCGGAGCGAATGCAGTCAGCGAGATCAGTGGTGCGATCAAAGGGGCGGCTTGCACGCCGACTGCATATTGCCGCTGCAATCCGCCGAGCGTAACGCTCTTCGCCATATTTTTTAAAGAGAGCAGCCAATTCGTCCTCTCGAGCCGAGTTGACTAACTCAGCAGCTGAATGCCCCTGTTCACGGTTCATCCGCATATCGAGGGGGCCATCATGCTGATAGGAAAATCCACGCGAGTCCTCATCTAACTGGTAAGAGCTAACGCCAATATCCGCCAAGATGGCATCGAAGTATCTCGCCTCATCCTGGCGCGCTAGCTCCGTCTCAAGCTCCGAAAAATTCGCATGGTGGAATTCCAAGCTGGCCTCTGAGTGAAGCACTCGCTTCAATTCCTCTAAGCGCTTACGCGCGACGTCCAGAGCCTCGCGATCCTGGTCGAAGCAGCAGAGGTGGCCCCTGGGGCCGAGCTTACGAAAAATCTCTGAACTATGGCCTGCACCGCCAACCGTTAAGTCGAGGTAGTCGCCGTCCAGACGAATCGCCATCGCCTCGAGGACCTCTCTTAGGAGGACGGGCTGATGTGTGAAATTCTGTTCTAGCTCGTCAATGTTCACCATAGTCCCTCCCCTCTAATACTCCAACTCAGAACTCGGGATGCATCCCATAATTCTAGCATCCTGTGGAAGCCTTTCAAGGAAGGCCAACACTGGGGCTATTCATTCTCTGAAGTGGTCGCGGCTTTGGCTTTGTTATACCGTGCGACAAAGTAGATGATGGCGAGGCAAATCATGAGCAGCGAGAGCAGCTGGGAGACGCGGATTGGACTCGCTCCAATATAGAGGGAATCGGTCCGTAGGCCCTCGACCACGAAGCGCAGCGCACCATATAGGAGCAGGTAGATCGCAGTTTCGAGGCCCGGCTTAGAATCCTCGCGCTGGTAGCGATTTCGGAAGCTGATGATGATCGCAAAAATCAGAAGATTACCGAGGAATTCATAGAAGAAGGTGGGGTGGACAGGGAGATTGGGATTGAATTCGCTTTTCCCTAAGCTCTGTAGATAAGCACGGGTCCCCTCTGAAATCATCCCCCAAGGGAGCTTCGTGTTCGTCCCAAACGCCTCCTGATTGAAGAAGTTTCCCCAGCGCCCAATCGCTTGTCCTAGGGCGAGATATGGAGCGAATAGATCCAAGAGTCGGATATAGCTATAGTGGTAGCGCTTGGAGACGATAAAGACAGCCAGCATCCCACCGAGAACTCCGCCATAGAAGCCCAGGCCCCCTGAACGCAGATTGAATATCTGTAGCCAATTATCTCGGAATTCATCCAGTGCGAAGAGAACGTAGTAAAGTCGAGCGCCGATGAGAAGCAAGGGAATGGCATAGATGCAGGTCTCGTAGACAGCATCCTCACTGATCGCATAGCGTTTCGATGCACGAGCTGCGAGAAAGAGAGCAAGTAGGAGACCACACATAATGCAGAGACTGTAGTAGTAGATCTCAAATTGACCGATCGTAAACAGAACTCGGGAAACTGGAATATCGTTAATTCCAAGACCTGGAAAAGAGACGTGGAATGTTTTGGCGGCAAATATCATTAAGGTCTGGGACATCTTCTGTCCTCCTTTGATCTGGTGCATGAGATGAAGCTCATGCGGCTTGACTTCGCTTATCGTCGCTTAATGGATTTCGAAGCGACAGCGAGGGCGACTTTAGAATTGATGAGGACGGACTCGAGCGCTGCATCGATCTCATCGAAGCGCAGCTCTTTTAGCATCGAGGCGTAGTACATGCGATTGATTCCGAGGAGAGCCGCATTGCAGAGCCAGTCTGAAATACAATCGATGGAATCTTGGTCGCGCAGGTAAGTTCCGAGGAGATAACGCTTCTGGCGTTCGAAACTTAGTGGACTCAGATCCTCAGTTTCATGGCGATTTTCGATGGTCTCCTCGACCATCTTCATCAGAGCCTCGGGGTCACGAGTATAGCCAGAGAGGCTGGCAGTGGCGAAATTTTCATAGCACTGGTAGTCGACGGAGAAAGAATCATCGATTAGACCAGCATCGAGGGCGCGCTGATAGAAGCTGGAGGCATTCGAAAAGAGCAATTCGAGACTGAGTTCGACGAGGATCTGGCGTCGAGCCCGGTCGATTCCACGCAGTTTCTGCCCCTGATCGAAGTAGGGGTCGCGGTACGCGAGCACGGCATAGGGCTTGCGACTATCAAGCTCGACATAGACACGGCTTACCCCCTCGATATCTGGACTTGCAAGTTCTTCAGTTTCTACGTCCAGCTGAGGCCCCAGGCTCGGACTAGGCAACGAATCTAAGATCTTGTCGAGTCGCACCAAGAGTGACTCAATCGCATAGTCTCCACAAAGCAGGAGAGTCATCTCCCGAGGGCTATAGGCCTGCTGATGGAGAGTTCGAAGCAGCCTGAGATCAACATCGACGATGCTATCGTTTTCGCCAATGATATCCACGGAGATGGCTGAACCAGGAAAGAGCGCAGCCATCGCGGCCAAAAAGGCGCAATTCTCGGGCATTTCTTCGTAAATTGCAGCTTCGCAGGCAATGACTTTCTTTTCGCGTTCAAGCGCATCGGGATCGAAATCTGAGGATAAGAGGGTGCTTAACAAAGACTCGACTGCTCGCTCGGCATTTTGTGTGGCATTGAGGTAAAAAAGGCTGTGGTCATAGCTGGTAAATGCATTGACATCAACGCCTGCTTCATAAAGTTCTTCGAGGGCTTCGAAGAACTCTGTATTCGCACGCTGACGCGAGAGAAGCATGTGTTCTAAGAGATGTGCCGTCCCATAGGGTAGTTTGACGATCCGCTGCGTCTCCGCATCGTATATTTGGAGTTTCGATGCACCGACATGTACCAGGAAGGCAGCAAAATGCTGTTTAAAACGCTGCTTCGGCCAATAATAGACTGTCAAGCCCCGACGCTGATGCGTGTAGATCTCAACCACTGCATTACTCAGGGGATCGAGACGCTCACGTTTTGAAAAAGTGTAATCCATACGCTCTACTCCTCTGGCAAAAGTCGGAACTCTAGACAGTCGCGCAAGTCTACAGCCATTGCGACCAGTTCTTCTTCACAGCAATCCGTAATCTCACGTGCATAACTCTTCGGATCGAATCGACGCCCTGAAAAATTCTCTTCAAAGGCAAAGTCGACCATGGACTCCAGGGCATCCTGACAGAGCGACATCCGACTTAAGAGCTGTTGGCGCACCCGTTTGAGGAGTTCTGAATCAATGACCCCAGAAGCAATCTCATCGACGGCCCGACGGATCTCAACGAAGACCTCATCGAGGCTCTCTTCTGAACCCGAAAATTGGAATGCCAAAAGCCGTAAGTAAGCATCCATAAAGCCCTCTATATCGTAGACGAGGGCGCGGTCTTCTCTAAGACGTCGGAACAGGATCGACTCCTGCTCCCCCGCGAGATACTCGAGCAATAATTCCAGCTTGGGAATCCGGTGACTAAAATAGATCGGCGTACCTGAATAGACCAACAAGCCATGGGACTGCTGTCCTGGATAAGTCTGACTTCGCCGCCCGACCCTCTCCGCCTCGATCAAGGCAGGATGCTTACAGGGCTGCAGCTCCATCGCTGGCGCCGCGATCCGTTTTGACTTCAGGAAGTCGAGGAGGAGAATCGAATCGCAGGGCTGTATATCTCCCGATAGAAAGAGGCCTCTCTGGGCTTGTTCCCAAAGAAGTTGAAAGGCGGCGCAGACGTCCGACCAGCTCATCCGCTTCATTTCCTCAGGATCGCCCTGAGGATCTGCAGCAAAATTACAATCTGGGAAGAGTTCAGCTAAGGCCGAGTACCAGAGGCGCCACTCTGGGCTGTAGCGACGCGTCTTCAAATCAGAACTTACCCGACGCAAGAGTCGGGGGAAATGCTCGGCATGAATCGAATCCTCAACGAAACCGTGACTGAACTCATCGAGGCAATCCTGTAGAAACAGATAAAAGGCAGGGCTGCCGTCTGGCGCTGTCCTCAGCGCAGAAATCCCGATCTGAAATACATAGACGTCGCCATAGATGTCTCCATGCGCATGGATCTGGGCATCGTAGAGGTCCTGGCAACGGTCCGAAAATCCACTTTCGTCCCCGTATTTCACCTGGGCCAAGGTAAGTTGAGCCGCGAGAAGTGAAAAGGCCGACAAGTTAACGAGTTCTAAGGGCAAGTAAAA
>JAUNVS010000004.1:0-55996 GCA_030537565.1 Eubacteriales bacterium | reverse complement strand
GATCTGCCAACATGCGAAAGGCCCGTGTCGCTGAATCGTAATAGCTCATCTCGAAATGCTCACGCCGTTTATGAATCGCCTCGACCTCATCAAAATCACGCGAAATCTGAGCTGTCATCGCAAGAATCGAATCAAAGCGAATCTCGGATCGATGCTGCTCTAGAAAACGGACTTCAACCTCCTGGCCATAGAGGTCGCCATCAAAATTAAAAAAATAGGTTTCGAGTACGGGAGCAACCGTTTCCGTATGCCGCGTCACAGTCGGCCGCACCCCGAGATGACTGACCGCGCGATGAAGGCGCTCATCCTTAATCGCATAGGTCACATACACGCCATAAGGCGGTAAAACAATATCGTCTGGAACCTCAATATTCGCCGTCGGGCGACTCCAGGTGTGTGCGAGGGACTGACCGTGACAAACACGACCACGAATGGCATAGGGTCGGCCGAGACACTCCTGCACGCGTTCAAGCTCTCCCGACTCAATCCACTGTCGAATCGTCGATGAAGAAATCTTCTCCCCGTCCCGATAGCTCAACGGAGTTGTGAGAAAGTCGATCTTCGCGGCGGCACATTTTTTCTTGAGAAAATGGATATCCGCACTCCGTCCACGGCCAAAGCAGAAATCCTCACCACAGATAATCATCTGAGCTGAGAGCGCTTCGACGAGGCAATCGTTAAAGAAATCCTCAGCGCTCAAATTTCGATAATCATCATTGAAATTCTGCACGTAGACTTCATCAATTCCCATCGCCTCGAAGACCGCCAAACGCTGTTCAAGACTCTGGATGTGAATGCGCGTCCCCCCCTGACGATCCTGCTTCGGATAACTGTCGAAGGTTAAAATTGCGGCGGGAAGTGATCGACAGGCGGCAGCGTGGACCACCTCTTTAATCAAAGCCTGGTGGCCGAGATGTACACCGTCAAAAAAACCAATCCCAATCACCGAGGGATTGACGCTTCCCGAGAGCGAAAAACCTGTGTTCGCATCAAAATTCAGCGTTAAAACTCTCAATTCCGACAAACATCCTTTCTGCCCGAATCAGATCTGCTTCATGCCGCAGCAATCCGATGAGGCGATCTCCACAATAAAGGCGCAGATAATTGGGCCCAATCTCATGCCTGGAAGCGTCGAGAAAATCCTCTAAAGCAGTCTCGCTCGACGAATCACTGAGAGCCTTCGCAACTTGACCTGGCTTTAGTTTCTTCCCCTGTAGAAGCATCCTAACTTCCCGACTTCGACATGTAATCATAGCGAAGTTTTTCAAGACAAGGTCAGGCGCCTGTAAAATTTCATCATATTGTTCATTTTCGAGAAGAAAACGGCCCCGACTTTGACTCCATTCTTCCAAGGCGCTTAGATGAACCGCCTCGCGTGCATGAAATGGCCCAGAGCGTTCTCGCAAGAGCCTCAGTGTCGACGCGGGGACCGACAGGATCTCAGCGAGGTCACTATTCAGTTGACGGATATATGTCCCGCGCGAGACAACATGACGAATTAAAAGTGCACGACTGAGGCCTTCGCATAGCAGATGGGCATATGGACCGGCATCGTACTCAGACGTGGGAAAGGCCGTTAGCAACGCCTGTGAGATCGGCCAAGAGGGATAGGATTCAGAGTAGTTCTCATCGAGGTCATCAGCTAACAATTCAAAGGCTTCAACCTGAATCGTTTTGTAGCGTTCGGGAATTTTGTCAGCCTCACCGCGGCGAAGCAGATCGACAAAGCGCTGCCCCTCGTGCTTGGCCGCCGAATAGACTGGCACCCGTTGTTCGCGTCGACGACAAATGCACTCGAGGGCCGACTCGATCTCGCTTCGACTAAGACGATCAACACTGGAGCGTTCACAACGCGCGATAACTTCAGTACCACTGGCATCGAGGGAATCCGTCGACCAACCAAGACCGAGGTAACTCAGATAGGATTTCTCCTTTGCCTCAGCGTAATGCAGGACGGCGGTAGCACGACCGATATATATCGGAAGCACCCCCTCAGCGAAGGGATCGAGGGTGCCATCAAAACCAATCTTCGACTCCCCGAGCCAGCGCTTCAAGAGATGGACAACGTGAAAAGAGGCCATCCCCGCAGGTTTGTAGACGTTGATGATTCCGCCGTTTGCGGGTGCAGGACGTGATTTCGTCATGCCTCCTCCTCTACCTCGCTGCACGAATAGCCAGCGAGTTCCAACTGCTTTTGGACCCGTTCGAAGAGAGCTACTTCGAAGCCCTCCCGATCAACTGGAGTGACAGAGAAGCCTGCAGCGAGTTCATGACCGCCCCCCCCGAAGCTCGCTGCCAAGTCGCGGGCGCTGACTGGACTAAAGCTGCGAACGTTGGCTCTCAGTGTACCGAGCTTGCTTTCACGCACCAAAACGGCAATTTGGACGCCTTCGATATCTCGCAACAGGGCAGGCAAGACCTCAAGATCACGATCCTTTAATTCGAGAAGCTCCATCTCTGCCTTCGACAGGAAGGCGTAGTGGAAACAGCCATTGAAATGGGATTGCATCGTTCGGTAAAGCCAGCTGATCGCCCGCGCTTCTGCTGGGCTACGAAGATCGAAGAGCTCTGAACTCAGGCGACGGATTTCCGCCCCTCGCGCACGCAAAATCGAGGCAAGGATAAATGTTGACTCACTGACATCGTCATAGGAGAAGCGATTACTATCGGTCAAGAATCCCGCATATAGAAAATTAGCAACCCTCGCATCGATCAGCTTTTGTCTACTAAGCTGCTCTAGGTAGAGAAAAAAGAGTGTCAGCATTTCACAGGTGGCCGCAGCCTCCGGCTCGATCCAGTACGTGTCTGGGACCTCTTCCTCAGCGATATGGTGGTCGATCGCATAGAAATGTTTAGCAGGCTCGAGTAGAAATTGGCGCCCTAAAACCCGCTTCGGCGAAGAGCAGTCAACGTAAAAAGCCACCACTTCTTCGCGTTTGGCGCGACGAAAAGCAAGTTCCTTTTCTCCCTCATAACGGACGAGGCGCTTCGGAATCTCCTCACTGGCCGCTTTGAAATTCGGATTAACTGGCTCGGAAAAAATCGGAATTGTCTTAATTCCCAGCTTTTGAAACACTAGAGTTAGGGCAAAGGCACTTCCGTAGGCATCACCGTCAGCTCGGTCGTGGGGGTAAACATAGACAAAGCCGGCTCGGCTTTCATCTATCGGGCAGAGCTTGGGAAAGTCCTCATAGATTTTCTTCGCGATCTCTTTGAGCTTAGGCGGAAAGCTGAGCTCTGACTTAATTCCATCTTCCATCAATTCATGTTTCACGAGATTTAAAGACATATTCCTAGCTTTCTAATAAACAAAAAGGCAGTCTCATGACTGCCTAAATACCTGCTGAACTACTCGTTGGAGGCAGTCGAAGCATCTGCTGTGCTGGACTTCAGTTTTCGCCCCATTACCTCATCAATTTTTGCTTCAATGGCTGCTGCATATTCAATACTAGAATCCTCTTTGAATATGACTTCTGGCGTATGCATGAGGTTGATTTCTGCAGCGATCTTCGAACGGAAATAGCCTTTCGAGTGATTAAGAGCCTGTAATCCGCGACTCTTCGCTTCGGCGTCCCCAGGAATGTGGATGTAGACGGTCGCGTAGGCGAGGTCGGAACTGAGACTGACCTCTGTAACATCGCTAAAGGCTGGTAAGTCTTGGTTTCTAAATTCACGTTGTAGGCAGGATGCGATGAGTCGCTTAATCGCATCGGCGACGCGTTCTCGGCGGTGATTGACTCGCCTAGCCATGGCAAATCCTCTCAATCTAAGTCCTCAATTAATCGGACAATTCACGGATGCTTATCCGTTCGAAATATCTAGAGGCCTGGCCCCGATGACAGGTGCCAGGCTTCTAAGACTAATGGCGCAGTTTTTCTTATCTCGTAAGCCTAATCGCGCTCAACTTCGACCATGCGGAAGGCCTCAACCACGTCACCGATCTTGATATCGTTGTAACGCTCGAGGGAGAGACCGCATTCGAAGCCTTCTCGGACCTCTTTGACATCGTCTTTAAATCGACGTAGTGAAGCCAGTTTACCCTCTGTGATGACAACGCCATCGCGGACCAATCTGACATCTGAATTACGTTCGATCTTACCATCGAGGACGTAACCACCACCGATGGTTCCGACCGATGAGACGTGGAAGGTTTCGCGGATCTCGATGTGACCCATGACCTCTTCTTTAAACTCAGGGGCGAGCATGCCCTTCATAGCGGCTTCGACTTCCTCGATCGCGTTGTAGATAACACGGTAGAGTCGGATATCGACACCAGCATCTTTTGCCAGCTGCCCAACATTCCCGGTCGTGCGAACATTAAAGCCAATGATGATGGCATCCGTAACCTCTGCGAGACGAATATCAGACTCGTTAATTCCGCCTGCAGCCCCATGAATCACATGGACCTTAACCTCGTCATTCGAAAGTTTCTCAAGCGACTGCTTCATCGCTTCAACCGAACCGACGACATCCGCCTTTACAATCAGGTTTAGATCCTTCACTTCGCCCTGGCTCATCTTCTCATAGAGGGAGTCAAGTGACATACCACCTGCTGCATGGAGGCTATCCTCACGCTGCTTCACAGATAGTTCCTCTGCATACTGGCGAGCCATGCGCTCGTCTGAAACTTGGTAGAAGACTTCGCCCGCAAGCGGAACGGCTGGAAGACCTAAGATCTCCACAGGGACCGATGGACCAGCGGAATCGACATCCTCACCATGTTCATTGACCATGGCACGGATATTACCGACGATCGACGAGGTCAGAATCGTATCGCCCTTATGGAGCGTACCTCTCTGCACCAGCAGTGATGCGACTGCACCACGGTGTGGATCGAGTCGGGCTTCGAGGATGAAGCCTTTAGCTTGGCGATTTGGATCCGCTTTAAGCTCCATAACATCTGCAGTTAAGAGCACCATCTCGAGAAGTTCATCGACGCCCTCACCAGTCTTCGCCGAAATCGGCACCATGACGGTCGAACCACCCCAATCTTCAGGGACGAGTTCGTACTGGGTAAGTTCCTGGCGCACACGCTCAACGTTGGCCCCTGGCTTATCGATCTTATTAATCGCAACGATAATCTCAGTACCCGCTTGCTTCGCATGGTTAATCGCTTCAATCGTCTGGGGCATGACACCATCGTCGGCGGCGACGACGAGGATCGCGATATCCGTAGCCTGGGCACCTCGAGCACGCATGGCTGTAAAGGCTTCATGGCCTGGTGTATCGAGGAAAGTAATGTCGCGACCATTACGCTGTACCTGATACGCACCAATGGCCTGGGTAATGCCACCCGCCTCACCAGCGGTAACACGTGCGTTACGAATGTAGTCAAGTAGACTTGTTTTACCGTGGTCAACGTGCCCCATGACAACGACGACTGGAGAACGCTCGACGAGGTTCTCTTCGATGTCTTCAGAATCGTCAAAGAGCTTCTCTTCCGTACTGACTTCGATCAGTGGCTCAGCCTCAATGGAGAATTCACCAGCAAGGAGCGCGGCGGTATCGTAATCAATATCATTGTTTACCGTCGCCATCATCCCCAGGCCCATCAGTTTCATGATGACCTCAGCAGAGCTCTTCTTAATCGCTTCGGCAAACTCTTTTACCGTCAAGTGGCTCGGTAGGAAGACATGCGAAACCTGGGCTGCTTTTTGCAGACTCGTCGCCTCTTCATTCGACTTACTCGGCTTGCGACGTCCACGGCGCTGGAAACCGTCGTCGTCGTAGCCTCGTTTTAGGAAGTTATTATTTCGATTATCTCGGAAATTACGACCGCGGTTATTACGGCTCCCCGCATTATCTCGGCCTTTATTACGGTCGAACTGATTGCGATTCTGGAAATTCCGACTCGCAGCTTCGCGACCACCGATATCCTGTAAGAAATTATCAACTGCTGCGGGTTTCCTGCGTGGATTGCGCGGTGATGAACGCGGCTTCTTATCGTCCTCATCCTTATCGAAGGCAGGATTCTGATAGCGCTGGTTTCGGCCACCTGATCCCTGTGAAGAACTGCGCTGCTGACGCTGAGTAAAGCGAGCCGCAGTCGCTGCGAGCGAAGAGCTTCCCTTCGTGTCGCTCATCTTCCCAAGTTTGCGAGGCATATTAATACCGAGACGCTCAGCCATCTCATCGACCTGAGTCTGAGGCGGTGGCGTAGTCGCCGATGCCACATCGGACTTCAGCTCGTCGCTGGATTCGTGTTTAGCGCGGTGACGGTTCTCAAGAATCTTCGTCGCCTCAATCGCAGCTCGTGAAGCGGCAGTGCTACGTGACTTCGACTTCGCTGGCTTGACAGCGCCCTCGGCCGTGGACTTCATCATATCGTTGATGTTGCCGACCTTACGCGGGCCGCTGATTGCAGAAGCAAGACGCTTAGCCTGCTCTTCTTTTTCACGACGAAGCGCTTCTTCCTCCGCACGAAGGCGGATCTTACGTTCCTCAGCATGTTTCTTGGCGAGACGCTCCTGTTCAGCCAGTGCTTCCTCAAGCTCACGCTGCTCACGTTCACGCTGCTCGAGAAGCTTACGCTTCTCTTCCTCGATCTTCCGTAAAGCCTCAAGCTCCTGTTCAGCTCGGACATCGCGCCCAGACTTCAACTTCTGAGGCACCGTCCCCGCATGGAGGTGTTCGAGCAATCGCTGCTCAGTACCCTCATCCAGCTTGATTCGCTTACTGCGTTTCTTAGGGCTTACTTCAGCAGACTCGGCTTGAGGCTCTGCTTCGACCGCTAGCACCGGCTCGGAAGCAGCCAGTTCCTCGCTCGCTAGAGTCGCAGGCTCGGAGACTTTAATCTCCTCCGCCTTCGAACTCAGCTCTGGCTCGCTGACTGGATCACTCACTTCAAGCTCCACGCGCTCGCTCTCAAACACAATCGGCTCTTGCGGGGCTGGATCACTCGACGCATTGATCGACTCAAGCTCCAATTCGCTCTGCTTGAGCTCGAGAACATCATCCGTCTCGGCCTCAGGGCTAGGTGGAGTTTCTTCGACCTCCTCAGGTCGCTTCTTCTTCACAACGCGGATCTTCTTAACCACGCTCTTAATTAGCTTCCCTGAAACGCCCATCTGGGTAATGGTCGTGCCCGACTTATCATCATCCTCCGAAGCGGCATCGCTGCCCTCGGCGGCCTCGGCACGTTTCTGAGCCTCTGCCTCCAGAGCTGCTTCCTCTTCTTTACGTGCGATCGCCTCAGCTTCACGGCGCAGCTGTTCCTCACGCTGCAAGCGCTCCTGCTCCGCAAGCTTGATGGGATCGACATCGCGGACGAAACCAGCTCTTAAATTCGAGTCATCTTTTTTTCCCATAATGTGTTAAAACATTCCTCCATTAACCCATTTGCAACGCATATATAGTTGATTATACAAAAACCAAAGCAAAATGTTCAGTCTTCTACAGGCAAATTATTCATTTAGCGGTCACATCGTTTGTATTTGAGGCGCATAGCCATGGCCTGAGCGTTTGGCTCTCTTCTAGTTTCTTCCAAAGTCCCGCCGCCATATCTGCATCGAATACTGCCACAAACACGGCTTCTCGGCGTCCGAGGGCTGCGCCTAAGCGACTTCGATCAGCGAAATAAAACGCGGGCGTCCCATTTCTACTGGCTCGATCATCAAAGACAGATCGAGCATGTTCAGAGGCGTCTTTTGCAATCAAAAGGATAAACGCAGGCCGATGTGCAAATTTCGATTTCAGGACCTGCTCTCCCTGTAAGAGATTGCCAGATCGCTTGCATAAGCCGAGAAAATTCAGGACTGCATTTTCCGCTGCCTCGTTCTCGAACTCAAGAACTCGAATCTCCGACTCGGACTTCCGATAGTGCAAGTAATTAAGTGGCAGACCCGTTGCCTTCTTCGATTTAGTCCTCTTTTCGTCGAAGCGTTTGCTCATCATTTGCTTCTGCCCCCCCTTTTATCGACGCAAGCGAAATCCGGTGTATGCGCGGATTGGCACGTCGTTCAGCGAGGCGCTCAGCGGCGAGACGCTCTTCAATCGCAAGCTCGAGGCGCTCGTAGAGTCCCTCTGACGGTGTTCCGCCGAGGTTCTCTGCCACACGGCGACGCTTCGCCTGCTCGAGGCAGTCCATTTGGCAACAGACATAGGCCCCTCGTCCCGCTCGCCGCCCGCTTACGTCGAAATCGACTTCTCCCGTTTTCGAATCGCGAACGATTCGAAGAAGATCGCGTTTGTCACGCATCGATCGACAAGCGACGCACATGCGTAAAACGTCCCGTTTCGCCATCCTAATGCTGCTCCTACCCTAAGCGTCTGCCTCTGAACTCTCAGAGTCCTGGGCCGCGAGTGCCTCGGCAGCACGCTCAAAGGCGGCTGCGAAGTCCTCAGCGCTCTGTTTACTGTTCAAGCTGGCCATATGACCATCTCGTGCCAGAAGTGAGGCTTCTGAAAGCGGACTATCCTCCCCTTCGTGTGCCTCCTCGCCCAGCTCAGCTTCAGCAAACATCTCACCCGCAATGTGCTGGGCTGCCTCATCGAAGCGCTCGAGCAAATTCTGCTCGATCTCTTCGCGTGCAGCACTCTGGCTGATGATATCGATCTTATACCCAGTCAAACGGGCCGCCAGACGTGCATTTTGGCCCTCACGACCGATGGCGAGGGAGAGCTGGTGATCTGGGACGATCACTGTCGCAGACTGCTCATTCTCATCCTCTGAAAGTTCGACGGCAACCACCTTCGCTGGTGAAAGCGAATTCATGATGTAGACAACAGGATCCGGATCCCAGTTAATGATGTCAATCTTCTCGCCATGAAGCTCATCCATAATGGCCTTTACTCGCATGCCGCGCTGACCGACGCAGGCCCCGAGGGCATCGACGTTAGGATCCCGGGAGATGACCGAAATCTTCGTGCGAGAGCCAGCCTCTCGAGAAATATGAACGACTTCAACCGTGCCATCCTGGATCTCGGGGACTTCTTGTTCGAATAACTTCTGAACCAAGGCTGGGTGACTCCGCGAGAGGAGCACCTGCGGGCGACCATGTCGGTCGTCGACCTTCATAATGTAGAACTTCATCCGCTGGTTAAAGTCATAGTTGTCGCTGCGAACTTGCTCACTACGACTGAGGATTGCCTCAGCGCGCCCGATATCGACGTAGACATCGCGCTTATCTTTTCGCTGAACAACCCCCGTCGCAATTTCGCCAACACGACGAGAAAATTCCTGCTGAATTCGCTCGCGCTCAGCCCCAACCAATTTCTGGTTGATAACGCTCTTCGCCGTCTGTGCGGCAAGTCGTCCAAAATCCTGAGGAGAGACGCCGAGCTCGAGGAGGTCACCCAGTTCGAAACTCTCATCCATGCGCTTGGCCTCGAGGAGGGAAATCTCGAGATTGGGATCCTCGACCTCTTCGACCACTTCTTTCAAAAGAAAGACGCCCATCTCACCCGTGTCGCGATCAATCTCAGCGCGAATATTATCCGCACTCTTGATATCAAATTCACGACGATAGGCACTGACCAGCGCTTCTTCAATTGCTTCAAAGAGCTGATCCGCGCTTATGCCGCGCTCTTTCTCGAGCGCACGCAGTGCACTCAGGAATTCAATATTCATCAATGGTCCTCCTCGACTATTCTGTTCTGCAATCTCTATTCGATGTATCTAGGATTCCGTTTCAAAGACCTCAAGCGAAAAGCGCAAAACGCCCCGCGTACTTCGAATTAAAAACGGATGGCAGGTTTAACCTGAGCGTACCGCCCCTTCGCCAAGCTCAGGTGGCGGCCATCTTCAAACTCTAGTTCAAGATCACCCGCTTCATAGGAACGTAGATAAGCCTCTAACTTCTGCTGTCCCTCATACGCTTGGTAGAGAGAAACCTCAACCAAATCACCGATGTGGCGCAAGAAATCACGTTCCGTCTTATACGGGCGGTCAAGCCCTGGCGACGAAACCGACATCAGGTAGGACTGTGGCACCTCGAGTTCACGATCTAATATCGGGTCGATTGCGAGGCTGATTTTCTCACAATCATCAAGGCCAATCCCTCCGCGGCGATCGACATAGAATGTCAGGTGAAAATCTCGACCCTCTTTTTTATAGCTCACATCAACGAGCTCATAGCCCAGGGACTCGATGACCTCACTGCATAGACGCTCGGCGCGTCCGGCGATTCCGCTCTTCTCTTTTGCCATTTACAAAAGCTCCTAAATAAAATGAAAAGCGCCGAAGCGCCCATCTACTGGGAGTATAGCACCCCACGACAGCTCTTACAAGCAAGCAGGGACTTGAACTCTAATTACTGTTTCGCAGCCTTATGTGCAATCAGCGTCATCGCCCGAGAATCATTCAAATGCAATTCACAATGGAAACCCAGCGGTTCCAAAATTGCCGTTAATTCTTCGGGTCCGTAGACTGGGAAGTCAAGCGTCTCCGACACCTTCTTCAAGCGAGGATCGTTCGCATCGATGGCCTCGCAACAAATCAGGAACTGGCCACCGGGTTTGAGCACCCGCGAGACCTCGGCAAAAGCAGTTTTCAGATCTGGCCAAAAGTAAATCGTCTCAAAGGCCGTAACGAGATCGAAGTGCTCCGCTTCGTAGGGCAGTTTGGAAACATCGCCCTCGACAATCTCGCAACGCCCCTCAGAAATCGCAACTTGATTAAGTTTTTTCGAAACCTCAACACTGGCAGGCGAATGGTCAAGTCCACACACATGTGCTGCGTCTTCAAGAAAGACCTGGATGTTTCGGCCGCCACCACAGCCCAGGTCGAGGACAAAATCATCGTTTGAAATTTGGATATACGAACGTGCCCATCGTGACAGCTTCTCGTGTCCCTTATTCATCCCTCGAAGGAGAATTCGTCCGATCACAGAACTACTCGGTTTGCGGAAGTTCTCAAGAAATTTTCTGAACATAGTACTCTCCTCGTTTAATGTTCCAACTGGAACTACGCCTCACGGCATTCGGAACGCGATAGACAGTGTGGACAGGTCCCCTCTGCAGCGATCTCAAAAAAGTCTACCGCATAACCCTCCGTCGCAAGCTCAAGTGGCTCATAGACCGTGTGTTCAAATGGGAAGTCGTAGACCTTACCACAGACCTTACAGTGAAAGTGACCGTGGGGGTGATCGGCAACATCATAGCATAGCGAACCATCTGCACGGTGAAAGGATCGAAGCAAACCCGCCTTTTCAAAATTCTTCAAACAATTATAAACGGTTGTGAGCGAGAGGCCCGCATGGCCATCCACTTTTGCCATCGCGTAAATCCGATCAGCGCTGGGATGTTTACCCGCAGCATACACGGCGTGCATGACGACGATTCTCTGTGGCGTTAATTTTAATGAAACCCGTTTTAGATGTGCTCGTAAGGTTTCAACATCGGGTTCTCCTGGATAGCGACCATCCTCTAAAACTTTTATATCGGACATCCCCTCACCTCCTTCTTTAGCGATTTATGAGAAAATTCGAAAGTCGACACGCTAAGGCGACTTCGAATTTGTAAGTCTTACAAATTACTTTAATTATATGGAACTCACTTCCGATTGTCGCTGACATATCTTACAAAGCAAAATGAAAAAGACTTCACGAACTTGTGAAGCCTCCGATAATAGATTTTCTTAGCAGCACTTGTTTCTGGGAAATCTCCTCCAAAACAATCCCCCAATATGCTTAGAGTTTCCCATGGGCATGGAGGTCATCAAGACAACTCTGCCCGAATTTCCAGTCATATAGTGGAAATGAATCGTCATGCGCATAGTTAGACAAATCCATATCCTGTAGCACATGCATCGCTTGATTAAAGTCCGTATTATCCATATCGAGCTCAACACTCTCACCATCATTCAGGAAGAGTCCCAGCACAAGCTGTACCTGCTCCTCCCCGAGCGTCTTCGTATAGATGTAAGCATCTTTAATCTTGTCAGGGCTTACGTATGCACGTAAGTCCTCACGTTTACGCTTCGCTTCATCATATTGAAATTTAAGAGCGCGAATGAACATCGCCTTATAGATCTGAAGTGCAAGATCATCGAAGCTGTAGTCGAGACAAAGCAACAACTCCCGCAAGCCCTCAGGGCGACGCATGAGGCGACTACGCATCCCCTCTACTTCGATCCGAGGTAGGTCCCTCGGATTCACCGACGGCTCAACAACAGCAATCAGGGCGTTGTCGCGATCGATATAGGTCATCGACCAAACCGCATGGAAGGGCCGTTGATGCGTCGGACATTGGAAAGTGTAGAGTTCTCCGCTTCGTAACTTCTCAACAAGTTCCCCATCAAGATGAGCAACGATCGAGACGGGAAGTTCGCGTTCAAAGATCTGCCCAGAATATGGGCTGTGTAGGTCAACGATTCGAGTTTCTGCCATAAGACTTCCTCTAATAACATGTATCTTCTAAATTCTCTAGGCCGTGAGGCACGTAAACTTACTTTATCACAGAGCGCTAGGCCCTGAATCTAAAACTGGAGAAAAAAAAGAAGCCCCCGGGCGAAGGCCGAAGGGGATTCTAATTCAGCTCTTATTCTAAATTCTGATCGCGTTATTTCGCCTCGGCAAGCTTCTCCAACAGAGCCTCTGCCGATGACTTGCTTAAAAAGCGAATTTCTTTGATCACTGGTGGAGTGGTTGGGCGATCCATATCATCCTTCTCGAGTTTGGCAATCCGATCAACCTCCCCCATACCATAGATGACCCAACCAAAACTAGCGTACTGGCCATCTAACTGCGGGGTGTCTGCGTTGCAAATAAAGAACTGAGAACTCGCTGAGTTCGGATCCATACTACGCGCCATCGAGATCACACCACGACGATGGGAAAGTGGATTTTCTACCCCATTGAGTTCAAACTCACCCTCTATTTTTTCGCTGGCACCTCCCCGACCAGTACCGTCGGGATCGCCCCCTTGGATCATGAATCCATCAATAACGCGGTGGAAGATCAAACCATCATAAAAGTGATCGGCAACGAGCTTTTGGAAATTCTCAACCGTCTTCTTCGCAAAGCGATCATCCAACTCAACAACGATTCGATGACCAGAATCCATAAGAATTGATACGTAGGGCGTTGCTGTCTCACTGACTTCGAAAATCGACTCATCAACTTCGACATCGCTGCTCCCATGCTCTGTGCGATCGTGGTGTTTATCGAAGAGTTCTTCCTGAGCCGCAGCGGGTGACTCAGCCAAAATCGAGCTAGCCTGGGCTACTGCGAGTGGAGAAAAAGCCACGAGAGTCAAGCTCAAAATTCCAGAACAGAGGTTGCGTTTGTATTTATTTAGCATAATCAAAACTCCTTTTCGATCCACAAGTACTGCAGCCGATCGCTTAATACGGATCTCAAAATTTAAGTCTTTAAGATTTTACTGAACTTCACAGCAAAAATTTTAAACGCTTCGTGAACATGGCAAGGCTCAACTTAGAGTCCAGACTCTAAGTCTTGTTCAAGCTGACGATCGGCATCGATTCTCGATAACGCAAAGGGCAGTCCGTCTGCTTCGACCTTTTCGCCCACCCGATCCTGACAAGTGAAGAGAAGAATTTGCGAGAAGGTGCTAGGATCCAGTTTCGATAAGGTGTCGAGGCAATAGGCTAATCGCCGCTCATCAAATTGCACCGTAATATCATCGAGAAGCAGCGGTAGCGCTTCACCCTCGGCGAGGGTTTCAGCCAGTGCGAGACGCAGCGAAAGATGAAGCTGTTCATAGGCAGCACCACTGAGATACTTCGCATCGTGGTCGTATCCATCGGCATCGACAATCGCAAGTTCCATATTTTTCTTAATGCGCAGGTCCTGGTAACGCCCACCTGTCAAAGGTTGAAGATAGCGTTTACTACGCCGGTGCAAAATCGGCTCAAAGCGTGACTTCATCCGGACATTGGCATCATCTAGGAAGTGCTGGGCGAGTTCTAGGGCTTCCGCCTGAGCTTCCCGTCTCTGAATTTCTGCCAACAACTCTTCCAGAGCGTTGCTGAGGTCCTCCTCTTGTTCACTATTTTGATAGCGAGCAGAAATCTCAGCAGATTTTCCAGCCCGCTGTTCCCCAAGCAACCTCAGTTCTTCACCAAGTCGCAATAGCTCAGATTCAAGATTTTGCAGTTTCGCTTCGGCCGCCTCGAGCGACGTTTGTTGACTCAACAAGCCAACGAGGCGAACACTGAACTGATCAACGCCGTTATCTGCCTCAAGATAGTAGCCTCGCTCGACGCCTACCCGATAATAACGCTCTGGGTCAACCCCCTCTGCCTGGCGCTGTTTTAAGCTGCGAATGCGCTCACGGATCAAGCGTTCTTCTTCGAGGCCTTTTTCATAGGCCTTCAGATCTAACTGCGCTCTGGCTTCGAGGCGTTCGACCGCCTTCGAGCGTTCGCTACAGCCCTGATTAAAGCGGAAAATCAACTCCCGATACGCATCGCTTTCGACCTCTCGATCCGCCTTTAAGCTTTGGCCGCTACGATAACTATCAAGGGGAAGTCCCTCCTCCATGGAAGAAAAATCAAAATTCCAATCGCGCTCAGAAAACGCTTCCATACCGACGTGGTACATAGGATAACGCCCCAAAAACTCAGCATAATCCTGGTCGAATCCGATCAGCTCTGAGCTCAAATTCTCACCACTCTGGCGAAGACGCTCACGGAGATCCGCCAAGTGTTCAAAAGCCGCTTGCTCTCGTTTCAAACGCGACTTGAGCGCATCCTCATCGGCCAGCCCAAGACGCTCTAAAAGAGTCTTGAAGTCCCGATTTTGTCGCTGCTGATCATCTCGCAGGACATCGATATGCGTCCGCGTTTCTTGGAGCTCTTGACGCAAGCGTCGCAGCTCTTCGGACTGCTCACTACGCTCCAAGCCCCGCTTAGCCTCCTCGAGGGCAGTCATCAGTTCTTCGCGTTTGGCCTCCGCAGCATGCTCACTCTCAAGCTCCTCTTTTACAATCCGGTCATAGTCCGCCTGTCGCTGGGCGACGAGGCCCTGTTTTGCACTCGCCTCATGTTTTAGATCTTGGTACAAACGTTCACAGCTGCGATATTTTTCGCGTTCCGAATCGATCGTAAAACTCACCGCACTAAGTTGAATCGCCAGCGCATCGAGTTCCGACTGATTGCGTTCGACTTCCGATTTTCTCTGACGCTCTTCTTCCGCAAAACTACGTTCTTCAATTCCCAAAGTCGCCCTCTGATGCCTCAGCTCGTCGACTTTTTCGCGCAGGGAATCGAGCGCGGCTTCTTGATCCCCGAGCTCAGTCCTCATCCGCTCCAACTGCGAATGGCTCGACTCCACCCGAGCTAAAATCTGACTAAGGCGAATCCGCTTTCGTTGGCGATAGGCAAAAATCGCAGTCATCGCCAAAGCGGCAATAAATAACAAACTGATTGCGAGCTCACGTGTTTTAGCATCGATCGAGATCAGCGCCTCAAACTGTGGGACTTGATACAAAAGCAAAGCCGATAACCCAGCAGCCAGAAGTGCCAACAGGGCAATCGCAATCTGCGACCAGAGTGTTGGAATCGCGGCCAAGTTGAGGCGGATGGTCTTCTTCTCGAGTTGAGTAATCGCAGCTAGGGAGTCCTGGCGTTGCTGTTTCAACGCGACAAGCGATGCCTCGTTCTCCCCCAAATCGTTCTCACAGCGCTCAATCTTCGCTTGCAGCTGAGCCTGACGCTGTTGGCGCTCTTTTTCCGTTTGCTTCGAGCGCTCTAGGGCTTCCGCATTCCAGACCGCCCCTCGCCCCTGTTCATTTAATTGGATGCGAAGCTCTTTAATCCGCTCACGTTTACTCTGAATTAACTGCTCTTGCTCACTGCGATTTCGACACAGCTCTTCATAATTCTCTCGCGCGCGTGCAAGGCGCTTCTCCAGATCAAAAATCTCCGAGCGCGTCTGCTGCAGGGCTTGGTGGGCGAGTTCACGGCGTTTACGATAGTCCTGTTTTGTGAGCGCATCCCGCTCGCGCTCAGCATCCAGTTCCTGGGTCAGCGCATCACAGGCTTGGCGCTGGATCATCCGCAATTGATCAATCTCTTTTTGGAGGGATTCCGCTCGCTCTAAGGCCTCACTAATTTCCGTCTGCCGCTCCATCGAGATCCGATCCTTCGCTTGCAGGAAATCAAAATCCTCCACCTCTAGGGGCAGCGGGCTTGGGCTATGTTCAATATGCGCACAATACTTCTCAAATAGCTCGCTGAGCGTCTTACAACGATATCGAATCTGAGAAAACTGATTTGCCAGGGTCTTTTCTTCATCAAAGTACTGTGCGAAGAAGCTCTGGACCTCCTCGCCTGCAAATGTATAGCGCTTGGCCAGTTGCTGGTGCTGATCTTCTAGATTCTTCTCGAGCGCTTGAATCTCTTCTTTTTCCTGTTCGGAGACCAGGGCCTTCGTAATGAAACTCAATTCAAAGAAGCTCCGTTCACTCGTCCGTCTGCGATGTTCGGTGGCTTCAATCTGCCGATCGAGCTCTGCGAGGCTACGCAGTTCTGCATCCTCAGATGCGCGCAGAGATCGCGCCACGTCTAGGCGCTTCTCTAAATTCGCTCGTTTCTCTTCGAGCTGGCGTAAAATACTATTCTGACGCTGCTTAGACTGCAGCTTGCGGAGATTCTCAGACAGAATCCGCTCGGCACTCTGATAGCTCATCGCGCTATCACCGCTGCTCGATAAGTTAGCCAGTCGATCTGAGAGCGACTTCATGTGTTTCGGATCTTGATTCAATGGGACAGACATCTGGGCGATGAAGACCGTATTTTCAAAAGTCTGCTCATCCATGGCGAAGAGGTACTCGCCAACACAGAGTTCCCCGAGCTCTATACTTTCGTAATAGGAGTCCATCTGCATCCAATCCGAGGGCAGGGCCTCCGTGTCGGTAAAATGAGCTGCACTCTGGAGGAATTTAATCCGATCATCGCTCTTTCGCTTACCAAATTCGACCTCGATGAAGTAGCGACGACCAAAGTGGCTGAACTCAAGACTACCGCCGAAGAAGTCCGTCGAGTTCCATGGACAATAGCGTTGGCGCGGCGACTGGTGCAAATCGCCTTTATTCCCACGATTGGGCAGTCCATATAGGGCCGCATGAATAAAAGCGAGGAGGCTACTCTTACCTGCTTCATTATCGGCACGGATGATGTGGGCTGATGAATCGAGTTTTAATTCAAAATCCTCGAGTCCAGCAAATCGACGGATACTTATCTTATGAATAATCATCGACTAGCCGCTCCTCTTCTGAGATTGCCCGTAAGCCATAATCCAATGCCGCCTCATATCGCTTACGAAGCAGCTCATCACTGCTTGCCTCAATCGCTTCGAGCAACAAGTTGACGAAGATACCTCTCAAGTTGACCTCGCTACGCATCTTCTCGAGATCCCAACGCAGACGGCGCTCATCGATCAATTCGAGGGCAGCAAAGCGACTTGCGAGGGATTCTTGGAGACTGAGAACTTCGAAATTCTCTGCTTCATCCATCCAGCCAAAGAGGCGCAAACGCAGAACTATCTGCTCTGGATCCTGATCCCTATACTTCTCAAAGATCGCTTCGACGAGTTCGCTCTTTTTTTTATATAGTTCAACATTAAAGCGATCATCAAAGAAACGACAATTCGCCATCGGGACGAAGTCGAGTTCGAGGCGAGAATCAGGGCGGATCTCTCCGAGGAGAACCCCCTTTTCTCCAGATTCCTTAAAATGGCGCCCCTGCGGAATCCCTGGCCAGGCATAGTATGTGGTTCCAACTTGAGGTGGGCCATCGTAAGCATTCGACAAGTGGATGTGACCGAGGGCCAAATAGTCGAGCCCAGACGAAGCGATTAAAGACTGGGGTATCGGATTGTAGCGACCCTGTTGGCGATCGTCGATCTCACCATGCACCATGCCAATCTTAATCGGCAATAAATCCTCAAAATCACGCGCCTGCGGCACGACGGATTCATCGAGGTAGGGGTTCGCAAAGGAGTAAGCGAGAATACTACAATCGAGGTTCGGAAAGTCAAGTCGCTGAACCGCGCCACCCGGAATGATATGTAAGCCCTCCACAGAATCGAAATAATCCTGGTAGATACTCGCCGCCCCGAAAGGATCGTGGTTTCCACAGACGACGATTACCTCGAAATCGCGAGCTACCTCGAGTGCTTCTCGGATCTCTCGCAAACCACGGCGATCGATCTGGTGACTTTCGATGAAGTCACCACAGATTAGAAGCAAGTCGATCTCCTCACGGCGACCGAGGTCGAGAATCTTTTTAAATGTCAGCATCAGATCTCGGCGAATCCGATCAGGCTTCAAGAGAGAGCTCTGAGCCTGACTTCCGAGATGAAGATCTGCACAGTGAATAAACTTCACGGCAACCTCCCATGTCATAATTCACAAAAGCTTTCACTTGAGTATACACGGCCAAAGATACGCCTGTGATAAAATATTGTAGTTTTAATGCCCACAATCCAAGAACTTTAGAACTTTGTGGGAAAATGGAGAACATAAGATGGTAGAACGTATTCGTGTTTCGAACGGCGGCCGTACGATGAGTTCATCGACAGGCGCCTCCCCCAGCGGCCCGATGAAAGAGGATCTGATCAAGCTGGCTCAGGTTCTGAAGAATATCCACCAGGTCGTCGTCGGCCAGGATCTTGCCTGCGAACTTATCCTCATTGCCCTCCTCTCGAGTGGCCACGTCCTCATGGAGGACGTTCCTGGAACTGGTAAGACCACCCTCGCTTCGACCTTAGCGAAGTCCCTATCTCTAAGCTTCGCTCGCATCCAGTTTACTCCTGACGTCATGCCAAGTGATATTACAGGCTTTAATGTCTATAACCCACGCTCCGGAGAGTTTGAGTTTCACCCAGGAGCTGTCATGTGCCACGTCCTCCTCGCTGACGAAATCAACCGCAGTTCACCGAAGACACAGTCGGCCCTCCTCGAAGCGATGCAGGATCAACAGGTCACCGTCGATAGCCAGAGCTATCCCCTGCCCTCTCCCTTTATTGTCCTCGCCACTCAGAACAGCGTCGAACAGCTAGGAACCTACCCCCTCCCAGAGGCTCAGCTCGACCGCTTTATGATGAAGTTTTCGCTGGGTTACCCAAATATTGAAGAAGAAATCCGCATCCTCAAACTCCACGGCGAAGGCTCTCCCCTCACGAAGATCCAGTCAGTCCTAAACGAAGATGAATTGCGAGCCCTTCAGGAAAAAGCACGACAGGTGTACTGCGCCGACAGTCTCCATCTCTATATGGCTCAGATCGCACAGGAGAGCCGCCAAGATCCCGATATCAAACTCGGCATCTCTCCCCGAGGCCTCCTCTACCTCCTCCAGGGAGCGAAATCACGCGCTTTAATCAATGGACGAGACTACATCCTCCCTCAGGACATCCAGGCCATCGCCCCCTACGTCCTCTCTCACCGTATTGTCCTCAGCGAATCAGCCCAGCTCGCCGAACGCTCCGCAGAGAGCGTCATCCGCCGCCTGATCGCCTCGATCCCCGTTCCCCCCGCCGAAGCCTAAGCGTTAGGATCCGATCATGAATCGACGATTTATTTACTACCTGTTGCTCTGCGTAGTCGGCTACAGCATCTTCTCGTACCTCGATCAGAACTTCCTCCGCTTCATCTTTCTCTTCCTCCTCTTTTTGCCGATTTCTTCATTTTTGCACCTCTTCGTTGCACGTTATTTTGTCCGCTGGCTGATCCGTGTCGAAGATGAGCACCCATTGCGCATGGAAGAAAATCGAGCCGTCGTTTCAATTCTCAACCTCTCCTTCTTCTTTTTTCCACGCATCGATATCTACATTGATGAACCGGACGAATCTCAGGGCTTCATCATTACGGGAAAAGCACGCGGCGAGATGCAGACCCCAGAACAACTGAGAAACCAGGGCGGACGCATCGACTTCGAACGTCTCCCCGGCGAACTCGGGCGCAGCGAACTTCTCCAGCTCAGCAACAGTGACTATGCGAAGACTCTCGAAAAAAACGTCAGCACGGCGCTAAGAGTTCCCTTCCGACGCTTCTTCCTCTTTCCGAAGCTCCTTCGCATGCGGGCAACGCGACGCGTCTCGGTCTACCTCGCGGCTTATTCGAGATATGACTGGCACTTCCGCTATACCCCCATCCACGTCGGCAACTATCGCATTGACGCCACTCGAGTCTATGCCCATGACCTCCTAGGTTTTTTCTCCCTTCCGCTTCACGCCTCTAAAAATGTAAGAAATCTCAGCTTCTCCCAGGTCTTTGTACGCCCTAACCAACGCTATTACAATGCCCGTTTCCTCCATAAACTCCCTGAACCACAGCCGTCTGACCTCGCTCGAATGAATAACTCCATCTCCAGCGAAATCAACTCCATCGCCAATATTCGCTCATGGCGCCCTGGCGATCGCATGAAAGACATCCACTTCAACATCAGTGCCAAACTCCAAGACTTCTATGTTCGAGAATACGAAGACCCTCGCCGTGGTGGCATCCTCTTCATCCTCGACCCCTATGCGCCCCTCGAAATTAAGAATTTACCTGCCTATTACGACGAACTGAGTGAGACCTGCGCCTCAATCATCTATGAACTCAACCGCGGCGATGGTCCCATCGTCCTCCACTTTGGCGATAAGAGCATCGAAGGTCCAGGCCAATCGCAGGGCCTCGATTATTTCCTCGAATTCCTCACCCTTCAGAAGCTAAAGCCAAGCCAGGAGCGACGGCTTGCCGAAGAACTCGAACGCCAAAAGCGCATCAGCGGCCTCAGCCGCCTACGTCGTAACCGCCTCGAAAGCGATACTGAACGAGAGGTCTTGCCCAGTCTTTCGAAGATGTTAAACAGTGCCTTCCGTAGTGAAAACTACCGAGGAATCATCGTTATCAGTCCCTCATTCACCCCCCTACTTGCCGAGACGATGCTGAATCTTGCACGACAGCGTGGAACTCGAATCGTCTTCTGTTACCTCGAAAGCCATGCTGGCGCTCTCGAATCACGTGCGGCAAAAGAGCGCATCCAAGACGAGAAACTTAGTCTCGAAGTAGAGGTCAATAAGACCAGTGAGGAGCAGATGTCCGTCGAAGAGCGCGAACAGTACTTCCGTCGCCTCGAAGAGATGAAGGTCATCGTCTTCCACGTATCACTCGACTCCCTCGATAGCCGCATACAAAGTGATGAAGATCTACCTTTCTCGCCAAGATCGAAACGGAAAATTTCAAAGCGTAACAGTGGCAAACGCAGTTCTAAATCACCGAACAAAAAACGAAAGGGGGGACGCGCATGAGTTTTCCGCTCTACTCCCCAACGCCAATCGATGACCTCGAGCACGAGAGTCTCCTCCACAGGACCCTCGTCGCATGCTTGAGAATCTCGATGGCGGTCTTATTTTGCTTTTTCCTGAGCCAAATTGTACTGCCGATGTTCTTCCTTCCAACTCGGCCCTTCCTCGACGCCATCTCCTCTCTCCTCGCCATCCTCTTCCTCCGATTAGTCGCTTGGAAACGCCGTAGCTACCTGGTCGGTGCTGGCCTACTCACGCTCTCGGCCCTCGTCCTATTGTTTAACCCCGCTCACTTGCGCGATCGTATCGTCCTAGCCTTCGAAAAATTGGACCAACTGGCCTTTGATATGGCCAAGTTGCGCAGCAGCGAAGTTGGTTCTAAGACCCTAGAAGCAAGCACGGGACGCAGTGTCCTATACTTTCTTATCTTCGCTTTCATCGTCCTTCTCGCCTATCTTTGCATTGCGCGATTCCGCCTGCCGATCCCAGCGGCCATCGCCCTCCTCGTCCTCATACTGCTGATTTTCAAAAGTTCGAAAGCAGTCTCGCTTGTCTGGGTGAGCCTCGCCTTTATCATCATCCTCCTCTCTGCCCTCTGGGACAGTCGTTTCTTCTACGACCGAGGCAATCGACGAGGTCAAATCGCCTTCTCTCACAAAAAAGCCTGGCTGAATTTATTGCAGATCTCCCTACCCGTTATCACCGCTTTGATTTTCGCCCTCATCCTGCTTCCACTTACCGCGCACAAGACCCTCTTTTCACCATTTCTCCGCGGAATCGTCGACGACCTGAGTAATGCACTGCCTGCCTCCTTTGATATCAACCTAAAGTTGAGCAATTTCAATCTCAATAGTTGCGGCTATCCAGCCCAGTTAACAAAAGAAATTCCCAACCAGGTCAATCCTAGTGACGAAGAGATTTTGGAGTTAAAGGGTTTAAAATCGGGACTGCTGGCAGCAACGCGCTACGATAGTTTTGATGGCCGGCGTTGGGACATGCGCCTACAGAGTGCTTATTTCCGCTTCGGCTCCCCCTTTCACGATGCAAAAAAGGAAAGTGATCGGGTCTTCCCCAAACTGAGCCCACTCGAAATTCAAAAACCAGATACCCTCTTTAAGAGCGAGCTGATCTCTTATCAGCTCCGTCCCCTGCGCGAGCAACTGCAGAGTCTATTTGCCGATGGCATCGTCCGTAGTTTTAATCTGCCCCGCGAGGGCGATCGACTGATCTACTACAACCGCAGCGCCAACCTCTACGTCGATGAACCGTTTAGCGTCGGCATCCCTTACCGAGTTGAAAGTCGTCGCCTCCCCTCTCCCTTCAGTCATCGACGCTCCGCTGGTAGCGACGATGTCGATCCGCGTGATGCGGAACGTCTCAATGCGCTCAAGTCTGATCTCGCTGGTGTTGTTGACAATAGTCCAAATCGGGAAGATGCCTACAAACACTTCTTAGAATTACCGAATCTCGAGGTCTACTCAGCAAATGGCCGAATCCAGCAAACTGCCCTAGAAATCACCGCGGACCTCGAGCACCCCCTCGATAAGATCAATGCGATCCGCAACTACCTCAGCAGCTCGAAATTCCATTACACGTTGAACCCTCCGCAGGTTCCAGATGGGCGGGAACTGGTCTCTTTCTTCCTCGAAGATGGGAACGGCTACTGCGTCTATTTTGCCACCGCGATGACAATGATGCTCCGTGAAGTCGGTATTCCCGCACGCTATGTTGAGGGTTTCAGCATCCCTGAGCATGCGAATCGAGATGAGCTCATCGCTATCCGTGAGAAACAGGGCCACGCCTGGACGGAAGCCTATGTCGACGGACTCGGTTGGATCGAGGTCGAAGCGAGCCCGAGTCCTAGTTCCGAGTCCGATAACGAGCCAACACCCTCGTCTAATACAGAGCCCAGCACCTCAGCGACACCTCCGCCAACGACTAGTACGACGACGACGCAAGCCAGCACCAGCCCTCCCGTTCAGACAACTCCAGCGAAAACGCCACCTCCGCCCTCGTTCTCCCTCCTGCGACCACTGCTGATCTTCCTGCTCATCCTCTTCCTCATCGCCCTCGCAGCAGCCCTCCGCTTCTACTATGCGAAACGGCAGTTGCGAATTGCTCACACGCCGGCAGCGCTCTCAGAACTTGAAGCCGATGTCGACCTGCGCCTACGCTATCTCTGGCAGGAAATCCGCCAGGTCTTTTACCTCATCCCAGCCACAGAAGCGGAGCGGGTCGTCGCAGCCTCACATAGTCCGAGTCCCTCGAAGTCAACGAGCATCGAAGATGAGGCCCAGTACTTCCTCCAAGTCCTAAATGATCAACTCTCAGTCCAGGCTCGAGACGCGATCGCCGCGAGCTATACCAGCGTTGAAGCGAGCTACTTTTCTCCACATATGCGGGATGAAAGCGAACTTCACGCCCTCGAAGCGAGTTTCGATGAGCTCGAAGCCCTCTTAAAGTCGAAGATGTCTCGTCTGGCCTACTTATTCCAGAGGCTCCTCCCATTTAAATCTCCGAAACGGCGATTGTTGAAACTACGACAATCAGCCTGGAGCGATACGAATAAATAGAAGTACAAAGGGGCTGTCTCATCTGAGGCAGCCCCTTTTAATCGATTAAATTAAAAAGCGGATCGGTTGGAGAATCCATAGACAGTAAAGACTGAGCCGTTTTTGCCAGCTCATCTTGGCTAAGTCTGTTTCGACGCCGCAGGTCGAGATCAGTGCTTTATCCGCGTCCTCAGCATCGATAATCTCGCTGCGCGCCACATAAGCGGAAGCAGCTCGGGCCAGGTGCTCTGAGAGCTCCACTTGCGCCGCCTTTCCTCGAACGAGAAGCAGCGATTCGCTATTTATGAAGCTTGAGCGCATGTCAAAGTTAAAGGAACCAATACCAAAGAACTCATCGCCCAGTAAAAAAGCCTTCATATGCTGTGATGGCGGGGATTGGTTCTCATAGATCTCGCTGGCCAAATTAGCGAGCGCCTCGCTACGAATTAAGTAATCACTCGCAGCGACGACGTTGTCACAGACGGCGACAGAATTGCAATAAAATTTTAGACTCGGTATTCGCTCTCGCAGTTCTTCGCTCGCACGCATCATCTCAGTCGAGAAATTCAAGTAGGGGGAATAGATCTCAAGCTCCTCCTGGCGTCGTGCGGCAAAATCATAAATATCCTGAAATAGGAGGCCGTCTTTCATCCCCAGCTCAGGTGAATTGCTGAGGAATATAAAGGCATCACAGGGCGCGAGCCGTTCATCCAACGGATAAATCGATTCAGGGACATCTAGCATTGCTCCGCTCAGCCAATCCGAGTCGAATTCAGGCTTAAGCCCGGGGATCGACTCAGACTCAGAGATTAGGCCCTCAAAATGGGCTTTTGCTTCTTCAATGCTTCGACGCGAAAGGGAGGGTCCCTCTGGAATCACACAGAGAAGATCGAGGTCTCGAGCAAGCGGCGGCCCCCCTTCATACTGATCACTTAAAAAACGCATGGCAATATTACGTCCTGATATCAACAGGTAGCGATCATCGACAAGCACGATCTTGTCGTGCATCCGATGCTGTTGGTAACGCTGGGGCCAGAGGGAAAGCGGGTTGTAGTAATACCACTCGATCTTCGGGTGACTCGCAAGTCGTGCCGGCCATGGGCTTTTTAATAAGTGATATCCTGCGGCAAAACCATCAGCGATGATCCGCACTTGGACGCCGCGATCGGCCGCCTGAATCAAAGCATTTCTGAGCGACTCAAAACTCTCATCATCAACGATGTCATAGACGCAGAAGTCTATGCTTTTCTTCGCCTTAGCGATCAGGCTCAAGCGCAGCTTAAGTGCAGCATAATTCTCATCTTCAATCAGGTAAGAAGCCTGAGGCTCGAGACCTTGCTTCTCGGAAGCAATCTGCTCCGAAGGGGCCGTCTTTGATAAAAAAGCTTCTTTTAGTTGATCATCACCCCGCTCAGGGGATGCAAAGTAGAGGCTTTCCGCTTCGCTCATCTGGTAACCGAGGTCGAGAATGGAGGCGACTGGGTAGGCGAAGTAGACGAAGAGGTAGAGGATGACTAATCGCTTTAGATAGCGCCACAATCGGTGTGGCTTCGCTGGCTGGGAGGCTGTTTTATACTCTGATTTCATATTTCGTCCTAACTGATTTCACTACCGGTTAGATGGAGGTAGAGGTCGCGCGCATAGTGATCCGTCATTCCACAGATGAAATCACAAACGAGCATCAAGCGCAGGTAGAGGCGCTTCGCTGGATCACAGCCCTCTGCCTGGCGATGGTAGGCACTGAGATAATTTCGCGAAATCAGGTCGATGTAGCCTGCCTGAAGTGGGTCGAGGGTCTCTTCACTATCGTAGGGAATGATTGCGCTGACAAAGCGCTCCAAAAGATATGAGAGGATGGAATCACAGGCGATCCGCATCGCTGAGATCGCGCGGGCATGGAAGGCATGGCGTTCACAGATATCAAAGAGCGTCGAAATGATCAATCCAGAAATTCGTCCATCGGTGATCGGAGATTCTAAGCTCCCCGACATGATCTCCAAGTAGCGCTCAACAAAGGCCGCCGCCACATCTTCAACCATCAGCTGCTGGGCATAGAGGAGATTGTTCTGGATCGCATAGATCTCAGCCTCACAGTAGTTGGTGGAAAGCGCCAGCTGATACTGTTTCTCGAGATCCTCACAATAATGGTCATAGGCGAGACGGACAGCTGGGCTCGCCGCCTGATATGGAGGCTTGGACTTCGCAGCTTCCAATTCCCGACACAATCCAATATAACTGATAAAACCCTTGCGATAGGCATCCTCGGTATCCGCTGTGTTGTAAGCGATATCATCGGCCGCCTCGAGTAAAAAGGTCAGGGGGTGGCGCGGGACCTCCCCCGCGTCAATCGCAACCTCCGAATCGGCGAGTCCACAGCTTCTTACGATCCTCGAAAACAGCTCATTTTCACTGTGGAAATAGCCCATTTTCTTGCGTCTAATCGAGCGTGCTGGATCAATCTGCAGTGATGAGACCGGGTATTTTATGATCGTCGCTAAGAGGCCAAAACTGAGATTCAAGCCGTCCTCTTCGACAAGAAAGTGTAGCTTATTAAACAGGCGGAGCGCCTGGGCATTTCCCTCATAATGAAGAAAGTCTCCCTGCATCTGTTGATTCAAATAGTCCCGAAGCGGGCGTCCAGCAAAACACTTCTCATCGAGAGCGACCTCAAAAAAACGCCGAATCGTATACTCGCCACTGTGCCCAAAGGGGGGATTACCAATATCGTGCAAAAAAGCCGCCGCCATGAGAATCTCTCGAATCGCATGACACTGATCATCAACTGGGACCCCCGCATGTCCAGATGTAGCCAGTAAATCGCAAACCCGGCGGGCCAACAACTTACCAACTGCCGATACCTCGAGGGAATGAGTCAAACGAGTTCGAACATAATCGCTCTTATCGAGCGTGAACACCTGCGTCTTATCTTGTAGGCGCCGAAATGATGCACTGATAATAATCCGGTGATAGTCTTCTTCAAAAGCGGAACTCGCTTCACAAAAACGCCCCGCATTACGAGCAAACATCCGCTCTTCTGAAAGCAATTGACTCCAATTTAGTTGCATGGAACACCCTCCGTTCGATCCCTCTATTATGTCAGATCTTTTGCAACAAATACCTCTTCAACTGAGCCGACGAGCCAGCCCTTATGCAAAGGTAGAAAGCTCCGCAAGTCAAAGACCAGCGGAGCTTCCAGAAGCAATCCAGCTCAGACGATGATCGCATCGCTACAAACGACGCTTAAACATGTATATGAAGTAAGCGATACTCATGAGGAAGCCCGATGCACTCGCTGCTGCCGTCGCTTCCCCCGTCGATGGCAGTCGCCCGCCCTTCGACGAATCAGAGGAGCCAGCTGGCGGATCTCCACCGCCTCCATCTATCCGGTCATTGTAAAAGAGAAGCTCCATATCGCCGGCGTCGTTTAAGACAAAGTCGAGCGGCTCTGCGATCGAATACCCCTCCGCAGCAGTCAATTCCTCCAAGCGATATCGCTTAGCGATCTCTAGTCCACGAATTCGTTTGACTCGCTTCTCCGTCGTAAAACGACAGACCTCTTCACCGCCCTCATCGACAATCCTCAGTTCGCAGTCAGCGAGCAGCTCCCCACTACTGCGATCCAGTTTTTTCACACGCAGGGAGGTTTTCTCGTTTTTAAACTGAATCGTCTCAATCCCTGACGCATCGAGTTTGAAGCGCAAGCTCCGTCCCCTGCGATAACCTGGAGGGGCCGTGATCTCTCGCAACTCGTAGACCCGATCAATCTCCAAACCACGAATTCGATGTGCCTCAGCCGTACTCGTCCAACGTTCGATTTCCACACCCTCACTGTCATAGAGGGCCAGCTCAGCATCCACCAAAGCACGCCCCTCTGCATCTTCTTTACGAATTAAGACCTCGCTTTCTTCGTTCTTAAACTCCAGTTGCAGCTCTGTCGTCTCACCGTCGACAACGACTTCCTGACCTTCACCCATCCGATAACCCGGCAGGGCCTCGGCCTCTTCTAAGTAATAGCGACCATAGTTGAGTTCATCGATGACGATCATGCCCGACTCATCCGTCTCAAATCGAGCAGCCTCACGCCGTCCACCGTCCTCCATCGCCCAGAGAATGAATTTAACACCAGCAAGCGGCTGATCACTGTTAGCATCACGTTTAACCAGACTCAGGCGAGCCGACTTCAGGGCATTCTTCCTCGCTGCCAAGTTCTTTTTAATCAGATACGTGCTCGGCGCCGTTTGATAATTCAGCTCGACGATCTCATCTTCACTCAACTGGTATCCCTTCGTACACGCCAATTCACGGACGACGTATTTTCCAGCGAGGGCGGCTTCGAGACTTAGTTCAGAGGCGCCATCGACCACGACGACGTCCATGATGCTTCCAACTGGAATCGTCGTCTCCTGTAATTTCATCTCCTCAGAGTTTACTAAGGCAAAGACTGCCCGTTGATTCCGCGGACGAGAGTATTTCGGAGTTTCAAATTCCTTATTTAGATTCAGCTGGAATCGTTGCCGCTGATTCTCGAGGCGCTCACTGTGACTAAAAATCTCGAGGCTCTGGTCTTCGTTTCGCAGATCGATCAGGAGATCTTCCACCTCTGCATAACCCAGGGGGGCTTCCAACTCATGAAGTCGATAGAGTCCTAAAGCCAGCTGTGGAGACTGATATTGTCCCTGCGCATCGGTCTCGAAGCGGAGAACCTCATCCCCCTTACGATGGAGATATTCAATACTCTCCGAATTGGGATCTTGTCCTGGCTTCGCAATGTCTTGTTCCGCATAGAGTACGAAGCCAACCCCGCTCAATGGCCGGTCGACAAAGTCCAACTTAAGTTTAGAAAGCCCTCCCGCTTGGACCTCGGGGTGCAGTTCGTAATTCGCCAGCGAATCATCCTCCGCGACTTCGAGCAAGTTACGGATCTCCAGCGCTTCGAAGCCAATCGCTTCGAGGACCTCGCCATGCTTCTCGAGACTAAATTGTGCCTGCCGAGCTCGATTTTCAATTTCAATCATAAAGACATCCCCTGCTGCGAGCTGCGCCTCGGAGTCGATGCGAAAGTGATAGCGCGTACGATTCGGATCGAGGTAGTAAGCAGGATCTGTCTCCAACTCCTCTAAATAATAGTCCCCGTAGACCAGGGGTGTCTCAAGACTGATCATCCCCTCCGAATCTGTGCAGAGTAGCTCAGAAGGCGCTTCACCAACCATTTTTAGAGTCAGGGCTTCACCGCCTTCAGCTTGGCGATAGAGTTTGAAGCAACAGAGCTTCGAAACAATCGCCTGTTGGCTCATCGCATCGATCTTTTTCACCTTCAAAAAGAAGTGTTTCGCTGTATCGAGGAGCTTGAATTTGAGGATCTCAGACTTGGAATCAATGACGAAACTCTGTTCGTCGATGTAGTTATATTTCGCGTCACCCGCAACTTGACGCAATCGGTATGTCCCTGCTGGAAGTAGGGAGGAAATCGCCTTTCCCTCCTGATTCGTACTTAGGGTTTCGACCACCGTCCCCGCAGCATCCAAGATTTCAAACTTGGCCTCCGCTTCAATGCCCTCCTCATCGCCACCCGTGAGCCACTTTTCAATTTCCACGTAGGCAAAGATCGGTCGATCATAGAAATTGATCTCACCAGCAGGCGTTTCACTTTCATTAAAAAGCTGGTAAGGACGCTCGGAACTCGGCATCGCAAGCGCTTCAAATCCCAATTCTGCGCGACGTTCCTGATAGCGTTTCTCAAGTTCAGCATGGGTTTCACAGGCCGATGCACGATTTTCGGACAGCATGTGCACCTGCAGCTCCCCAGCCTCATCCTTTAAAACGGCAAAGCGAACGGCCGTTGGATTTGTGTGATGGCTATTCGGTGGCTGGCGTTCGACGATATCATACTCGCCCTCAACTAAATCTGTAATCTCAAGCAGGCCGTCAGGCGAGGCCTTTAGATCATAGGCCAAGACATCTCCAGGATTGAGCGTCCGCCCCTTATATACGCTGGGCTGATCACCGACCCCTGCGACAAAACGCAGATCATAGCTAAGCTGCTTTGTATCCGATTTGATCGCTAGGCCGGTCAACGCATCCCGCTTTTGAATCCGTACTGGTCGCTCGAGCGGTGGATTCTCAATTTCGATGCTATAGATCCCTGTACTACTCTCCTGTGGCACCTCGATGTTGATATAAGACTTACCCACATAGGGACCCGACTCCATCTTGGCGAAATGCGGATTACTTCGATAGCCCTCTGGGGCTTCAATCTCAATCACACGATATTTGCCAGGTGGAACACCGTAAACAAAGCAGAGATCCCCTTGGTAATCGATTAGATAATCTGGAATATAATTTCCGACCAGGTCATGGTCTGGCAAAGAGTTCGAGTTCACAGACTCGCAGAACAGGGCAAATTTTGCACCCGTAATCGTCTCTTTCGTCTTCGCATCCAGCTTGCGTATTTGCAGAGTTTTACTGAGCGTATGCGGCTCTTCGCCCAGGCGAAGCTCAACCGCCTTTGCTAAGGTACTACCGAGGACGATAACATCTTGATCCGACAGACTCTTTAAGAAAAAGTGTTCTTTCACCGCCGACTTATTCTTCGGCATGAGAATAATCGGTTGAGAGAAATCGGCGCGAACTCCAATACGGAGATGCAGTGAATTCCCCTCAATGTGCGCCGTGACGTTATACGGCACACTCACCAGTTCATAGTCACTAAGTTTCCCGCTCTTATCAGGGATGACATAGGTCATACTAAAGCCCTCGCCCTTATATCGACGAAAAATGCCCGATGAATCAATATTCTTATGCTCGAAAACGGGTCCGTCTGGAGGCGCCTGCTTCGAGGCCTCAACGAGGGCCAAGACCTCCGGCAAAATGAGGCCATCAGAAATTGCGTGTCCTGGTGTAGTAATGTACCAAAGCGCCGCCTGTGTATAAAATCGATTTCGCCAAGAGCGGTCCGTATTTAAAAAACCAATTTCCACAACACGAGCCAGCTGGTTGCTCAGCTCTGCGTTCACATAAAATCGATCACTCCAGTAGCCTTCTGAAATATTAGAGGTATCGTATTGTAAGCAAAAGCAGTCGAGGCTCTCGACATCATTGGTATATCTGAGCGCCTGAACCAGAGGACCGCCTTCCTCCTTCTCATCGATCGTCTTCCCCCCCGAGGCCACAATTCGCCAACCAGGCCGAGCTGCACTGCGCAGCGTCCCAACTGGGAAGCGAGGGGGCGGGTAGGGATCTACTTCCGCCTCGGTCTCAGGCCGATCTGTCGCATCGATCCCCTGAGAATCTGAATCGATCTCAATCAAAGGATCTTCTGGAGTCGCCTGCTCGAATTCTTGCGCTTCGTTTAAATTCGACTCATCCGCCGCCTCCTCCTCAACGAGTGGAAGCCGCTCAGTCGCCAGGTTCTGCTCCTCCATCGCCTCCTCGAGCGAATCGACCGCTTCGAGCGTATCGATACTCTCCGCTAAACTCAGTCCAAAGCCTGGTAAGCAGAAGAGAAACAGGAGCAAAAGCCCTAAACACGTCGCTACAAATGCATTTCTTCTAAATTTCATCGTATCCTCCTTTCGCAAGTGAGATCACTTACGTAAACGCCGTGAGGATAAGTGAGGGTCAAGTGCTATTTGGGGCAAAAAATTATTGCTTTTACCTTTCAAGCCCACTGCATGGATTCACCACAGAATGCCCCGCATTTTGCAAGCTAGTTGTGAAGACTTATGATTTTTGAACATTAGCTTGGGCTAAGTCGAGAATATCCGTTAAACTGAATTTCATTGAGAAGGGACTTGAATCGCTAGAAGGAGCTTTCATGTCAATATCAATGAAATACATCTTGGGGCGGACCAGTGCCGATAGATTCCGATCTGCTCGACCTGAGCACCCTGGTTCAGCAAACTACAGGAAGCGACATCCGCTTCTCGTATTCAAGCATATAAAATTAAATCCTCAGCAGGAGCAGGCCATTCTGTATCTGGATGCTGAAGTGTAAGTAAGAGAAACGCATCACGTCGTTTCTCTTTTATTTTTTAGGAATAGCGAAAAGCAATTAGAGGAGACCCTATGTACCAATTAGAGGAATACTATTTAGCTCGATCAGCCGAAGATGCCCTCGCTAAATTAAAAGAAAATCCCGACAACGTGCTCCTCGGCGGTGCTGCCTACTTGCGGATGTGGAGTAACAAACGCTTTCACTGCGGTATCGATCTCAGTCGAAGCGGACTGAACTACTACCGCCCGATTGAAGACGGGATCGAACTTGGAGCGGCCCTTAGTCTACGTCAATTTGAAACAGATCCCCGCCTCAAGTCTTTGGCCTTTGGTCTATTCCCCCAGGCAAGCGCCCAAATCGTTGGCATCCAACTCAGGCGCGAAGTCCAACTGGGCGCTAGTCTCTGCAGTAAATTTGCCTACTCGGATGTCATCCCCTGCCTCCTCGCCCTCGATGCCAAACTCGATTGGCTCGAAGCCGGTGAGGAAAACATCGTCGACTTTCTCAGCGCCAAATCGAGAACGGACCTCCTCCGCTCGATACGAATTGAGAATTTAAGTCAGATTCAGGCAGCCGCCTTCGGCAGCATCCGATACAACAGCGGCGACCTTCCGAGCTTAAATATGGCTGCCTCTTATCGACAGGAAGCAGGCCTCGCTCTTGCCATGGGTGCAATGCCTGCGCGAGCACGTCGACTGAGCGAAGTCGAGGCAGCCTTTGAGGGCGCCTCCCTTGAAGAACTCTCCGATCCAGAGCGTCTCCATGCCGCACACACGGCACTCGACCACTATAAATATGGATCAGACTCGAGAGCCTCTGCAGAATATCGACGTGCCATGAGTCACAGTCTCCTCGATCGCATCATTGCCGATTTAAAGCGCTGCCCAAGCCTTCACGTAGAGGTCGAAGTCCAAGCCTCCCCTGAAATCCCCGAGGGAACGCGGGGTCTGCGCTTAGAAGACGGTAGTTTTATTCCAAGCAATGCTGAGCTCGACCAGCCCTTTTTCTTTTATCTGGACGGGCGACGCGTCGATGCTCAGATTTCGGCGGATGAGTCACTCTTTAGTCTACTGCGACGCCTGCGGAAGTATTCCGTGAAGTCCGGTTGTTCGAGCTCCTGCTGCGGTCTCTGCACCGTTCTCGTCGAAGGCGAGGCACGACTATCCTGTTCGATTCCAGCTCATCGAATCCACGGTTTGGAAGTCCGAACCCTCGAGGGCGAACGCGATGAAGCCAGTCGTTTTGCCCGACTCCTCGCCGCTGAAGGCGGTGAACAGTGTGGCTTCTGCAGTCCAGGCTTCATCCTCTCAGTCGTCGCCCTCAAACGTCAACAACCTAATGCCAATGATTCGGAAATAAAGGCTCGACTTTCTGGCAACCTCTGTCGCTGCACAGGCTATCAGAGCCAAATGCGCGCCATCCGCCACTACTTAGATATGAAGGAATAAGCATATGCAGGACGAAAAAAAAGACCTAATTAAACACAAGCCCCCCCGCTTTGATGGAGAAGTTCAGCTCAATGCAGGTCTAAAACTGACGCCCCAGCGAAATGAACGCGCCCACCGCCACGTCGGCCACTCGGTCGCCAAGATTGATTCTGAGGCTCTGACGCTCGGCCGCCCAGTGTATACCGCCGACCTCATCGATCCAGATGCCCTGACGATCAAAATCCTTCGCAGTAGCAAAGCCAATGCCTATATTGAGTCCATCGACACCGAGGCAGCACTAAAGCTGGAGGGCGTTGTCGGAATATATACCTATGAGGACGTGCCCCAAACCCGCTTTACCCTCGCAGGACAAACCTTCCCAGAGGCCTCCCACTATGATCAGTTAATCCTCGATCGCCACGTTCGTTACGTCGGCGATGAAGTCGCAATTATCGCTGCCGAGAGTCGCGAGGCCGCTGAAGTAGCCATGCGACTTATTAAAGTCCGCTACCAAAACCTCCCTGCTGTCCTCGACTTTGAAAGCGCCCTCGACAACGAAGTTCTCGTGCATAATCCCGAGGACGTGATCTGCAACCTCCCGCTTGAAGTGGGTGGCCAAGACCTCGCTCGCAACCTCATCGGTGTCCATGACCACTATTTTGGAGATCAGGACTTTAACTCCGTCTATGAGGCCGCTGACGTCCAGTTTGACGAAGTCTATTACACGACGGCCCAGGCCCAGTCGATGATGGAGACTTTCCGCTCACATACGCGTCTCGATCCTCGTGGACGCCTCGAAGTCATCACCAGCACCCAAGTTCCCTTTCACATCAAACGCCAGCTCGTTCGGGCGCTTGGACTTCGCCCAAGCCAGGTACACGTCATCAAGCCTAGAGTCGGTGGTGGCTTCGGTGCGAAACAAAGCAGCGTCAGTGAAATATTTCCTGCCTTCGTGACCTTGAAAACTGGCCGTCCCGCCTACCTCGAATATACGCGTGAAGAGTGCTATATCGCTTCCAATTCACGTCATGCGATGCGAATCCGAGTGCGGATCGCCGCGAAACAGGATGGCGAGATCGAGGCGATTGACATCGATGCCCTCTCGGACCAGGGTGCATACAATCTCCACGGCTGGACGACCTTAGGACTCGTAGGTGAAAAAACCCTCCCCCTCTTCGCACACTTGAAGAGCGCTCACTTTCACGGAAAAGTCGTCTACACCAACAAGATGCCCGCCGGGGCTTTCCGAGGTTACGGAGCGACTCAGGGCGCCTTTGCCGTCGAAGCAGCAATTAACGAACTAGCCCAGCGACTGAAGCTCGACCCAATCGAACTTCGCCTCCAAAATACCTACCGCCAGGGGGATCAGACCCTCGCCTACAACAAGCTACTGCTCAGTAATGGCCTCGAACGCTGCATCCGTAAGGCAAAAGAAAAGATGGGGATTGATGACATTCACGAGATTGAATGGATCGATGATGAACACGTCTGTTCTTATGGAATGGCAATTACGATGCAGGGTTCGGGAATCGAATACATCGATGTCTCAACCGTCCACGTTCGTCTTAATGAGGAAGGCGATTACTCCCTCTTCATCAGTGCCACGGATGTTGGAACAGGGACCGATACAGCCCTGACGCAGATGGCTTCTGAGATTCTCCAAACCGATATGGAGAACATCATTGTCATCAGCGCCGACACCGACCTTACGCCCTACGATCCAGGTTCCTACGCGTCGAGCGGAGTCTACGTTACGGGCAACGCCGTCGTCCGCGCCTGCGATGATCTGAAGACAAAAATCATTGAAAAGGCGGCCCAAATTCACGGTCTCAATCCGAAAAATCTCGCCTTAATTGACGACCAGATTGTCTCCTTGGATGGAGACTTCGAACTGGCGGTCCGCGACCTGTCTGAACAACTGACCTGTGGCCCCGATGGCTGCTCACTGGCTGGCCACGCCTCCTTTGGTGGCAACACCAGTCCCCCGCCATTTATGGCCGGCTTCGTGAATATTGAGACCGATCTACGCACGGGGCGGGTCAGTCCACTGCGCTATGTCGCCGTCGTCGACTGCGGCAAGATCATCAATCCAGCACTGGCCAGAGTCCAAGCAGAGGGCGGCATCGTGCAGGGAATCGGCTTTGCACTCAGCGAAGACATCCACTACGGTCGCGATGGCCGAATTCAAAACAGTGACTTCCTCGACTATCGCTTACCGAACCGCATGGACATCGGAGAAATCGACGTCGACTTTATTGAGACCTACGAACCCAGTGGCCCCTTTGGCGCCAAATCGATTGGAGAAATCGTCGTAAACACCCCGACTGGAGCAATCGCCGATGCGATCTACAATGGGACTGGGGCAATCGTCCGAGACCTCCCCTTTAGCCCTGAAAAAGTCTACTTCGCCATCCAGGCCGCCAAGTCGAAGGAGCCGAAGGTTTAAAGCCAGCAGCAAACAGAAAGAATCAAAAAGAGGCCTCCGATCCGTAGATCCGAGGCCTCTTTATTATCTCTAGAGCTGCTCAAGCCATGCGATTATTCCTCGCGATTGGCACAACAATTCTTGTATTTCTTACCACTTCCACAGGGGCAGGGATCGTTGCGACCGACCTTTGTCTTATCGCGTTTCACCGGTTCGATGCTCTCTTGGGCCGCAGCGCGACTCTCTGGCATCGTCTTTCGTAAATCTCCGCCAGTGGACGATGCAGCAGGCGCAGAACTACGCTCAAAACTCGAACTCATCTCTTTTTTCTCGTTGGTTCGACTGTAGTCGACTTCCTTTCGTTCTGGGGCTTGACCACCCGAGAACTCAGCCAGCATGATCAGACGGATGGCATCTCGGCGGATTTCATCATTCATCTGAGCAAACATGTCGAAACCAGCACGCTTGTATTCGACGACAGGGTCATGCTGTCCATAACCGCGTAGCCCGATGGCATCGCGGAGGTCAGCCATATTATCAATGTGCTCCATCCAGTGCGCATCAACCGCACGCAAGAGGATCACGCGCTCAGCCTCGCGCATCGTCTCTGGCGAGGGGAACTCACTCTCACGCTCCTCGTAACGGGCAATCGCCTGATCTTGGAGTTTCTCAGTCCATTCTTCAACAAAGACGCCCTTTGTTGGGTCCTGATTCTGTGCAGCAAAATCCTGCTCTAAAATCGGCAGAGGACCAAATCGGTAAGCAATCTCATTTCGCAGGGAAGCGAAATTCACCTCGCTCTGCAGCTCATATCCATGGGTATGTTCCAGGATAATCGCCTCTGCCACTTGGCGGATCATCTCGATATATGAGGGCTTGAGGTTTTCCCCTTCGAGGACCTTGCGACGTTCGGTGTAGATTACCTCACGCTGTTGGTTCATGACGTCATCATACTCGAGAACATTTTTACGTGTCCCAAAGTTCGAACCCTCGACCTTCTTCTGTGCACTCTCAATCTGTCGAGTTAGGAAGGCGCTGACAATTTCGGTGTCCTCGTCAATCTTCATACGATCGAACCAACGCTTGAGGCCATCGCCACCAAAGAGGCGCATCAGATCATCCTCAAGCGAGAGGTAGAAGCGCGAACGTCCAGGGTCCCCCTGTCGGCCGGCACGCCCTCTCAACTGATTATCAATACGCCGTGACTCATGGCGCTCAGTACCGATGATGTAAAGACCACCCGCATTAACGACGCGCTCGTGTTCGATATCGGTCTCGGCCTTAAACTTCTTTTCCAATTCTGCGAAATGCTGGCGCGCGTCGAGAATCAGAACATCCTCCGTCTCATTATGAGCGGTGGCCTGCTCGATAAGCTCTTCGTCATAGCCCTCACGCTTCATCTGCTCACGTGCCATGAACTCAGAGTTACCGCCGAGGAGAATATCGGTACCACGACCGGCCATGTTCGTCGCAATCGTGATCGCGCCATAGCGACCGGCCTGCGCAACGATCTCCGCTTCACGTGCGTGCTGCTTCGCGTTCAAGACATTGTGGGGTAAGCCCGAACGACTGAAGAGTCTCGACAAGCGTTCTGACTTATCGACGGAAATCGTACCAATCAAAATCGGCTGCCCGCTCTGATGTGCCTCTTTTACCTCTTCGAGGACGGCACGGAATTTTCCCGCCTCTGTCTTATAGACGGCATCGGCTAAGTCCTGACGCTGGATTGGGCGGTTGGTCGGAATCGTAATGACGTCGAGGCTGTAGATATCACGGAACTCATCCTCTTCGGTAAGCGCCGTACCCGTCATGCCAGATAACTTCTTATACATGCGGAAGTAGTTCTGGAAGGTGATCGTCGCCAGGGTCTTACTCTCGCGCTCGACCTTAACCCCCTCTTTTGCCTCAATCGCCTGATGCAGACCATCGGAATAACGGCGTCCATACATCAAACGGCCCGTGAAGTCGTCGACGATGATGACTTCGCCATCCTGAACCACATACTGATCATCGCGGTGCATCGTACCGTGTGCTTTTAGCGCGTTATTAATGTGGTGCTGAATCTCGAAGTTCTCTTCGTTCGCGAGGTTACTAATGCGGAAGAATCGCTCCGCCTTAGCCGTACCATTGGCCGTCAGCACTGCGGTCTTCGCCTTTTCATCGACGATGTAATCGACGTCGGCGTCCGCATTGGCCTGGCGCAACATTTCCTCTTGGTCAATCTTCGTATCCTGTTCAGGAATGACAAAGGCTTTTAGACCGAGGGCAAATGTGTTCGCCCGCTGATACATGTCTGTAGACTCCTCACCCTGACCTGAAATGATCAATGGCGTACGCGCTTCGTCAATTAAAATCGAGTCCACCTCGTCAACGATGGCAAAGTTTAAGCCGCGTTGGACCATGTTTCGCTTATAGTTGACCATGTTGTCGCGGAGATAGTCGAAACCGAACTCATTATTCGTACCATAGACGATGTCCGAGGCATAGGCCGCTCGGCGCTGAGCTTTGGACAGGCCATGAACGATGAGGCCGACGCTAAGTCCGAGGTAGCGATACACCTTACCCATCCACTCCGAGTCACGCGTAGCGAGGTAATCGTTAACGGTAACCACGTGAACGCCCTGACCGGCCAGTGCATTTAGATAAACGGGACAGGTGGCGACGAGGGTTTTACCTTCGCCCGTCTTCATCTCTGCAATACGTCCCTGGTGAAGCACGAGACCACCAATCAGCTGAACACGATAGTGTTTGAGGCCGAGCACCCGAAACGATGCTTCACGCACAGTGGCGAAGGCTTCTGGCAAAATATCGTCGAGCGTCTCGCCCTTAGCTAAACGCTGCTTAAACTCATTCGTCTTCGCTTTTAACGCTTCCGAGCTCAATTTGGAATACTCGGGCTCGAGTGCTTCGATCTGACGAATAATCGGTTCATTTCGCTTGAGTTCGCGATCACTATGCGACTTGAAAATAGACTTAAACATCCCCATGAATGACAATTCACTTTCTTTCGGTGAAGAGGTCTAATAACACGTCTTTACCTAGTTTATAACTTGTAAATCATACTCTGATACCCCCGATTATTCAAGAAATGTAGGAAGAATGCTGGCCCCCACATCGGGGCACTCAGCGCTTTAGTAAAAAGACCATTGAAACAGCTCAGGCCGCCTCACGCTCCAAGCTTGGCTCATCCCCCTCCGCCTCTCTCTGATAACGATACGATGCCTCATCGCTAAAGATCTCATAGGCGATGCCCGAATTGCTCAGGATCAACTCAAGCTGCATTCGCCCCGCTTCCGGTGAGTTCTCTGGAATGATCACGACTAATTTACGGGATTGGATGTCTTCGGGTCGAATCACATAGCCCGCATAGCCTCGCTCACCGGTCCCCTGATATCTTCGTAAGCGAGTCAGCAAGTCCTGCGTGTGAATTTCGATTCCGAGAGCGGTCTGATACGTCGGTGCTGTGAGATCAATACTCTTAATCATCGTCACCTGCGAGCCATTTTTCGCAGCAATCACTGGGAAGTTATGTGGCAAATTCGCCCCATATTTTTCACGAAAGTAATCACCGCGCTTAAAATTCGTCTCTGACCAAATGGTATCCTCGCGCTTCTTCTTAGCGTCATCTCCGGACAGATCGGCAATCTTCGAGAGATCCTTTAAATTCCACAAACTCAACTGCTGGCAATCCTCTCGTTCACCACGGTAAAAGAGCAACTCGATGTCATAGTTACTCCGATACGAGGCTTGGTGTCGAGATAAATTGACATTGAGATGAGCTCTGCCTGGCTTGAGAATCTTGCGAAGATATGGCCGTGACTCCGTATACTGCTGAAATCGATTCTTCTGGCGAAGCAAAATGAGTTCTCGCCCCAATCCCTGGATCATCAGGTCGCGGATCGGCTGCCGAAGCGGCTCTGGTAGCTTCGACATCAGCTTCCCCTGCGCCTGAGATAGGTCGGCCAAGCCCACAATGTTATAACTCAGCTTCGCTTCTTCGAGCGCATGAGCGCCCGCTGCATGCCAGAGGACCTCCGCCTCATGAGCCCGCATCAGATAGGCAAAGGCGATCACAAAAAATATGACCCAGGGCATAATCAACGCCGCTTCTAGGCTAATCGCTGCGCGATCCCCCGGCTTATGCCTCCACTGCTTACGAACGATTGCCGATTCAGGAAGCGTCCTGCGGCTGATAGCTGAGTCGATAATAATCTTCAAAGGCATCAGACTTCCTCCTCCCAACAACAGCCCACTGTGCCTCGATTCGAAGCCGCGTATAGAAATCACCAGGACAATTGCGAGCAATTTGTTTGCCAATTCGAACCAGCTTCGTCCCTCGGGGAACAAGGAACATAAAGAGCCTCATGTAATCGACATAGTCCACTTGCAGGGGATGTCCTGGATAAATTGGAACAGTCTCTCCCCGTTTGAGGGCCCTGAGATCCCGATACGAATACTTGCAAGCTCTTAAAAAGATCAAGAAATTCAAAATGGCGTGGTAGGGGATGGGCATACCGAAGATCCAGGCGAGAAAGGTCAGGCCAGCTGCGGCCAAACGCAAACCATTCGCTCCCATCGGAGATGTAAATAGATGGATGCTTTGGACAAGCAGACGCATCAAGAAGACTTCAAACTGTGCGAGCAGGGCCGCACTCTGTCCAGACAAGCCGGTGAGGATCTCCTCGACTTCATAGGGCGAGGAATAGCTCTGGGTAGCAAATGGATGACTTCGCATCGTGATGTGTGAGTTAAGCTTGGAAGCGGGAGCCTGACCATTATGGGGGCGACTTGTACATGAAAACATCGAAACGGCATACTCATTGATACAAATCGCATCGTAGACGGGGATCTCACTCGCATGAAAGCGTTGAAGCAAATCCTCCGCCCGACTTAACAAGTTCGCGAGTTCAACACTTTCATGCCCCGCAAATAACTCTGAGCCCTCTCGGCGATGCTTCGAAATCATCTCCTGGAGATGATTCATACTAATCGATTCACGACGGAGGGCATCGACCTTGGCCTTTTCATCAGGACTGAGTGCCTCATAGCTCTCCTCGTCAATATTGGCCATTTCCCGGTAGCGCAGCAGCTCTTCGACCTCGTTTCCCTCGAGTGCATCTCGAAGTCGATTCACTCCATCATTGATATCAATTTCTCGATTAATCCAAGGAAATAATGGATGCGTCCAGAGCAATTCATAGACCGGCTCACTGCGATCCTGCGCTCTCGAAAGCTCGGGAGATTGAGCAGGCAAGGCCCTCGCTGAAAACTCTACGTCGCCCAAGAGATCTCGATCTGGGTTGATTGGATTAGGCAGAGCTGGGAGCTCGCGTCGCTTGGGATCAAGGGCCCGAATCCGATCAAAAACCGCCCGCCCGACCGCAATCGGAAATCTGGGCCGCATAAAGAGGAGAATCTGTTCCTCTAAGACACTGCCTTCAGCCAGAGGATTCTCAGCACTCACTTGCGCTTCGGGATGGAAACGAGCGTGCATGCTTAGCTGCTCATCGAAATCTCGACTGGTCAGCACTGACTTCGGAAAAGCCATGAGACCATATCGATCCGCGAGTTTTCGATCGTAATTGGCCAGCAGCACCTCCATCTGTTGCGTCATCGCCGAGGCGAGGCGAGCTTCAAATAGTTTGTAATTCACATAGACCTCGAGAACCCCCAGAAGACTCAGCGACGAGGCGAGGATGAGGGCCATCATAATGGTCACCGCCCCTCGATCTCTACAGCGATCACGATTCATGACTCGCCCCCCTTTGCCAAATTAAAGAGATCTTCGACGATAAAGGCGAGGTAGAGAACTTGTTCAGAATTCGACGCAGCCTCCGCCAACTCGATCGGAGAATTGAAGGGATCAAGAGAAGCTGGACTCTGTTGATATTGGATATAGCAGTGCTGATTTCGACTTCGGGTAAAACTCAATCTTAAGTGGGCCAACGAAGCCAATTGACAGCTGATCACCGACATGAAAACTAGGATGAATCCTGTTATCAGTAAGATCAACGAAATGGGTAGCACGTAGGATGCCTCTAAGGTTCTAGACATGTGAATCACCTCCTGACGCGATTCTAGGAGGCTCCTCTTAAACTTTGAGGGCAAAAAACTGTCGTTTTTGGATTCGCGAGTCAATCCACTCAGTTTGTCAAGCCGTTGGATTTAGAGTTCAATGAATGGAGTCGCCCCGTTTGCGTCTGTAACGGCAACTGAAATATAAATTGGCTGAAAATCATTCAAGACAGAGGATGGATCCATGCGAAAGAAATTGAAACTATATGCCCTAAATCCACTCTTAGCAGGACTATTGCTGCTTGGAACACTGGGACTGGACATAGATGCTAAAGATGGACTCTATAGCAAGGATCAAAAGAGAATCAAGTTGGAGTTTTCGGCTGAAACAAACGAGGCAGATCCGAAAGCAAATGATGCCCTAGACGAGGGCAGAAGCCACTTAACATTTAGATGTTCCATCGATAAGGATCTAAGTGATCTGCTCCTCGAAGGAAAAGCCGAAGTCAAATACGCGATCGAAGAAAATGACGGGCGATTGATATTCCGCGAAGAGAGGGGCTCTGAAGAAGAGACAGAAGCGACAGAGGCAAGTGCCAACGACGCAGAGGCAGAGAACGCAGATGCAGCAGAAAGTCCTGAGCGCAATCTAATCGCGAAAGTCGAAATCCATCATGGGATTGATAACGATGCACTCACGCCTAGCGTCGAAGGCGAAGAAACGAAGACTGTAGACCAAGCCGTACTCATCGAAGTCGAGGCTGAGCTCACAAAAAACGAGTCGCCACTTTGGCATCGTCTAAATGAGCGTAAGACCAGCTATTTCGAAGCGAAGCTAGACCAGGATTTATTCATTCTTGATCTGCTTCCAGATGAGGGTCTGAATCTAAAGCAAGTTAACGATGCGGATGTCTTTGTGCTTTTAAGCTTTAATGAAGATCAACTTGTCTTGCAAATCGAAACTGCTTTGGGACTTAAGTCAGCATTAGATGGCTCCACAGATCATCTTGCCCGCAGCGGCAATCCTGGCTATTTACCGAATCTTCAAATTAATCATCCCAACCATTCGACGCCCGCTGCTAGCAGCACTGAAAAGTGCTCGGATACGGGCGCCAAGGCTACAAACGATCAGGCGCCTAATTTACCCCCTACTCTCGGATCAAAGTCAGTGCCGAGCTCCGAACAGCAAAATCCTGGGCTTTCTCCTCAATCTCCCGTCACTTCAGCTCCTGCGCCACAAGCAACACCTGCTCCGCAGCCCGAGCCGCAGCCCCAGAAGAGCTACCTCGACTTAGCACATGAGGCTGGCTACTATGAGTCTCTAAGTTGCCACATCTTCCCGACTTACGATCAAGCGATCGCATTCGGTCAGGCAAAAATGCAGGCACGTCGAGATGAATCAGCTTATGCGAATACTCTGACGCCCGAAGAATATGCGAACTACCAAGAAAAAAACTTCATGGAGGTCAATGGATTCACCTCTTACGGATGTTTTAACTTTGGGGATTTTGCCCTCTGTACATTTGAGTAGAGTCAGCGCTTAGCAAGAAAACAATGACGTTTACAGACCGCCACTGAGCGGTCTTTTTTTTATACCCTTAAGGGCTTGAAAGGCAGAGAGAACCACTCCTGCTAAGACGAATCGTTCACGTGCGCTTAATTTCAGACAATAAATAAGCCGATGAATCGAAATCCATCGGCTATATGGGCACTAAAAATTCAAAACATCGCTTAGACCAGAGTCGACTAGGGATCCAATCGCATCCTATCGAAGCAACTCGCGCCAATCGAGGTCACCACGATCAATGGCGAGGACGAGGATCTCCGCTGAAGCAATATTGCTCGCATATGGAATATTATTGCGGTCACAGGATTCCATCAGCGAATTCGGCTCACTGTAATCTGCGAAGAGGCTATCCCTCAGGTAGATGACGGCATCAATCTCATTGTAAAAAGCCATCTGCGCCAGCTGATTAATCGCCCCAGTCGTATCGTTCGGGATCGCGATAAACTTCAGAGGTGTAGAAGCCTCAACGAGCCGCGCGGTATTCATCGTCGAGTACAGGCTATGATTCGCAAGCAGCTGACTATAGGCAATGCAGAAATTGATCAATAATTCATTCTTGCGGCTGTCGGCCAAGACAACTATTTTCACGGCGAATCTCCTCAGCTAAAAGCCTGTTACAGCTTGGTATCACTAGCTGAATTGTAGTCATTTTTCAGTTTTGAGACAAGCTTTTCTAATAAACTTCGCAAAAATAACTTTTATCTAACATTTTTGTTGTGCAGTTTATCTATATAATTGATGCCTTCCCCCTATTCAGATCACAGGAGTATTTCCCTCAAACAGAGCCGCCGAAGTCTAGAGATCTCCCTGCGCCCTGAAGCTGTAGTAGGACTCTCGTGCCAATACGAGATGGTCAAAGAGTTCAATCCCTATACTCTTCAGAGCCTTCTCCACCTCTCGAGTCGCAATTCGATCACTCTCTGAGGGCGAGACATCCCCTGAAGGATGGTTGTGGAGGAGAACCGCCGCCGAGGCATTAGCTCGCAAGGCCTCCCGACAGAGCTGCCGCAGATCGACTCGGCACTCACCGAGGCCCCCTCGACTAAGTCGCTGACGCCGAATCAATCGTGCCCGCACATCGAGGTAGAGAATATGAATCTCTTCATGCTCCAAATCCTGAAGAAGCGGCGCCATAAAATCACGTATTCGAAGCGGCGAGTTCAGCACCTCTCTCGGTCGAAGCGGTTTAAACTGGGCCCGCCGCCCGAGTTCAAAGGCCGCACATAGACGAACGGCCTTCGCCCGTCCAATCCCACGATAACGTTCAAACTCTTGGGCCTGGTAGCGGCTGAGCCCCGATAATCCAAGCTCCCCGACATCATGGAGAATTTCCTCAGCCAGATTGAGACTGCTGCTTCCAGCATGCCCCGATTGCAGAATAATCGATAGTAATTCTCGATCACTTAAGACCTCGACCCCGATGTGATAGAGGCGTTCATATGGGCGCTCATGTTCTGGTAAATCTTCAAGTCGAATATGTGTCATCTGCTCCTCCTTTGGGCATTTATAGGAGCAGTGTACGGTAGAAAAAATTGAATAAAAGGCAAAAAAACTTCCCCAGATCTGGGGAAGTTTCGACACAGCATCAGATGTTGCTGAACTATCAATAGAGGGCTTGGCCAGTTGTCCGTGGATAGGGCAGGACGTCTCGAATGTTGTTAACGCCGCTGAGGTACATAAGCAAACGCTCAAACCCAACCCCATAGCCGGCATGTTTCGTGCTGCCATAGCGTCTCAGAATTTGATACCAGGCATAATCGGCTGGCTCGAGACCTTTTTTTCGAATCATCGCATCGAGGTAATCGGCTCGCTCCTCGCGCTGGCTGCCGCCGATCAATTCGCCGACCCCTGGAACGAGTCCATCCATCGCAGCTACCGTCTTACCATCCTCGTTGAGGCGCATGTAAAAGGCTTTAATCTCTGCCGGATAATCGCGGACGAAAACAGGGCTGTGGAAGAGCTCTTCGGTGAGGAAGCGCTCGTGCTCCGTCTGTAAGTCGCAGCCCCAGGAAACTGGATACTTAAAGCGATGATTTTCTTTTTCCAATAGCTTAATCGCATCCGTATAGCTAATCTTCTCAAACTTCGCCTTTGATTGCGTCTCAAGACGCTTGATTAAGGTCTTGTCGACGAATTGGTTTAAGAATTCTAGTTCTTGTGGGCAGCGATGCAAAACCTTATCGAGGACAAAGGCCATCATATCCTCAGCGAGATTCATATTATCCTCGAGATCTGCAAAGGCAATCTCAGGTTCAATCATCCAAAATTCGGCCGCATGGCGCGGTGTATTCGAATGCTCTGCACGGAAGGTCGGCCCGAAGGTATAGACATTTCCAAAGGACTGGGCAAAGGCTTCAACATGAAGCTGCCCCGTCACCGTCAGCATCATCGGCTTCGCGAAGAAATCCTCGTGATAGTCAATTTCTCCGCTATCCGTACGTGGCGGCTGGCCGAGGTCGAAGTTGGTTACGCGGAACATCTCCCCAGCGCCCTCGGCATCATTTCCCGTCAAAATCGGCGTATGGACATAGACAAAGGCCCGCTCGTGGAAGAATTCATGAATCGCATAGGCCGTTTCCGATCGAAGCCGAAACACGGCCTGGAAAAGATTCGTACGAGGACGCAGGTGTGGAATCGTACGCAAGAACTCTGGACTATGGCGCTTCGGCTGTAAGGGATAGTCAGCCGGGCTCTCACCGACGACCTCGATCGAAGTGACTTCGATCTCGCAGGCCTGCTTCGCCTCCGGGGTCACATGCAAAATACCGCTCACCCGAAAAGCAGCGGAAGTCCCCGCACGAACCACGAGATCATAATTATCAACTGCCTCGCGATTGACGACGAGCTGAATCGGCTTGAATTGACTCCCATCGCTCAAGTGAATAAAGGCAAAAGCCTTTTGGTCACGGATCGTTTTCGCCCAACCCTCAACCGTCACAGTCTGCTTATCGTAAGCCTCGAGTTTCTCATAGATCTCACGAATTTTTAGCCCCTGGCGTTCCATCCTATCCCCTCAATTTCTAACGCGCACGCACATCAGCCCAACGGGCCTAATCCCCACGGCTATTGACCGAGGTCCAGATTAGGCATTCTTCCCGCAGCAAGCCTTATACTTCTTACCGCTACCGCAGGGGCAGGGTTCATTTCGACCGACCTTATTACTGACGGCAATATGATCACGACGGAACTGTTTTACGATCTCCTGATGACGCTCTGGATCAAGCACCAGCTTCCACTCATCGAGGCCGAAGAGCCAGTTCGCCTTTGCTTCATGCATGCTATAGAGCAGCTTCTCATAGTCGAGGTCGAAGTGTACGGGCGTCTCATCGACCACGTCTTCAAGCGGATATTCGACATTGGAACTCGACTGCATTCCCTCGAGGAAACCGACGAAAATGTCCATATCACTGTCAAATCCAAGGGTCGTCGCCCATTCACGTGCCGACTTCTCCTCCGACTGTTTACGATCGCCAGCATAGTCGTTCAATAGATAACGATAGGCCTCTCGCTCGAGGACATAATATTTCTGAATGTACTTCTCATATTGTTTCGGATCGCTGATATCTTCGCTCTTCTGCGACCAGACTGAATAATAAGACATAAAACCTCCGAGAATTCTCGCCTCAGCGAGATCAATCAAGCGAAAATTATAACTTTTTTTTCATTTACCCGCAAAAATCTCACACAAATTCACTATCCACGTCAAAGCCAGCACGCCTCAGTCCCGACAATTCCAGGAAGCGAACTAAAACGCCGCATGACTATTCGCAGTCGCCAAGAGTTCCATCAAGAGAGCATCCGCATCGACGCTCGTCTGCTTCATACGAAGATCCGTCTTCGCAGCCAGCTTAATCAGGAAGCTCAGCTGAAGCGCATCGAAGAGCCGCGCCTGTCGGGCCAACTTATCGATTTTCCACCGCATTGACTTCTTATATGCGAGAACTTCGAGAATATAATCTTCTGAATAATGCTCAGCACGCGCAGAGCGCAGCACATAGAGTTCCCTAAAATGCCTCTGCAACATGAGGAGAATCACGGCATGCGGCTCTCGGCGCGCCATCATCCGTTGATAGAGTTCGAGACTCTCAGGGAGTTGCTTACGTGAAATTGCATCACAGAGTGCAAAGATATCCGCATTTAAATTGGGAATCGAAATCGCTTCGACCGTCGCCAATGAAACCCGATCAGCCCCGCTTCCCTCGACATAGATACGCAGCTTCTCCATCTCCGAACGCATCAGGCACATCGAGGCATCGCAGCGCTCGATCAAGGATTCGACAGCCGCTGCATCGATGCCCCGTCCAAACTTGCGAAAATAGCTCGCCACCCACTCGCCGATCGCAGCACTATCTGGGGCTTCAATCGAATACGTCGCCTCACGACGCTCCAGCTCCTTATACAGAGCAGTGCGCCGATCGACGCGATTCTCATAGAAGCAGAGGCAGGCGCCCTCATTTGATGCTTCGATCAGCCGCCTCGCCGCCTCCTCCAGCGACTTATGCTTATAAAAGAGGCCGCTATTTCGAATCAGAATAAAACGTCGCTTCGCCATAAACGCCGGCATCTTAAGACTCTGGCTGAGGCGAATTAAAAGCTCTTCATCCGGACGCTCATCGAGGTCGATAATCTCCTCATCGAGCGGATTTGACTCAGGCATGCAGAGCGACTTCAATTGTTTGACAGCCGCCTCTTCGAGATAGGCCTCGGAGCCATAGATCAAGTAAAGTGGCTTCAATTCTCCGCCCCGTAGTTCCGTCTGTAAACGACGATAATCATCCGATTTCTGCTTCTTAGCCATGAGCACTCCTCAAGGGGCGCCGACTCCGAAAGTGCCAATCAAAGGCCTCGAGGAATGAGCGGAAACGTCGCCCCACACTTCGCTGTATACGATATCGACCACGTCGATCAAAATCAAGGCAGACATCCCCATCGAGATCTGTACGAAAAACCTCCATGCCGGCAGTTTCGAGCCGGGCAATCACCTCCTGACTCGGATGCCCATAACGATTTTTTCCAACGCAGATCACCGCTATTTCGGCGCCACTGGCCTCAATAAATTCCTCAGTACTGGAATGCTTCGACCCATGGTGAGGAACCTTTAAAATCTCGCAGCTAATCGCCTCGGGCCCCAACTTGCGCAAGAGGCGTTCTTCATCGACAGCACCGAGGTCACCTGTAAACAGCAGCCTCGTCTCCCCAGCCTCGAGGCGTTGAAAGAGGGAACGACCATTTTCATCCGCCTCAGGAGCTGCCTCGAGCTCCAGCGAAATCAATCGAAACCCACCCGGCAAATTCAATTCTGGATACTCGTCTGGATCGATGAATTGAACATCATGAAGCGCCGCCTCCTCCTGTAAGCGTCGATAGGCGGAACTTGTGTCTTCAATCGCTAACGACTGCGCGGTCGGGGCTCGCACATAGAGGGCTGAGAGTCCCTGTTTTGACATTAAATAAAACGCACCGCCATAGTGGTCCTCGTGAAGGTGGCTGATGATTAAAAAAGAGGGGGGCAGCGTCGATCTCGCATCAAGAAAGCGCCCTAGGTAACGCTCAGCGTTCACCTCCTTCCCCGCATCGATCATGAATGTAAGTCCATTTCGGAATTGAAAATGGGCGGCATCCCCCGTCCCGCAGGAAACGAAACTCAGCCGCAAGAAAGGGGTCATCCAAAACTGGTAGAGCTGGAACGGGATGAGGAGGAGCAGTAGGAATATCAGCTCCTGTCGAAGCCGCCTCGGCCAAGACTTCGGCGAGAGCCAGATTCGGCGAAGAGAGAGAACGATGAGGAGTACGAGAACTTGGACCCAAAAAACTTCCTGGTGAGAACGAAGAAAGACATCTCGCCTCGGGTCGAGTGCCGATCCAGCCAAGTGATCTAGACCCGAGGCAATTGCTTCGAGACTCTGTGATAACGGTAGGAGGAGGAGCCGTGAAAAGGGCAGGTAACAGAGCGCTAGGATAAGAATCGCCAGACTGTTAAAGACTGAGAAATAAATGGCTGCGATTAAATTGTAAAAGACGGAGAGACAGCTGATCCGCTCACAAAGATGCATTAAGAAGGGATGGAGACTGAAATCAACTAGAAAGGCCAGCGAGAAGGCTTTTAGAAATCGATAGCCCCACTTAGCGAGTCGCTTGCGGGCGAGAGGGTGGCGCAGCAAAAAGGCGGATTGGAAGCCATGGTGAAGCGGTGCGAGCGAATAGTTCCTCGCCTGATAATCCTGCCAGAAACGAAGGCAGAGAAGGATACTGAAAGAAGCGACCAAGCTGAGGATAAAGCCAAGCTCTAAAAAGGCGAGTGGTCGATAGAGGAAAATTATAACGAGAGCCGTTTCAAACACTTTAATCCGGTCGCGAGGTCGCTTCGCAATCGCATAGAGAGTCTGGACTAAAAAATAGCTCAGGGCGCGCAAGAGCGAGAGGCTACCGAGACTGAGTCCCCAAAAGAAGCCTGCAAAGAGAATTTTCAGAAACTGACGGAGGCGAAAGGAAAAACGGCTTCGCTCGAGAAGAAAGCCGAGGAGAAACATGTAAAAATGAAGATGCTGCCCTGAGGCGACTGGGATATGAGCAAGCCCCGCAGCGCGATAGGCTCGCTTGCGCGAGGCTTCGAATCCACTGCGGTCTGCGAGCAATGAGGCGCGCAGAAGTGTCCGTGCCCCCTCACTGAGCCAGGATTTAAGACGGAGATCGACGCGCCCACGCATGCGATAAACCCAGTCCTCAAAACTCCGACCCGCCCCTGCTTGGTAGTCGAGACAGTCCTGCTGCTTAATCTTGAGCTCTAGGTAACAGGCCTGAGAGGCATAGTAAGCGGGTGCATCAAAGGCATGCACTGAATCTTCATAGCTAATCGCATGAGCTTTTTTGTGCGTTGAGAATTGAGTCCCGACGACAATTGGCGTGAAAGCCTCGTCGGCCAGCGGAAAGAATTGAATCCGAATCCGAACACCAGGAGCCGAGAGATCTTCACCAAAGGCCTCCACCGGCCGACCTGCTTCGGACTGACTTCGGACCTTACTGATCCGATAATGACGCAGGGATTCATCGGCGTCGAGCTGCCTACAGTAGTTAGAAGCCAGGGCGAGGCCCCAAAAGAGATGGCCGAAAAAGTAGGACAAGCCAAAAGCGTAGACGGCCAAGAGGCGCCAGCGCCTCTTCCGCTCATCGATATAAAACAGTAGTAGCACGAGGGGGATGAAAAGCGCGAGCTTCACGCCGAGTGGGTCGAGGTTTCTCTGATAGCACTGTCCATAGATTAAGAGCAGGAAAAATAGTGGCAAAATCGGATAGGCATTAAGCCAGCGAAACAGGCAAATTTGCCCACGATTCCAAAACGCAATCCCCCCTTGAATCCATGCCCGCATGCAAAAAGCCCTCCTCCTGAGAGGAGAGCTTAAATCAACTTAGACGGCAAAATCCTTTGCCTTTTATCCAAAACAAACTAGTCGACTTCGAGATCAATCAGCCGTTCAATCTCAAGACGCAACGGCTCCCAGGCCCCTGGCTTAAAACTGGAATTGTAAAAATAGGCTTGCTCGGGCTCAATACCAAAATCCGCAGCAAAGGCTTCGAAGGAGCGCAGGGCCTCCCGGCGGGCATTTGGCTTGAGTTTATCCGCCTTTGTTAAAACCACGCGAAAGGGAATGTTTCGGGATAAAAGAAAGTCGAGCATCTGCTCATCCTGCTGGGTCGGCGGGTGACGCAAATCGATCAGGGCGAGGACGAGGACGATGTTGGAACGCGTCTGAAAATAGGACTCGATCAGTTTGCTAAATTGCTGGCGCGTCCTCTCCCCGGTCCGCGTATACCCATACCCAGGTAAATCCGTGAGATAAAAGCGCGAATCGATATCATAGTAATTAATTGACTGGGTCTTGCCCGGCGTTGAGGCCACCCGAGCCAAAGACTTGCGCTGACAGAGCTGGTTGATTAGCGTCGACTTGCCGACGTTACTCCGACCACTGAGGAGGAGTTCTGGGCGATCTTCAGGGAGACAATCCTGAAGACGAAAGGCACTCTTAACGAACGCTGGATTCTGAAAATATTTAGCCATAGGCGTCTCCTTTGTTCGTCCATTGTAAACGAGAGAGGGTCCCTGACCAAGGGACCCTCCACAGCGCTAAAGAAAAGTCTTAACTTATTTCGCTTCTGCCTCACTCGGCTGGTCGACATCATGACCTTTTTCTGCCCATTCCTGAGGAAGTTCGAAACCGAGGGCTTTTAAGGTCTCAGATTTGAAGTAGAAATCAAAGTCTTCCATCTCAAAGACGGAGAGATCGCCGACCTTCTCACCAGAGAGGATCTTCGCCGCCATGGCTCCGGTTTTCTTCCCGAGATCGAAGTAGTTAATTCCCATGCAGAGGAGACCGCCACCATCTTCAAGCATCGTCTTCGCCGCGACGAGAACAGGTTTCTTATGCTTAAGTTCCATCTTATGGACGAGGGGCATCGCAGCTGAAATCGCATTGTCGGTGGGGATAAAAATGGCGTCGAACTTCGACATCGCATGTTCGAGGGTCTCGGTCAATTCGCTCGAGCTGGCGATCGTGACATCGCTCGCCTCGAGATCGAGTTCCTTCGCAGCTTCGCGGGCCCATTCCGCCTGAAGCGCTGAATTACGTTCTCCTGAGGAGTAGACAATCGCCAAAGTCTTAACGTCTGGGCAGACCTCTTTTAAGACAGAGAGCTGGGCCTTTAAATCGATGCGATCCGAGCTACCACTGACGAAGCCACCGGGATGTTCAGTCTCTGGAACCAGTTTGGCATCGACGGGATCCGTCACTGCAGTAAAGAGAATCGGGCGGTCTTTGACCGCGTGGACGAGGGCTTGAGAGGCACTGGTGCCGATGCTGAGGTGAAGATCGTATTTTTTCTCTTTGAACACCTGAGCAATCGTCTGGGCATTACTGCTGTCGTTTTGAGCATTTTTGTAATCTACGACGAGATTTTTCCCCTCCTCAAAGCCAGCTTCCGCCAGCCCTTCTAGAAAACCCTCCCGAGCATCGTCGAGGGCCTTAAACTCCAACTGCTGTAAGATGCCGACGGTAAAACTCTTTTGATCTGTGGACTCATCTGCCTGCATAGGAACTGCGGCGAGGCCGAGAACGGCACTAAGGCCAAGACTAATTGCTGTGTTGCGCCATGTTTTTTTCATTGTTAACTCCTTCTTCACGTTCGATTGGAAGGGCGAAAAAAACGCCCTCCCGAGCGGATGCTACGAGAGGGCGATACAAGTCGCGTTACCACCTCTGTTCACTGCTACCTCGCGATAACAGCCTCATCAAGTACGGCCCTGAGCACAAAAGCGATGCGCTGAGGCTTAGGGAGATACTCCATCTCTATAACGGGAGAACCCGGCTCCACCTACTCTCACCCGGGGGCAGTTTCAGTAAGCGGCTACGGAAGGTATTCGGATCACCAAATTTCAATCGCGTCACAGCCTAGCGCAATCTCTCTGAGAAATCGATGGTGATCGTACTCGTTTCCGATCATCGCCTTTGTCCTATTGAGGATGAATGTACTTTAACAAAGATTCTCGAACTGGCAAGTCTCTTTTTGTCGAAAGCAGGAAATCAAGCTAAACAAATCGTTTTTTGATCCTGAACTAGCTGAGCTAATTCTGTAATAACATCCGGTCCGAAGCGAGAACCTCGCCAGATGCTTCCTGAAAGAGTTGCATCAGATCTTGAATCGTGAGGTTTTTCTTTTCCTCCCCCTTGAGATCGAAGAGGATGCGGCCTTTGTACATCATAATCAGCCGATTCCCGTACTCGAGGGCATGCTTCATGTTGTGGGTGATCATCAGCGTCGAGGTCTTCGTCTCAGAGACGAGGCGATCGGTCTCATCCATGATCTTCTTCGCGGTTTGGGGGTCGAGTGCAGCCGTGTGCTCATCGAGGAGGAGGAGGCGCGGACTCTGCATCCCGGCCATCAGGAGAGCGAGGGCCTGACGCTGTCCGCCTGAGAGGAGGCCGACCTTAGAATCGAGGCGATCTTCGAGCCCGAGGTCGAGGCGTTTGAGAAGTTCCCTAAAATGCGCTTCATCACTGCGGCGCAGCAGGGTCCGTAGGCCGAAACGCTGTCCCCGCATCGCGGCGAGGGCGAGGTTTTCCCGGATCATCATGTTGCCTGCTGTCCCCATCAATGGATCTTGGAAGACGCGGGCGAAGTAGGCGGCGCGCCGATGCTCTGGCATCTTGGCGATGTCTTTATCATCCAAATAAATCGATCCCGATTCGATCCCGAAGACTCCAGCGATGACGTTCAACAGCGTTGATTTTCCAGCACCATTGCCACCGATGACACTGATGAAATCGCCTTCATGGATCTCAAAATCGACTTCGCAGAGGGCCTGGGTCTCATTAACTGTGCCCAGGTGGAAGTATTTACTGACTTTCTCAAGTCTAATCATTGGAAGCCACCTTTCGTTCACCGGGTATGCGCTTGCGCTTGAGGATCGGCAGGTAGAGTGCAAAGGCGACGATGAGTGCTGTGCAGAGTTTCATGTCCTGGGTCTTCAGTCCGATGGCAAGTAGGAGCGCAATGATCATCCGATAGAGGACTGAGCCGATGACGACCGAGGTCAGTGTGATGGCGAAGTGCCGTTGTGGGAAGATCACCTCTGCAATGATGATGGCGGCGAGGCCGATGACGATCGTACCGGGTCCCATGTCAATATCGGCATAGCCCTGATTCTGTGCGACGAGGGCACCAGAGCAGGCAATCAATGCGTTACCGATCACGAGGGCGATCATCGTGCAGCGCTGAGTCGAGCACCCTAAGGCGCGTACGACTCCTGGATTCTGACCCGAGGCACGGATCATGCTGCCGATTTCCGTACCAAAGAAGTAGTACATCAGGCCAATAATCGCGATGACGACGATCAAGCCGAGTAGGAGAGCGCTCTGATTCTCCTCAATCCCTAGGAGGGTTTGGAAACGAGTAAATAGTGTCTCGACACTCAGCAGTGCGATATTCGACTTTCCCATGACCCGCAGGTTAATGGAGTAGAGAGCAATCTGCGTCAAAATACCTGCTAAGAGTTGTGGTATTTTCATGCGGGTATTAAAGAATCCTGTAACGAGACCAGCGACGGCCCCGGCAGAGATTGCGAGGATGAGGCTAATAAACGGGCTGTGACCCGAATCAATCCAAACCGCCGAGACTGCTGCACCGAGTGTAAATGAACCATCGCAGGTCATATCGGCAAAGTTTAAAAGTCGGAAAGTCACGTAGACTCCGAGAGCCATAATTGACCAGAGTACCCCCTGCATCGTGGCCGCTAAGAGTATATTCCCCCAGTTCACAAATTCTCCTCCTCAGAAATCCAATACCTAGTTTCGTCCCACTTCGCTAAAGCGCAAAGCGGAGACGTTTAGGTTCTATTTACTTACGTTCCTCGTCGAGCTCGAGCGACTCGAGACTTGCAGCATCTTCCAACAAATCCGCTGGCAATTCAAGCCCTAATTCCTTCAGGCGCGCTTCGGAGTAATAGAGCTGATCCTGAACGGCGTAGCTGACGGGGAGCTCCGAGATGGCTTTTCCATCGAGATATTCGAGAAGCATTTTAGCGTTGAGGCGACCGAGCGACTCGTAGTTAAAGCCAAGGCTGAAGAGTCCTGCTTCTTCGAGCATCGAGCGCGAAGAGACGTAGATCGGCTTATCGTACTTCAATTCATACTTGTGGACGAGGGCCATCGCTGACGCAATGCTGTTATCCGTCGGAATATAGATGAGATCATTTTCTTGGAAGGCGACTTCAAGATGGGCAGCTAATTCATCACTCGAGGCGATGCCGTAGCTCTTATGCTCAATTCCAAGTTCATCGAGGACTGTAGAGACTAGCTCAACTTGCGAGCTGGAATTAATTTCACCAGATGAATAGATGAGGCCGACCCGTTTAAGATCGGGGTAGAACTGACGCATCGCACGGACTTCACTCATCGCATCGACCCGGTCGCTAGTTCCAGTAACTAGGGCTTCTGGAGCCTCTGCGTTCTTTAAAAGCTGAGCAGAAACTGGATCACTGACAGCAGCGAAGAATACGGGGCGATCGCTGATCTGACGTACAACCGCTTGCGAGGCGGCAGTGCCGATCGTGAGGACGCAGTCCGCCTCCTGCTCGCGGAAGACATGGGCAATGCTCTGGGCCGCAGACAGATCATTTTCCGCACTCTTATAGTCAACTTGCAAGTTCTCACCCTCGTGATAGCCGGCGGCCTCTAACTCAGAGAGAAAACCCTCGCGGAGGGCGTCAAGCGAACGATGGGAAAGCTGCTGAAGAATCTGGATCTTCAGAACCTTATCACTCAACTCGCTGCTCTGTGCTGAGAGCCTGTGTTTGGCAATCGGAATGCTGAGGATTAACATCGCCAGCAACAGAACTGTCGTGCGCCAGTGAATGCGGCCCATAGCCAATTTGCTTGTTTTCGTCGGTCCTAACTGTTTCATCTTCCACCTCTTTTTAGTAATCGGGAAAGAAAAACGCCCTCCCGATGGCCGATGCATCGAGAGGGCGGAAATAACCGCGTTACCACCTCTGTTCACCCTAATCTCACAATTAGGATCTCAACAAGTCCGTCACATCCTCGAAAGGCGGAGAGACTCAGGCTCTATGACGGGAGCACCCGGCCAGACCTACTATTTCATATGAAAATTCAGCGGGCAGCTACGGAAAGAATTCAATTTGTCAGGAATTAGGCACTCGCAGCTCTAGGCGCCTCTCTCTGAAATTCCGTTCCCAAACCTACTAGCTTCCGATCGTCGCTTTTGTAGTTTCAGTTGATTCTAACATCCTAGCACACGCAAAGCAAGCAAGAAAAGC
>JAUNVS010000003.1 GCA_030537565.1 Eubacteriales bacterium | reverse complement strand
ACCAAGCCGACTCAGGCTCACCATCGGTAAGCGACAGGGTCATTTCACTCGGAACACCATCGATGAGGAGGGTGACTTCTACACTTTCAGGGCGTTTCGCGTCCTTATTATCATAATCTTCCCAGACCACGGAGACAGGGGCATCCTGCTTCGCTTCGTACTTCGCATCGACGACGAAACCCGTCTCGGCATCGCCTATCACACTGACGGTATATTCAGGAATCTTCGGAGACTCTAACGAGTAAACGATCGCTGTGCCATCTTCTTTGTACTTCGGTAGGTCTGCAAATATATCCGACCAAGCCGACTCAGGCTCACCATCGGTAAGCGACAGGGTCATTTCACTCGGAACCCCATCGGTGAGGAGGGTGACTTCCACACTGTCAGGGCGTGTCGCGTCCTTATTGTCATAGTCTTCCCAGACCACGGAGACAGGAGCGTCCACCGTCACTTCATACTTCGCATTGACGACGAAACCCGCCTCATCATCGCCCGTCACGCTAATGGTATATCCAGGGATCTCTGAAGTCTCAATCGTAAAGATATCCCCCTGTGTTTTCAATGCGAATTCAAATACTCCCGACCAAGCTGACTCAGGCTCACCATCGACGAGTGACAAGGTCATTTCAGTGATGACTCCATTACGGACAAGGGTAACGTCTACGCTTTCAGGACGAGTCAAATCTTTATTGTTATAATCATCCCACGTAACCGAGACAGGGATATTGACATGAAATGCCTCACCAAGCGGGGGCTCCTCATCAACCGGATCATGCACAAGTGTGATGCAAATATCATCTCCAAGTGCAGATGTCTTGATTCCCTCTAATTCGTACAGAGGCACCTCATCAATTTCAACCGTGAATTCTGGCTCCGGAACTGGAGAGGACGGTCTTGGCTCAGTTATGGTTTGCGACCAATTGTTCATTGGGCTAAGCGTCAACACCGGAGTAGAATAAGGCCCACCATTTTTAAAAACTCGAACGGGGACACTCTCTGGACGATCCGCCATATGGCCCGGGTCCACCCAATAAATACGCACCCTAACGCGCCGATCTGGTCTAGAAGGTCGAGCAGCCTTCGTATGACTCGGACCAATCCAACTGACCCTCAAGACTATCGATAGTACTATGGCAAGCGACATAAGCAAACGCCAAAGTGTCCTTCGCCGATAATTTATTTTCATAATTAAATTCCTCCACCACAAAAAAGCGAACCAAAACATCGAGCCAGACTAGGCCGCTAGCACGAACACGCAAAATGGATATAAGACGCACAGATGTACATCTAACCTACCTGATTTTAAAGGATTACAATTCGCTTTGCAAATCCATGGTATTTATGGAATGACTCCCTCAGTTTCATCGTTTTTTAGCGATGGAATATCCCCGCAAATAATTTGGGATGCTAATTTAGCCATTTCGTTTCACTCTTGACATTGTTCAGATGTGATGTAAATAGTAGCTAAAAAATAAGTTGATTCGCCAACTTTATTGGCTTAGATCAGGTAATCTGGATTTTCTCCTATCTATTCACTCAGGTCTTAATCCCACAGATGGTCTGTTCTCCAGAAAAAGCAATCATCATAGAAGGGTATTTGTAGGCTATGGGAGTCTAATCCGTCTCTCTTTATCGAGAAAACACTAATTAAAAGCATCCATTTAATTTAGTATTCACATTAATCCTTAACCAAGGCTAATATAATGCTGGATCTACTCTCTATTAGAGTTATGCGCGTAAAAAAAGTAACTCCCCTCGATGTCAACTGACCAAAATGAGGATATGACTTACTGGTGAGTGTGACTAGGATAGCGACCAAGCCCCCGATAAAAAAACTATCATCGAGGGAACAGCTCTGATGCTGAGCCTAAGAAGCAGAGCGCCATTCTACTGACGCAGAAGCATCTGAGGCACAACAGAGGATTCCAGGAAGATAACACAAGAAAAAGTGGTAAGCGCTCACTGGGAACTCAAGCCCTCCTCAAATAAAAAAGGAGTTTCACTCCAAAGTAAAACTCCTAATTCGCATGATCTATAAATTATCTAAAGTTTCGAACCAGAGCTCGCAATCCCTTCAATGAATTGACGTTGGAAAACGATATAGATTAGGAGCATCGGTACCGATGCAATCAACGAAGCAGCCATTAACTCTGGATAGTGAGTTGAAACAGCCCCCTGAAGATTTGCAAGTGCTGGAGCCAGCGTCAACTTAGATTTTTCAGTGATAACGATCAAAGGCCACATCAGATCTTTATATGCGAAAACGGCTGTAAAAATTCCGAGGGCAACAAGTGCCGAACGTGTCAGCGGAGCCATAACATAAATAAAAGTTTGTCCAATACTACAACCATCAATGCGTGCAGCTTCCTCTAACTCACGTGGTAAGTGGCGGTAGGCTTGGGTTAGGAGGAAACTTCCAAACGCCGTGACCAAACCTGGAAAGAGAAGCGCAAACATCGTATTCGTGAGATTTAAATGACTCAGCATCAGATATTGGGGGATAACGAACACTTGACCTGGAACCATCATCTGACCGATGATCGTAGCATAGGCAAAACCTCGGCCTCGAAACTTGAGACGGCCCAGCGCAAAGCCCACCATAGAGGCCGTCACCAGGGCAAATAAGATACGCAGAACAATGAGCACAAGCGTATTCAAATAGAGGCGACCAAATGGGAGCAATTCCGTTACACGCTTGAAAGCATCCCATCGGAGCGCGGACGGGAAAATAATAAATGGGTCAATTGAAGTTGCTTCCGTCTGTGTTTTAAAGGCCGTGAGAATCATCCAAATGAAAGGCACAGCCATCAGGAGGCTAAAAAATACGAGGAAGACGTGTATGACGATTCTTTCACTCAATTTTTTCGATGAGTCATGCATCTTGGACCTCCTACTCGTAAATAACCCAGCGTTTTTGCAAAAGCTGCTGAGCAATCGTTATCAGGATCGTAATCACGAGAAGCATGACGACAACCGTCGCTCCATAGCCACGCTGCTTCTCTTCAAAAGCAAAGCGGTAGAAAAGGTAAATCGGAGACTGCACCGACTCGAGGGCTGGGTTATCTCGGGTCATAATCATGTAGATTACATCGAAAACCTGTAGAGCCCCGATTACACGCGTCACAAGAACGAAAAAAAGTGTCGGAGATACAAGTGGGATTGTAATCTGGAAGAGTTGTCTCCAGAATCCTGCACCATCAATATCTGCTGCCTCATAAAAATCTTTAGGGATCTCTTGAAGACCACTCAGCAGAATAACCATGTTATAACCCAAAATTGACCAAACACCTACAATGGCGATCGACATCAGGGCAAGCTTAGGATCAGAGATCCAGTAAATACGATGACCAATAATATGATTGATCAGACCATAGTTGGCATTATAGAGCCAGTTCCAGATCATCGCGACAACTGCTGGCGCAGTGACCATCGGTAGAAAAAAAAGTGTCCGATAAAAAGAACGCCCACGAATCTTACTGTTGAGAAACACCGCGAGTAGGAGGGCGAGGAAAATTGAAACTGGAACCTCCATCAGCATATATAGGAGTGCATTTCTCAATGATTTTAAAACACGAGGATCTTGAAAAGCCATCTGGTAATTCTTCAAGCCAACAAAAGTCTGACTAAGACCAAAATCACCCGCCTTGTAAAATGACTCGAAGATCGTCCGAATCATTGGCCAAATGTTGAGAATAATTAGCCCCGCAACGGTAGGTAAAACGAGAGCCCAACCCCATAAGAATTGGGCTCTGCGCTGTTGCCCCGCGAGACCAGATCTCGCATGAGTCATCTAAACACCTCTCATTCTTCTGCGAGGATTGAATTCATCTCCTCTGCAATCTGCTTACACACTTCTTCCGTACTACGTTCTCCTGACCAAGCATCTTGAAGCAATTCAAAAGAGCGGTTCTCCCAACGAACCGTATTTTTCGAATACGGACGGATCTCCATATCTTCACGCATCTTCAAGAAAGGAGTTAGATCAAAGTATTCAGAAGAGCTCGCCCAATCATCTGACGTCCCCTCATAGGCTGACATCGTCACACCGAGCTTAGCTTGTTCAATCTGTGCTTCTTTACCAGTCAGATAAGCAACCAAATCAAATGCTTCATCTGGATGCTCCGTCTTTGCGAAGACGGACCAACCGAGTCCATTGAAGATGGAAACGCGCTTATCTCCCCACTTGGGAAGAACCGCATAAGCGAGATTTTCACGAGCATACTCGTTATCCTTAAACGCAGGCACAACCCATGATCCATGGAAACACATTGCGAGATGCCCCGAAGTCATCAGATTTTGATCACCAGTCTCTGCCATCTCAGCAAGTGACGGCATAGCCGTTTGAGCCAATCGAACGAATACATCCATTGCCTCGACCGTCTTCGGATCATCAAAACCACTCTTCTTCGTTTCACGATCGCAAACAAAACCACCTGCACTATAAATGGCGTTGTAATAACCCGCTTGGTTATTCGAGGGCGCACTAAAGAAACCGTAAATACCCTTTTCCTTATCCGTCAAAGCATTGGCAACTTCCTCAAACTTGGCATAATCCCAAGTTTCATCAGGATAAGCTATGCCTTTTTCATCGAAGAGTTTCTTATTGTACGCAAGAGCAATCGTATCAATATCTTTTGGCAACGCGTACTGCTCACCTTCGTATTCATAAAGTTTGAGAATATCGCCAGGATACTTGCTAAGATCAATCCCCTTTTCCTCGATGCGCTGATTCATTGGTAACAGTAAGCCAGCCGCCATGTAGCGCTGTGATTCATTACTATGCATCCAGAACACATCCGGAAGTTGACCACCCGCAGCTGCAGACTCCATCTTCGTCCAATAGTTATTCCAGTCAACAATAGAGATCTCATAATCTATCCCCTTTTCCGAGGCATACTTATCGATAATCTTACGAAGACCTGGCTCTTGGTTGCTGTCCCAAATACCAATGTTGAGCTTAACCGAATTCGCTTGAACGCTTCGACCAGTGAATCCCAACCCGCAAAGACCAGAAACGGCAACTGCGAGCGCCATGGATAAGACACGACGATAAACTTTCTTCATACAAAAACCCTCCTAACCCCTTTAATGAGTTATATGTATTGTAGGACTTGCACAACAAACATTCAAGATCTTCCCCAACCATCTGATCATTTTACAGAAGCTCTTTTATTTTTTAGCAAGAAAAAGCCCCTGGGTGCTCTGAAACAACCCAGGGGCCAATATTTCCACACTGAAATCACTCGGCTTACTGCTCTTGTGCTTTTTTCGCCTCATCAATAACCCGCTGAGCTTGGGCATCGGGCATCTGCTCGTAGCGAGCAAACTCCATACTGAAGAAACCACGGCCCTGGGTCATCGAACGCAGATCTGTCGCATATCGTCCGAGCTCACTCGTTGGAACCTCCGCTGAAACGATGCTGTATTCTTCACGAGGTTCGATTCCGAGAATTCGCCCTCGGCGTTTGTTGACATCTCCCATGATGTCACCCATATCTTCCTCAGGACAGTAGACCTTTAAGCTCGAATAGGGTTCCATGAGGACTGGGCTCGCCTGCTCCAAACCGTTCTTATAAGCGAGTCGAGCAGCAATCTTAAAAGCCATCTCCGATGAGTCCACATCGTGATAGGAACCATCAACGAGCGTCGCCTTAAGATTGACAACGGGATAACCTGCGAGCACCCCCTCGTGGACGGCCTCCTGTAGCCCCTTCTCAACAGCAGGAAAATACGCTTTCGGGACGGCACCACCGAAGACTTTTTCATCAAATACGAGAGCCTCCGATTCGAGATTGGGCTCAAACTCAATCCAGACATCAGCAAACTGCCCATGCCCACCCGTCTGCTTCTTATGACGACCCTGAGCCTTCACTTTCTTACGGATCATCTCCCGATACGGAACCTTCGCCGGCTCGGTATAGGCACTGACCTTATAACGATTCTTCAACTTGGAAACGATGACATCGACTTGCATCTCTCCGACACCCGAAATCGTCATCTGTTTCGTCTCAGGATTCGCAGCAAATTCAAAGGTCGGATCCTCTTCACGCAGCTTCGAAAGCCCCTGCGCAATCTTGTCGTCCTCCCCCTGTTTCTCTGGGAAGATCGCAAGCGTCAAATAAGGATGTGGCAGCTCAACGGGATCCAACTTATGCACTTCTGTACGTTCACTAAGCGTATCCCCTGTAAACGTATTCGACAATTTCGTAAACGCAGCAATATCGCCGGCCTCCACCCGTGTGACGGGAATCTGTTTCTTACCAACCATGAAGAACATGTTATTCAGGCGCTCTTCCTTCTCGGTGCTTGGGTTATATGCTGTCTGATCGGAGCTAAAGACACCAGAAAAAACCCGGAAGTAGGAAATCTTACCGACAAAGGGATCGGCAATCGTCTTAAAAATATAGGCAACCCGAGGGCCTTCGGTCGAACAGGGAAGCTCGACCCACTCGCCCTTCGCATCGTGTGCAAGTACCGGTTTTTTCTCCGATGAACTCGGCATAAAGGCTGCCATCTGATCCATGAGGTAGCGGATCGAGAAGTTCTCGGTCGCTGAACCACACCAAACTGGAATCAGGAGACCCTCGAAGATCCGCTGACGAAGCCCCGCGAAGAGCTCCTCGTCCGTCAGTGGCTCACCCTCGAAGAATTTCATCATCAATTCATCATCGGACTCTGCCGCCTGCTCGACGAGTGCCTCACGGCAGCGCTCGGCCTCTTCGAGAACCTCAGCACTGGCCTCTGCATCGACGAGACCACCCTTACCATCAAAGTGATAGGCATGCTTGCCGAGAACGTCGTAGAAACCAATATAACGGCGATCCTCGTGGATCGGTACCACAAAGGGTGTCACGCCACGACCGAAGCGATCCTTTAACTCGGAAATTACCTGATTGTAATCAATATTTTCATCGTCAATCTTATTGACGAAGAATGCCATCGGGAGCTGCTCGTTCTTCGAGAGGCGAACCGCCTTCTCAACGCCCACCTCGAGGCCCGCTTTTGCACTCACCATTACAAGCGTCGAACCGACGACATGGAGGGCACTCATCACCTCACCGACGAAATCAAAGTCACCTGGAGTGTCGATGAAATTAAACTTATGCGACTTCCACTCACAGGCTGCAGCAGAAGTGTTGATCGTAATATGTCGACGCTGCTCCTCCTGATCGAAATCCATCGTCAACTGACCCTCGCCCGCCTTCGCAATGCGGTCGATCGCGCCACTGTTAAACAACATCGCCTCGATCAGACTGGATTTACCCGAGCCGCTGTGTCCGAGGATCGCAATATTACGGATCTTATCTGCTGTATAAGCTTGCATTTGGTCTGCCCTCCTAAAACTTTTCCAAAACGCTGAGGCCAGATTCGGGCCGCCTAAAGTCATTTTGGCTATGCGGCGATTATACTATGCAAATTCCACAATTGAAAATGCTTTATTCGATTTAGAATTGGGCCCAACCCCGAGTTCACCGCACGAAATCACGAAAACAGGGCAATGAGAACCTATTTCTTCGTACGTCAAAGCCAAACGAACGCGCTTCAGGCCAGTCCCATCCCAGCTCAGTCACAGGGATTCGAATATCGCCGTTTCAAATTTGCTTCTAGCGCATCGAAAAAATCCCGATAGCTCGCACGATCGGCAAGTTCAGAAATTTGAGCGCGCAAGTGACTTGCGCCTGGGAAATGCGCAAAGAGCTTCATCAACACAGCTCGAATCTCTCGAGACGCCCGCAACTCACCGAGGCGATCGGCGAGGGCTTCATAATAGCGGCGCGCCAAGCCGAGGCGCCGACAATAATCCTCTCCAGCTTCGCAGGCTTCCGCCTCGCGCCGTTCTGTCTCACTAAAGGTCTCCGGGTAAAGTGCGGCGGCGATTCGCTCGAAGACAAAGGGATCCTGCATCGCAGCACGCCCGATCATCAGACCATCCGCCCCCGTCTCCGCGAGGATGCGGCCTGCCGATTCCACCCCGTCGATATCGCCATTGGCAATCAGAGGCTGCTTATAACCGCGAGCCCTAAGTGCCGAACACAGAGCCGCAGTCACCTGATGATCCGCCGTCCCCGAATAGCCCTGGGCCTGGGTCCTCGCATGGATTGCGAGGAGGTCCACCCCAGCCTCGGCCATCTCGAGACCGAAGTCGAGCGCTGTCGACTCATCAGCCGCATAGCCCTTTCGAAACTTACAGCTCACGGGGATGCCGACGGGATCGATAATCGACTTCACCGCCTTTACAATCGCCACAGCCCGCTTCACATCGAGCATCAGTGCCGCCCCCGCCCCTGTCTTCACCACTTTTTTAACCGGGCAACCCATATTGATATCGAGGGCAGCCATATGGCGATACCTCGGATCGTCGAGGAGGGCGGCCGCCGCATAGCGAAAATCCTCGGGATCAAAGCCGAAGAGTTGAATCGCAACCGGCCCCTCGCGCTTAGGGTCGATTTCTAAGTATCGACGACAGGCCTCGAGACCGCTGTAGCGAATCCCCCGCGCAGAAACCAACTCCGTACAAACCTGACCCGCTCCGAGCTCGTGACAAATCTCACGAAAGCAGATCTCCGTCGCCCCTGCGAGCGGAGCAAGAAAGAGGGGACGGCGCAAGCAAACGCGCCGTGGCCCCGTCCCATAGGAAAACATCTGTCCTACTTGATCTTCGGTATTCATCAGACCTCACGTTCTAATATTTCGAGTTTATACGCGAAGCGGAAAACCCCCTCGCTAAGCTGATAACGCTCAGGCAGCTGAGGACCACAACTGTTACTGCCAATCCCACTCATCCGATAATCGAGGCAGAGAATCGAGTTTGGCCTCGCCTCAAGCTCGTGATTGTGGCCTGCAGCCGTCAGATCTTCCTGCGAATACGTCGAGAAGTTGATCGACGCCCCAAGTTCAGACGCCTCAATCTCTGAAATCCGCATCGCCACCTCATCAGCTTCAACGAGCAGCTCACGCACAGCGCAATGCGAGCCCGACTCCTGAGGCTTGATGTAATTCATAAAGGCCAAATTAACTCGCTCCTCGAAGATGTCATACCGGGCCGCATCGAGGCGATCTTCGTAGCTCTCCTCAGGCCCGTAGCCAAGATACCGCATCCGATCGAAGCCGGCTTCGAGGAAGAAACGCACGCCAAAGCGCGGCAAAAACGGCCACTTCGTCACTTGCTTCCCCGCAGCATCATAAAACCAGGCATAGTCATCGACCCGACGCAGCTCCGTCGTCACATGAAGCGCAGCGCTACGATCGATGCAGTACTCTGTCTTCATCCGCAGCACCACCGCAAGACCGATCGCTGCCAAACCCTGCTCGACCTCGATCACCAGCCCTGCCTCCGTAAATCGATAATCCGTTCGATAGGTCTTCGTGAGAAGACGGTCATAACCCGCCGCCTCCCAGGCCTGCCGAGCATACATATCATTATCCGTCGGTGCTCGCCAGCAGTTCCAAGCGATCGCCGCCTCGAGGAAGGGCCGACGCATCAAACCCAGCTGCTCAAAGCTTCCCGTGCTGCGATTAAAACGGAAAAATCGTCCGGCACACTCAATCTCCAGCCTCGAGCCAAATTCCCGCATCTGAATCTCCGACTCCTCTGCGCTGCGCAAACAGGCCGCATCGACAAGGCAGGGATCCGCTTCCTTCAGGACCATCGACTCGGCCCCGAGAATATACGGTACAGGTCCCCAGCTCGATTTCTGATCCTGAAGAACTGGAAAATAATCGGCGAGATCGCAGTTAAGTGTCTCGAGATCGAGCGCCGTGATCTGCCGACGCCCCTCGCGCGCCTCCAACTCTGCATAGAAATGCTGCTGATACCAGAATAGGCTCGTCCCAAAATCTAATTCGCTCTCCTCAGGTGACTCTGGATCGATCTCAATCGACACATATGAGAGAAGGCTCAAAGTATAAAAGCCCTCCGCCTCGGCCAGTAGAGCTGGCAACTCAGCCCAGCAGCAGGCAACGCGGCTTCGCGCCTCAAGCTCGAAGCCCTCAAGCCTCTTCGTAGCAACGATCTCAGCATTTCGCTTAAGCACGAGGCAGGCGAAGTACGGCGCTTCATAGCGGAGGAAATCCCAACAGTTATAAATCTCAAAGGCACCCGTCTGACGCAGCGTCTCTGCCTCAGCCATCAAGCGCAATGGACGCATCGCATTCTTATATCCCCGAAGCCCAGTAGAAGCCTGACGGTCTGGCGTAACGAGGCCATCCACACAGAAATTTCCATCATGGAGCAGTTCTCCCGAATCGCCACCATAGGCGTAACGACGCTGCCCAGAGGCATCGAGGCCACGGTCAAGCCCATGATCGCACCACTCCCACACAAAAGCGCCGAGGAAATGCGGGTGGCGCTCGAAGAAGGCCTCATAGTCAGCAATCCCACCTGGGCCGTTTCCCATGGCGTGGATATATTCACAAAGCATCACCGGTTTATCGCAGAGTTCCCCCTTCGCAAAGCGCTCTTCGTACTCCTCAATCGAACTGTACATCGCCGAATACACGTCGAGATTCGACCAGTCGTTCTCACGCCCCACGGCCTGATAGCGAGCCCCCTCGTAGTGTACGAGGCGAATCGGATCCTGTGACTTCAAGTAAGCAGCCGCCTCTTCAAAGGCAGGCCCATATCCCGACTCATTACCGAGTGACCACATCAGAATCGAGACGCGATTCTTATCTCGCTCAAACATCCGCTGACTACGATCGACAATCCGGGAACTAAAACGCGGATCGCAGGCGAGATGGCAATAGGTCCCCGTCTCGATCCCCTGATTCTCAAACTCCCGCAAAGTATGCTGAGCCCCATAGAGCATCATCACACCATGGGCTTCGAGATCGGCCTCATCGATCACATAGAACCCGAGTCGATCGTAGAGCCGATAAGCCCAGGGGGCATTCGGATAATGGGAACAGCGAATCGCATTCACGTTATGTGCCTTCATCAAGAGAAGATCTCGCAGCAACTGTTCGCGACTGATCGTAAACCCCGTCACTGGATCGGAATCGTGGCGATTAACCCCGCGCAGACGGATCGCTGAACCATTAAAACGCAGGGCACTGCCATGGCGCTCAATCCGACGGAAACCGAGATCCTCATAGAAGACCTCACCCGCTGACTCAATAAATAGCGCATAGAGATGGGGCGTCTCTGCGCTCCAGGCATCGACCTCCGAAAGTTCGACATCGATCGGCTCCCCTGGAAGATAATCCGCCTCAAAGATCGTACTCAACTCACCGCCCTCAATCTCAGCGATGCGAAGTGTAATCGGAGCCGCCTCCGCCTCAAACTCTGGCCTCAGGAAAACGCGCCCCACAGCAGTCTCTGGCTCATAATCGCTCTCAATTCGATAATCCAAGAGCCCCGCTGGCTCGCGCTCGAGCAGATAGAGATCTCGGAAAATCCCCGACATACGGAACTTATCCTGATCCTCAAGATAGGTCCCTACACCCCACTTGAGAACCAGAATCCGAAGCTCATTTCTCCCGGACCTCAGATAAGGGCTGACATCAAACACCGAACTGACGTGCGACACCTCACTGTAGCCGACGAACTCACCGTTCACGGCAAGATAAAAACAGGAATCCACGCCCTCAAAATGGAGCTCATAACGCCTATCCGCATCGGGCTCAATCTCAAAAAATCGACGATAAAGACCACACGGATTCGCGTCCGGCACATAGGGCGGATCATAGGGGATCGGATAGCGAACATTCGTATACTGCTGAAAATCATAACCCTGCATCTGCCAGCAGGAGGGCACATCAATGCGGGCCTCAAAGTCGAAATCCTCCGCCTCGAAAGCCGCAGCCGGCAGGGCCTCAAAACTCGCGAAAAAGCGGAAATCAAAACAGCCAGACAGAAGCTGCAGCTTCGACGACAAATAGCGCTCATCCTGTAGATCAATTCGAGCCGTACGGCAAATCAGCTCAGCCTCTTCAAAATCAGAAGCTGGAATCGCATAACTTCGCGACGGCAGCGTGCCTACGTGAAAGTCCGAAAATCGGTCATGGTAGCGCGGATAACACTCACTAAAAAGCCTCGTCATAAGAACCTCCTCACCCCCAGAACGAAGGCGCCTAAAATTCGCCCACATGATACCACGTCAGCCCTGAGATCTCCGCCGTTTACCACCCCAAACTCAAAGGCCGAAAAAAGCGAAAAACCATCGAGCATCGTCTGTAGCCAAGTCCACACCTCACTACGCCACAGACGCCCTGCGAGGAGGAAGATAAAGATCCCCCAAAAGATATATCGGAGTTGTTTTTTCTCATTCGAAGTCATGACGCCAGTCTATCCGCCACCCCAGCATCGCTGACGGCAAAAAAACTTGCCTTTTCGATCCATCACCCAACACAAAAAAAGACCGCCCAGCAGGCGGCCTCAGTCCAAGGTTTCACTTAGTTTAAAGTTCCTCGAGATCTCCACGATTTCGCGCCTCTTCGAGGAGACGGGCGAAGACCCGCGGATCCGTCAGCCCATCGTGCTCATACTCATTACTGACCCAAGCATGAGAGGAGCCGACCCTCGAAAGCGTATCGAGCTGCAGCTCCGAGGGAACATAGAGATCGTCGAAATAGACCATCGCCTGGAGGGGCACCGTATTCTTCGCCAACTGCTCCGGATCATAAATCGGATCAAACTCACGATCTTCCATCAGGACTTCCATCGCCGCCTTAAACGGACGTAGGGCTGGATCCTCATCAAATAGCCACGAGAAAATCGCCTCCCCAGTTAGCATCAAAGGCCTCGCCTGTGGCGAAAACTCTGGCCGTACCGCACAGGCCCGCTCTGCCGCCCAGCGAATCGGCTCCACCTCTGAATTCGCATAGATGAACTCCTGGAGCGTCCAATAGAGCGGATTCCCATAGGACGAAAGAGTCTGGTACGCAGACATCAGGAAATGACAGGAGGGCCGCGTTCCCTCTGGAATTTCTGCCCCCGTCTCCGCAAAGGCCGTATCGAGGAGCTGATGGAGGCGCTCCGCACCTGGTTTGGCCCCGAGCCCCTGCCCGAGCATCTGAAGACGGCGTGCCGTCAGTCGCTCCCCGTCTGGCAGGCGCAGATCCTCGCGCTCGAGATAATCGGCCAGGTAAGCGAGGCGTTTTGCATCCTCGGGATAGCGCTCGTAGAACGCCTTTGTCTTCTCCGCCATGCGCAGAACAGAATGCTGGTAGAGCTCCTCAGCAGAACCCGGAATATGCAGCACACCACCGCTGATAAAACTTGCTTTTAGGCCCTCGGGATAGAACGAGAGATAGCACATGGTCAGGAAACCGCCATAGCTTTGACCGAGGCTATACCAGGGCTTCGAGTCGAAGGCGAGGTGCCGGACGAACTCGTAGTCTTTTACGATGGAAAGTGCGAGAAAGCGCTTTAAAAAGTCGGCCTGGCTACGGGCAGCGGCTTCGCTCCCAAGTTCAGCAACCACGGCGCCACGCGCCTCGATGAGCTGCCCGTCGATCGAGCCAGAGCGGCCCGTCCCACGTTGGTCGAGGAGGACGACTTGGAAGTGTTTGAGAGCTTCGGCGAGCCACCCCGTTGCGGCGAGTGGCCGGGGGCCATAGCACCCTGGCCCACCCTGGAGATAGATGAGGTAGGGGCGATTCGCCTTTGCCGTACCCGCCGAGCGAAGCACTCGCCAGAATAGGGGCCAAAGCTCCTCATCCTCAGGGAGACCCTCTTCGGCGAGTGTCTGGGGATCCTTTCCCCGCCAATCGAGGGGGACGTTGACACAGTAATCCTCGACCTCGATGCCCGGGAGGAAAAAATGATCAATTTTCCGTGCTTTCATAAACGAGCTTTCCTTTCTGAAAATCCATCAGAGGGGAGTTCAGCTTCTGCTCCCCGTTTCACTTTTTTCTTCAAGTTCTGGCCAGAGACTCGCTGGTGCCTGACCCTTTAGATACCAAGCGGGCAAGTTCCGATGGAAGTTGCGAACAGCGGTGAGCCACCGGGCCCGGATCTCTACATTCTGAAAATACATGCCCTCGTGGTTAACGAAGCGACTGAGGACGAGGTCAAATGGACGAGCCTGAGTTTGGAGGGCGAGGACGAGGCGGTTCATCCAGGTGCAAAGGCTCATCTCAAAACGGAAATTCGGATTCAAAAAGTGGTTGGAAAGATTGAGTTCAAAACTACTGCGCTGGTATTGGTAATTCAAGAGCTGTGGATAACTTCGCATAAAACGGGTGAGGACTGCCGTCGCCGCCTCATTGGGATCATAGAGGAGGTAGGCCGGGATCTCGTCCTGACGCGCTGGAAGCTCGCGCGGCTCGCCGCCACTGAGGTCGACGAGTTCGAGATAACTGCGGTAGCGCTCGAGGCTCGCGAGATAGATGAGATCGCCATCGTGGGCAAAGTCCGGATAGGACCAGAGGAGATGGCTGACAATCGCCTGCATCCACTGACGGGACAGATCTACGCCAAAGCGAGTCTTAATGGCATCCTGCCACTCACTGACCTGGATCCGGCCATAGAGGCGAAGCAAGTCACGCAAAAAATCAAAAATCGCAGCAACTTCGAGGCCCTCACTCGTCGGCGGCTCAGCCTCGACGTCCTCGAGGACCAGTCGCCGACCACTTCGCTCGAACTGTCCGAGGTCGACCTCAGCACCGACGCGAAGACTGGCCATCCGTGGGTGCCTGAGCATGGCTCGAAAGGTCGGCGGCATCCAGAAGCGGATCTGCTTCTCGATGTCGAGATAGCTATAGACGAAACCGTAGTTCAAAGTCTCCTCCAAAAGACTGTAGGGTTCGAGACTAGCAAAATCATCGATGAGGGGATCCCGACACTCGAAGAACTGGCATAGGAGATCCCGCCATCGGGCACTGTGGGATTCGAGGTACTGCTGGAAACGGTAGTGGAGAAAGGAATAGCGGTCGACACCGATCGAAAAACGGCCCTCTTTTTCACTCCGTGGCAATTGGAGATGCCGCTGAATCCGATGTCGATCCCGAGGGCTAATCGTCGACCAAGCAAAGATCAGGTCACTCTCGTTATCTATATAATCTAGACGATTCACGTGTCAGGCCCCTTCCCTATTCTCGGCTCACAGCACATGGCAGGCAGCCGTCTGGCTTTCTTTTCAGAATCGATTCTATATGATTAGGACAGTTTAGTGAAAGGGAGATTAGTTCATGAATATTCGCAAGCGACATCTCAGTCTAGTTCTTATCTTTAGCCTAGCCCTCAGCTTTTGGAGCCTCAGCGCCTGCCAGTCTTGGCGGATGAAGATTAAAAATTTTGAACAGAACTTCGTCGGCCTCTCGATGACCCTCCACAGTTATGACGAAAACAGCCGTGTGATTGACAGTCTCCATGGAAACAACGTCTCAATTCGTCGCAACACGACCTTTGACAGTAGTGAGGAAAGTGGCGACTCCCCAGTGGTCACCGTTAGTATCGGCAAGCACGAGCTCACCCACGTCGGCTCAAGTCTCATCCTCTATGAAGATGGACTCGAGAATCTTTTCGAAACCTTCGATCAACACGTGCACGTCGACAACCTCGACCGTTCGATTCCGATCATTAACCGCCTCGCCCACGACTTCGCCAACAAGTTCACCGGACGACAAAAGATCATCCTCATCCGTTCGCAAAACGGTAGCCCCCTTGCAACATTTGCCGGTAAAAAAGTTTCACTGGATAAGACCGATGTTCCTAAGTCAACGGCACTGCTGATCGATGGCCGCTACCTCTTTATCTATCGCTGCGACTACACAATCTATGACAGTGAACTCTTCGACAAATAAGCGCTGAACGAAGTGACGCCTACTTTGGTGTAAAAAAGAACTGGCGAAGCTCCTCCGCCAGTTCTTAATTTTTTTCGGCAACTATAACTTAGAAACAGAAGCCCTCGGAAGATGGCATCAGAAAGATGACGACTCCGATGGTGATCAGGAGGATGCCGATGAGGCTCTTTTTCGAGAGTTTCTTATCGAAGAGGAGGGCATTTAGGATGTTAAGGAGTAGGACGTCGATGCCCGCCATCAATACAGCGTAGGAGAGTGGCCAGCGCGTAAACGCGACAGTGGTGAGGAAGGTGGCGACGATCATCAGGACCCACGAGAGTAAGACGAAGATGTTGAATTTATTAAAGAATTTGGAGCCACCTTGGTTTCGCTCTTCGTGTTGAATTAGGATTTGGCCGAGGACGGCGATGAGAACGGCGACGAGGCCGCAGATGAATGTAAATTCCATGGTCTTACTTCTCCTCCTTTTGGATGTCCTGCGGATGATCTACGACGCGATGATCGCCCTCGGACGTCGAACCCGCTGTCCCCGTAGCGGGGTTTGCGGCCTGTATCTCAGCCTCTGCCGCATGGGCTTCACGGACCGCGTCGGCGGCCGCCTTTGCCGCCTCAAGATCTACTGGATCTAAGGCACTTTTCTCAGAAGACGAGGTCTCGGGTGCATTCCTCACAGCTGCACCCGGCGCTGCAGCAGCCATCGGCGTCTGCTTACTCTCCGCCTCAGCGAGGCGCTTAGCATTCGCTGCCTCCATCTCGGCTCGAGCCTGGCGCTCCGCCTCACGGCGAATACGGCGCTCAGCGAGCTCCGTCTTACGCTTATGGTAAAAACTCGCCGCGGAATTCAAGAGCTTGCTGTCCTCACCGCGCGCTCCGAAATCGAGATAGGCTGGCGCAGAGAAAACATCGCCCATAAAGTGCCGGTACTTCGCTCGACCCTCATCCTCATTTTCAACAGAACCCGCCTGGGCAAATAGGATGCCTGCGAAAATAAAGACCGCAGCGATCCAGACATGTGAACTGAGGCGCTCGCCGTAGAAAACAATGGCGGCGACAATGATCCAGAAAAGTGAGGTCGCCCGGATCAGGCGTCCAAGCCTCAGGGAAATGTAATGGTTGAGCTCCTGCCAAACTAGAGAGAAGAGTCCATAGAGGACGAGAGTGATGATGAAAAGGATGGTAACGAGGGTCGAATTGTTAAACTGCAAGGCCGTCCATTTTTGGAAGGTGGCGATCAGGGCCAGGATGATGGTGAAGATCACACTCGCTAAAATCGCCTTCCAACTGGCGCCTTTGGAATCTCTAAACATGCGCGAAGCTCCTTTACTGGATTCGGTCAGAGTCTTATACCAGGGCTGAGGTGCCCCATCTGGCCGAGATTCTACGTGGTTCACTACCTATAATAGTACATGTGCGCTGATAATTCTGTCCTGGTTTTTACTGGCTAACTTAAAAAACTTCAGCATTTTCAAAAATATATTTAGGAATTTCTCTAAAAGTTTCATGAGAACGTACTCTTTGCAGCCTATCCAGCTTGAAAATCTGCTTTAATATGCTTAGTTAGCATTTATATCGCTTCCTGTCCTTGACCCAGTGTCACGGCTTGAGCGATCCTATTAAGCTGGAAAGGAAGTTTCCATGACATCGAATCGCGAAGAATATTTAAAGGCAATTTGGTACCTCGGTGGACGCGAACGCCGTGTCCCGATGAAAGAGATTACTCAGCGACTGAACGTCCAGAGCGCCTCAGTGACTGAGATGCTCGGACGCCTCACCCGTGAGGGTCTCCTGAAGTATGAACCCTACCATGGCGTTCGACTTTCAGAAAAGGGAATTCAAATCTGCACCGATCTCGTACGCAGTCATGAACTCTGGGAAGTCTTTCTCGTCGAGCACCTCGGCTACCGCACCAGCGAAGCGCACCGCGAGGCCGATATTCTCGAGCACGCGACATCGCCGAAACTGATGGAGCATCTCGACCAGTTCCTAAACTATCCCGAGCACTGCCCCCACGGCGCCCAGGTTCCGCGTCCAGGTCTTCTTGACGATAAACGTGACCTCGTTAAGCTGACAGACACTGATCTCTTCGACCACGTCGAGATCGCTCGCATCGACGAGGACTATGACCTCTTGAACTACCTCGACAAGCTGAATCTCCACGTTGGAGACTGCTTCGAGCTGCTCGAGTTTGGTGACTACGGTGGGCCCCTGAAGATGCGTAATCTCGCCCAGCCCGAGAAAAGCTTCGAACTCAGTCTTAAGGCAGCGGAAAAGATAGAAGTCCTACTCCTCGATCCAAAAGAGCTTGCTGAGGACATATTTTAGAGTCTGCCCTGAACGCCTGAGTTGCGCTTCGGCGCTGGCTTTCTCGCCGAAGGATTAAATTAATCCATGAAAAATCCCTCCAGGGCCTCGAGCTCGGAGGGATTCTTCATCTCTAAAAATTGGATGGACCACCTTAGGAATCGAGTTTTAAAACCGACATAAAGGCTTCTTGGGGGACGTCGACGGAGCCGACTTGGCGCATTCGCTTCTTCCCCTCTTTTTGCTTCTCGAGGAGTTTCTTCTTACGGCTAATATCACCACCGTAGCACTTCGCGAGCACGTCTTTTCTAAACGCACGTACGGTTTCACGTGCGATGATCTTGCCGCCGATCGCTGCCTGAATCGGGACTTCGAACATCTGGCGCGGGATATGCTCCTTTAACTTCTCGCACATCTTACGGGCACGCGTCTGGACCTTTTCCGTATGGAGGATAAACGAGAGGGCATCAACCACCTCTCCGTTGAGGAGAATGTCGAGTTTGACCAACTGACTACTGCGATAATCCTTCATCTCATAGTCGAGGGATGCATAGCCGCGCGAACGACTCTTCAGGGCATCGAAGAAATCATAGATGATCTCGTTTAGCGGCATCTCATAGTGCATCGCAACACGGGTCTCATCGAGGTACTCCATGTTGATAAAAGTACCCCGGCGATCCTGGCAGAGCTCCATGATGTTTCCAATATAATCCGTCGGCGTCATGATCGTCGCATCGACGATTGGCTCCTGCATCTCATCGACCTCACTCGGATTAGGCATATTCGTCGGATTGTCGACGAGGAGGACAGAGCCGTCGTTCATGATCGCTTTATACACAACCGAGGGGGCCGTTGAAATCAGGTCGAGATTAAACTCGCGCTCGAGGCGCTCCTGGACAATTTCATAATGGAGTAGGCCCAGGAAGCCACAGCGAAATCCGAAACCCAGGGCTTTGGACGTCTCGGGCTCAAACGAGAGCGAACCATCGTTAATCTGGAGCTTCTCGAGGGCCTCGCGCAGATCGTTATAGCGGGCCGAATCCGTCGGATAGAGCCCGCAGAAAACCATGCGAACCGCTTCTTTATACCCTGGCAGGGCCGCCGCACAGGGCCGGGACTTCAGTGTCACAGTGTCACCGACCTTTGAATCGCGGACATTCTTAATCGACGCGGCGATAAACCCGACATTACCAGCATCGAGCTTGCCTCCCGGAATCGGTTCACCCGCCTTAAATACACCAATTTCATTAACTATAAAAGACTTCTGCGTGTGCATGAAATAGATTTCGTCACCACGCTTTAGTGAGCCCTCGAATACTCGGAGGTGGACGATCACGCCTCGGTAGGCATCGTATTCGGAATCAAAGACCAACGCCTTTAAGGGCGCTTCTTCGTCCCCGAACGGCGGCGGTAAATTCCGCACGACCGCCTCCAACACGCTGTGAATATTCAGCTTATTCTTCGCAGAAATCAGGGGTGCCTCAGAGGCATCAATGCCGATGACCTCCTCAATCTCATTTTTCACCGCTTCAGGATCCGCCGCAGGCAGGTCAATCTTGTTAATGACAGGCAGGACCTCGAGGCCATGGTCGACCGCGAGGTAAGTATTCGCGAGCGTCTGGGCTTCAATCCCCTGCGCCGCATCGACGACGAGAATCGCACCCTCACAGGCCGCGAGCGAACGAGAAACTTCATAGTTAAAATCGACGTGTCCCGGTGTATCGATGAGATTCAGCTCATAGGTCTCACCGTCATCCGCCCGATAAAACATCGTCGTTGCCTGGGCCTTAATCGTGATCCCACGCTCACGCTCGATCTCCATATTGTCGAGGACCTGATGCTGCATTTCTCGATCGGTCAACAAACCCGTCTCCGAGATGAGGCAGTCGGCGAGAGTCGACTTCCCGTGATCAATGTGGGCAATAATACAGAAATTACGAATATGGTCTTGACGTTCTGAGCTCATAGCTTCCTTTCAACTGGGTCATACAAGAAAAATCACTTCTACGATCTTCACTTCGGACTCAAGGCTTATCCATCAAAGCAGGCTGACAACTCTGCCCCCAGCGAATCTACAGGACTTAGCGGGGAAAGCCAAAGTCCTGGAAGGGATAGAAGCGCATGAGTACATGCCCCTCGATCAGCGATGCATCAATCGACCCGAAGTAGCGAGAATCACTGCTGACACCACGATTGTCGCCGAGGACGTAAACCTCCCCCTCCGGCACGAGGACCTCATCGAAGCCACGTTCGACGCCAAGCGTCTGGACCGAACGATCGAGGTAATCCTCTGTCAGCTTCTCGCCATTTCGATAGACGCCCCCCTCTTTGATCTGAATCAAATCTCCAGGCAGTCCGATTACGCGTTTAACGAGATAATCCTTCGGACGATGCTCCGTATCGGGATGACGGAAAGTAATGATCTCACCATAAGCGGGCAATGAGAAATAGCGGCTCACCTTTTCGACAATTAGCTGATCGCCATTATGGAGGGTCGGATCCATCGAGCGGCCATCGACCACACTGCGGTGAACGACGTACTGAACGAGGACGACACCAATTAAAATCGCAAGCAACAAGCTGCGCAGCCATGAGAGAGCCTCGTAGAGGCGGCTCGAACGCTGACTCTGATCTTTAAACACATCAATGCGTGCGGGTAAAAGCATATTGCGGCTGTTTAACTCCTTTTCTTCCAGCGGAATTTCATAAACAGGCGCTTCGGGCAACTCGAGGATATCGAGCTGGCGACTACTGAGGGCTCGACGTCTCGCAAAGTTGACATCGATCGGATCTCTCTGACGCAAGCGCTCGTACTGAGGATTACGGTTTCTAAAGCTTGGCTGAGGCAAGTCACGCTGAGATTGAATCTCAGGCGTCTTGTTCAACTGAGCTTGGCGAGGCAAAACCTCTTGAATCACGGGACCAGTCGGCATCTGAACTTGCGATGCCCCTCGACCTCCGAAGAAGCGCTTCATGCGCCCCCAGAAACTCATCCGCTCAGGTTCTGCATCGTAATCCTCTTGGCTTTCCCACGCAAGAGGTGGGGGACTGTCCGTCTGAAGCCCCACCATGCCAGGATCGTAGACATCGGGTCCCATTTCATATTCATAGGATCCTGCAAAATCAGGCCCAGGCACAGAATTTGCGACAGTCTCAGCCTCCGGATTGAACTCTACCGGGGATTCGAAACTAAAGGTTTGTGGCACACGAATCAGGTTCTCGTCTGCGGCCGACAGCTCGCCAAAAGATGACATCGGAATCTCTGCCCGTGGCGAATAAATACCAGGAATAAAAGCCCGCACCTCATGCTCCGCGTCTGGAACATGACTGTAACCTGCATCGACAAAATCCGGCTCATCAAAGGCATTCTCCAGCGGATCGCTGAGACCATCGACGGATCCGAGCTCTGGATCTTCGACGTATTCCTCGCCATAGTGATCCGCATACTCGTCCATATAACTAGTCTCGAAGTCACCCGTCTCATCCCAGGCATAGCGCGTCGAAGAAAGGTCAATCTCTGCTGTTTTCTCTGAATCAGTCGTGATCGACGCAGTCGAAAAATTAGGCGCAGCCGCTTCAGAGATCTGCTCAGAAGCTTCAGGCTCCAAACCAGTCTGCTCGTCATGGATAGGCACCCGTTCGATCGAAACCACCCCGTCCCCGTCTGCCTCTGGATGGAGGCGCTCAATCACATGACGTTCGGGACCGTCTTCGTGCACAGGCTCCGTACGCCTTTGCCAGAAGAAACGCCGCTGGGGGGCCTCACCAGCCGGATGCTCCGCCTCTGCGATCACTTCCTGGCGAATCTTCGCATCCGAAACAATCTCATTAACCAACTCAGACTCTTCCTGACTAAGTCGTGCACGCTCCAGCTCCGGAACCCGGCGCGTCTGCGCCAGGGTCTCAGATTCAAACTCAGGGATCGCGAAAACTGGCTCACTCGCCTCAAGCACTGCTTCATACAGGGCTTCGCCAGCAGCCGCCATCGAATCGGGCTCTGGGCTCAGTTCAGACTCCGGTTCCTCCTCCATCTGAGCTTCTTCGTAAGTCTCTGGAGACGGCTTAGAATCGGTATCAGAGGCCATTTCCGCCAGCTCAAATCCCCTCGCCTCGTCAGTGTCGAGATACTCTCCCATCGCTTCAGAGATCTGACCCGTTTGAGTTCCCGCCTCCCCCTCGAAACTCGGGAGGGCATCCTCGATGCGTTCGGCATAAATAAACTGCCCCTGAGCTGCCTGCTGGGCGAGCTGAGCAAAATCATGAACCGAGGTCTGCTGATGAACGGGAGGCAGATTCGTCGCATTCGGATCAAAGTGACTGGTATCAAAATCGCGGTAGGCCTCCCAAACCGAGGCGTCTTCCGAAGAGCCGCGACCGGCGAGGAGCGGATCTTCAGAATTTCGTTCCTCAGAAAACTCCGTATGGAGATTGAAGCCCCCGCTATGAAGTGGCAACTGCCCCGTCATATCGAAGTCCTGGAGGAGGTCGAGTTCCGCTTGGGGCTGTCGCTCGTCATTGACTTCCTCATCAGGGGCGGCGAGACGACGGATATGGATAACAGGGCGGTCGGACGTCGGAAGCGCATCCGATTCACGGGCGATCTCAGTCTCGAGATCCGCGTCCATATTCGGACGTTCCTCCGTAATTAGAATCGGCTTCGTTTCTCGTTTAGATCGGGATCGTTTCGAACCGTCACGCTTAAAAATCGCCATGCTTACACCTCAACGTCTAAGTCCGCGCCCTCGCAAGATCCAAATTATTCCTCAGCTCCCTCCGAAGCGGCATCCCCCTCGGGCTTTGCCTCAACCTCAAGCCCTAGCTCCATCAGCTGATGCTCGGAAACTCGGCTCGGAGCCCCTGTCATCAAGCAGCTCGAGGACTGAACCTTCGGAAAGGCGATGACGTCCCGGATATTATTCGTCCGGGCGAAGAACATCACCCAGCGGTCAAGTCCAAAAGCGCAGCCGCCGTGCGGCGGTACACCGTAATCAAATGCACGCAGGAGGAAGTCAAAATTTGCCTTCGCCCGCTCTTCACTAAAGCCAAGATGTTTAAGTACTCGGTACTGGAAGTCACGGTCATGGATACGGATTGAACCACCCGCCATCTCCTGACCATTGACCACGAGGTCATAGGCTTTAGAGCGGCAGCGTCCGGGATCGGATTCGAGGTAATCGACATCCTCATCGGCAATCATCGTAAAGGGGTGGTGCTGCGCCACATAGCGCTGCTCCTCCTCAGAATATTCAAAGAGGGGAAAATCCGTCACCCAGCAAGCCGCGCAGCGATTCGGATCGAGGAGTCCCTGCTCATCGGCAATCTTCAGACGTAGCTGACCGAGGGCGGTCTGCGCCGTGCGCTCCGAATCCGCAACAATAAGGATGAGGTCGCCCGATTCGGCCCCCATCAGTTCGCAGAGCTCCTGCTTATTCGCATCACTTAAGAATTTTAAGATCGAACCGCGCTCGGACTCGCCGGGAGCAAACCAGGCGAGGCCTTTTGCATGATAGAGGCGGACGAGATCCGTCATCTTATCGATCTGCTTACGAGAAGCCTGGCCCATGCCCTTCGCACAAATGGCATAGACGCAGCCCCCCGCTTCAACACAGTTTTTAAATACAGGGAAATCGACGCTCAGCGCCCAACCGCAGATCTTATGCAGCTTCATCCCGAAACGCAGGTCAGGCTTATCCGAGCCGTAGTTCTCCATCGCCTCACGATAGGTCAAGCGCTGCAGTGGGAATTTAGGCGCCTCCATCCCCGTCCCGAAATTCTCGAATAAGAAGTGGGTGTAGGACTCAGCGATATCCATGACATCATCTTCGTCGACGAAACTCATCTCGAGGTCGACCTGGGTAAATTCAGGCTGACGGTCAGCGCGCAGATCCTCATCTCGGAAGCAACGAGCAATCTGGAAGTAGCGATCAAAACCCGACATCATCAGCATCTGTTTATAGAGCTGTGGAGACTGAGGAAGCGCGAAGAAAGAACCTGGGTAGACACGACTAGGAACAAGGTAGTCACGGGCTCCCTCAGGCGTCGACTTACCGAGATAGGGCGTCTCAATCTGTAGGAAACCGTGGGTCGCAAAGAAATCAACCGTGCGATTTAACATCGCTGAGCGCAGCTGAATGATATTCGAGAGGCGCTCACGCCGGAGGTCGAGGAAGCGATAGCGAAGACGGAGGACGTCCGAGACCTGGTCGGCCTCTTCGAGAACAAAGGGCGGCGTCTCCGAAGCACTGAGGACGATGAGGGTCTCGACCTGAAGCTCGTAATCACCCGTCGGCAAATCTGGGTTTGGCGACGAACGACGGAGGACCTCACCGCGGACAGCGAGCACATATTCACTGCGCACGTCACGGACCGCCTCGTGGACCGCCTCGGGACTCTTCTCATTCACCACCAGCTGGCAGATACCGCTGCGGTCTCGCAAATCGAGGAAAACCATGCCACCTAAATTACGGCGACGCTTGACCCAGCCCATAAGGCAGAGACTCTGACCGACGTGGGACTCCCCCACCTCGCCGCAGTAAACACTGCGCTTCATCGTTTCCTGTCCAATTTGCATGTTATGTACCTGCCCTTCTTCCACGACTAAAAATGTACCCTTTAGTTTAGCAAATCTTGAGCTGTTCTTGGCCGGGAAAACAAATCTTTTTGATCGTCAAATAAAAGGCCGAGCCGCGACGTGCTCAGGCTTTGCAAATGCAGAACACAGGACCTGTCCCCCGCTTTGTTATAAAAAAATAGATTCAGAGGAGTTTCTTACGCTTGAAATACCAGAGGATGAGGGCGGTAATCACGATGCTCGAGGCGATGACGGCGATATACCCGTATTCCCAATCCAATTCTGGCATATTTTTAAAATTCATCCCATACCAGCCAACGAGAAGCGAAAGAGGTAGGAAAACGGAGGTCATGACCGTGAAGATTTTCATCGTAGCGTTGAGCTTAAGATCGAGCTGCGACTGATAGGCTTCTCGGACTTGAGCCAGATACTCTCGGCAGTACTGCATATTTCCAGAATAGTGTTCCATCCGTCCGAGGAGCTGGCGCACATAGGCGAGGTCTTCGGAGTCGAGGACCTGCGTTTCATTTTCCTCCATCTCACTGAGGAGGTCGACGACTTCCTCGTAGTAGGAGTGTAGGAGGAGAAGCTGGTGAGAAATTCGTGAAAATTCACGCTGATAGTGGCGCTGATCGTTGTCGTCATCTGTATCCCAGAGTGAGTGTTCCAGCTGGGCGGTCTCCTCTTGGAAGACTCTGAAGTAACGGTAATGGCCCTTCGTAATTTCTTTTACAAAGAGGGCGAAGAAGCGACCGAGATTCTGTTTATTTCCCATCAACTGGAGAGCCCGTTTAAAAGCCCTGGAGGTCGAGCGATCCCGGTCATAGAGGTCGATAATTAGGATTTTCTCGGCATCGATGTAGAGGCCGATCAAGTCACGTTCGTTCGAGATCCGCTCAGGATCTGGAAGCGAGAGGATGGCAAAAAGATAACGCTCGAAGCTCCCGAGGGTGTTCTGGAGAGTCCGTTCACGGCAGAGATCGAGGACTTCTGGCTCGATATGGAGCTGCTCCGCATCGTGCTCTAGTTCGCGAAACTTCAGATAGGCAGCGAGGTCACAGTTGCGCTCGGGAAGCTCTGCGAGCCGCTCATAGGGGCAATCGGGTTGATTGAGTAAGTAATACATGCATCCTCAAAAAAAATCCGTGATCGCCTCGCCTCGTCATCTATGGAAGGCAAAGCAAAGGGGCTGAAACGCTAGTCCGAGTCGCTCAGACAATCTCAAGGCTGAGAATCTCGAAGAGGGCCGCTGGATCACTGATCTCGACGAAACGGTCTTCGACCTCGCGGCTGCGCAAGTCCCTGAGCTGGGCCGACTCCGTCTCAAGTTCGGCATCTCCGATCACGAGGGCGTAGCGAGCCCCCGACTTATTCGCATACTTCATCTGCGCTTTTAACGAGCGATCCATGAGGTCGATCTCGACGGCGAGCCCGAGTTCACGCAGGCGCTGGGCGAGGACGGCAACAGGTAGGCGGGCGGCATCCGACTGAGCTGCAATGAAGAGGTCTACGCCCGAATTAAGCTCTGGCAGAAGTCCCTCTTCGCGGAGGGCCATGAGGAGGCGCTCTTCACCGAGGCTAAAGCCGATCCCTGGAACAGCCGCACCGCCGAGTTGTTCAACGAGGCCGTCGTAGCGGCCGCCGCCGCAGATCGTCGCCGCCTGACTTCCGATCTCCGCATCGAGGACGAACTCAAAAACCGTCTTCGTGTAATAGTCGAGGCCACGCACGAGTCTCGAATCGTGTTCATAGGCGATGCCGAGGGCCTCGAGGCCCTCACGGAGGTAGGCATCATGGGCTCTCGAAGCCTCGCTGAGGTAATCGTCGATGACGGGGGCCTCAGCGATCAGGCCCTGGCAAGACACCTCCTTACAATCGAGGAGGCGAAGCGGATTCTTCTCGAGCCGCTCCCTGCAAGTTGGGCAGAGCGCGTCGAGGCGAGGCCGGAAGAATTCGAGGAGGGCGAGGCGATAGGCCTGGCGAGACTCCGGATCTCCGATTGAATTTAACTTAATCCGGTAATTCTTAAGACCGAGGTTCTGAAAATAGGTATTGGCGAGGCTAATAACCTCGAGGTCGATGCTCGGAGACTCTGACGCGAAGGCCTCGACGCCGAACTGATTAAACTCACGGAAGCGACCCGCCTGAACATTTTCGGCACGGAAGGCAGAAATCAGATAGTAGAGTTTCTGTGGAGCAGGCGTCGAAGTGAGACCGTTTTCAATATAGGCACGGACGACTCCCGAGGTCGCCTCGGGGCGGAGACTGAGCTGGCGACCACCGCGGTCCTCGAAGCTGTACATTTCCTTATTGACGACATCACTGCTATCGCCTACGCCACGCTGAAAGAGCTGAGTCATCTCGAAGGTTGGAATACGGATCTCCCCATAGGCATAGCGACGGCAGACTTCATGGAAGACCTCTTCGATATAGCGACGCTGGGCCGACTCCTGAGGGAGGACATCCTGGGTACCCTTTAACTTCTGAATCTTCATAATTTGCGACTCATCTTCCTAATTCATAGATGGTCAAATGATAGCAGACTCGCCCACCTGGCGCAGCAATAGCGGCCAGCCCCGACGGAGCCGATCGCCCGATCAATTCAGACCTTAAATGGGCTGGGCTTGAGGCTTTTCTCAAACTTAAGAGCTGGCCTCCCCCTTCATCTTCTCAGCTTCTCGTTCCCCCTCATAAAATAGTTTGCGGAGAAGCTCGAGGGCCGCCTCATTCTTCGCGGGTACGTCGAGGAGGTAGAGAGCTGGGTGCTGGCCGAGATCGAGACGCAGATTGGCCCGATATGGACCAGCCATGAGGGCCGTCACCTCACCCATGCCGAGGCTCAAATCCTTACTCATCTCGAGGCAAAGACTCGACTTTTGGCGGCAAATCCGCACGCAGCCGAGACGACTCGCCCGAGCGCGAACATAGGCGACATCGAGGAGTTGACTGATCGCTGGCGGTGGATCGCCGAAGCGGTCAAGGAACTCATCTTGGAGGTCGAGATAGTCTGCATAAGTCTCAATGCGGACGATGCGACGGTAGAGGTCGACGCGGGCACTCTCATCGGGCACATAATCGGCTCGGATAAAGGCATCGACTTTGAGATCGATGAGGGTCTCGAGCGAACGCGCACGGCGACTCGTATGGGCGTCTCGAAATCTCGGGCCAGACTTATCAACGGCTTCGCTCTTCGCTTTAGCAGAGAAGGAAATTCCCGAGGTCTGACTGGAGCTGGCTGCCGACGCCGCTTGGAAGTCCTCGGCCCGTTCGAGTTTGCGGACCGAAACGAAGTCCTCGTTCTCTTCGGCGACACTGGCCCACTTCGCGGCTTCGATCTCCTCGTCGAGCATACGGCAGTAGAGCTCATAGCCGATTGCCGCCATCTGCCCATGCTGCTCACCACCGAGGAGGTTACCCGCGCCTCGAACCTCGAGATCTTTAAGCGCAATCTTAAAGCCAGAACCGAGCTCCGTATATTCTCTGAGAGCGATGAGGCGCTTCTGAGCCTCAGCATTGAGGACTTTTTCGCGCTCATAGGTGAAATAGGCGTAGGCTTGGCGCGTTGAACGACCGACCCGTCCCTTAATCTGATAGAGCTGACTTAGACCGAAGCGATCGGAGTGACAGACGATGAGGGTGTTGACGTTTGGAATATCAATCCCACTCTCGATGATCGTGCTACAGAGGAGGATATCAGCCTCTCCTTTTAAGAAAGTCTCCATCACCGCCTCGATCTCGCTGCTACTCATCTTGCCATGGCCCATGACAATGCGCGCATCTGGGAGGAGTCGCTCGAGCTTCGCCTGTTCAGCAGGCATTTTTTCGACGTTGTTGAAGAGGTAAAAGACCTGGCCGCCGCGATTGATTTCCCGAAGGATGGCGTCCGCGACGATGCCCTCGTCGTAATCCATGACAAAGGTTCGCACCGGCCGTCGGTTCTCTGGTGGCTCTTCGAGGACCGAGATATCTCGAATCCCCGAGAGCGACATGTGGAGGGTGCGGGGAATCGGCGTCGCGGTTAAGGTGAGGACGTCGACCTCTGGATATTTTGCTTTGAGGCTTTCCTTATGATCGACGCCGAAACGCTGTTCCTCGTCGACGACGAGGAGACCGAGGTCGGCAAATTTCACATCCTTTGAGAGGACGCGGTGGGTGCCGATAAGGATGTCGACGTCACCGCGCTGGACCGCTCGTAGGATCTTCTTCCGATCCGCTGCCGCCACGAAGCGATTGAGGAGGGCGACGCGCAGCGGCAGATCCCCCAGTCGCTCGAGGAGGGTCTCGTAATGCTGCTGAGAGAGCACCGTCGTCGGAGCGAGGAGAACCGCCTGTTTCGAATCGCAGGCACATTTAAACATGGCTCGGAATGCAACCTCCGTCTTCCCGAAGCCAACATCGCCACAGAGGAGGCGATCCATGACCCGATCGCTCTCCATGTCGGCGCAGATCTCATCGAGGGCCTGGAGCTGATCGTTCGTCTCCTCGTAGTCGAAACGAGCCGCAAAATCCGCCTCAAAAGGCGTTTTCGGTGGAAATGCATGACCCTTTAATTGGCGGCGCTTGGCATAGAGTTCGACGAGGTCAGTCGCCAGAACCTTAATCGAATCACGAGCCCTAGACTTCGCCTTTTCCCAGTCCTGGCCCCCGAGGCGTGAAAGTTTAACCTTTGAATTATCCCCTGTACCGATGTATTTCTGAATCTGGTCGAGCGCATCCATCGGCAGGTAAATCTTATCGCCGCCTGCATACTCAATCTGGAGGTAATCGCGGACTGCACCGTGGTGTTCTAGCTGGGTAAGTCCACGGTAAATTCCAATACCGAAATCATCATGGACGAGGAGCTCATCGGGTTTAAGTTCCGTGAAGAGTGCAATCGGCGCCCCCGTCTGAGCCGTCTTGCTCCGTCTCTTACGGCGATTACGTCGGGATGCAAAGACCTCCTCCCGTGAGAGGACGTAGAGTTTCGCTGCAGGGTACTCAAAACCATGACTCAATTCAAAATCGAGGAAAGGATCCTTTAGTCCCGGACAGTTTTCGAAAATCAAAGCACGCAGACGTTCACGTAAATCTGGATCACTACAGAGAATATAACTCGACTCGCCTCGAGCCTCTCGCTCCTGAAACTCCCGAAGCATCTGAAGCTCGAGGCCATGACGATGCTCCGCTTCTCGGGCATATATCTGTATTTCCTTCGCCGCAGTCAAACCATTACCACTCTGAGGCAGAGCCGCGAGACTGAGGAGGGCTGGCTTCGAATCGAGACCCCGAAGCACGGCATCCGGACGCCAGTTCGCATCGAAAATCTCATTCGGGGCATCCTGATGCTCGATGAGAATCGTCATATCCTCATAGGCCTGGGCAGCCTGGCGATCGAGGCGCTCCTGACAACGGAGAAGCTCATCGACGATGATCAGATAGCCATGCTCAGCGGCATAGTCGACGAGGCTCAGCGCCGACTCCCCGAAGATGAAGTCGAGATAGCGGTCGAGGGCAGGAAAGCGCTCAGCCGTGCGGCAGCGCTCGGCATCTCGGAGGTAGAGGCTCTCAATCTTACGGGCCGACTCCAGCTTACCCCCCTGACGTATGATGCGTCGGCGCGCCTCGGCCCCCGCCTCTTCGAGGTGCTCGGCCAGGCGCTGATAGTCAGCCGCGCTCAGTTCCAGCTCTCTCTGGCTGAGGATCTCAACGCTCTCGAGGCGTTCCAAGCTGCGCTGGGTATCGAGATCGAAGCGATCGATGCGGTCGATCTCGTCATCGAAGAACGAGATGCGCACGCCGTAATCCACCTCAGCATCCATGGCAAGCGGCACGAAGTCGATGATGTCGCCGCGCTGAGAGAACTGCGAGAGACCCTCGCAATGCGGTAGGGCTTCAAAACCGAGGGCGACGAGACGCTCACGTAATTCCGCCTGATCGAGGCGTTGATTCACAGAGATCTCATAGCGGGCATCGAGCTTCGCCCTCGAAGCGAGGCGCTGACTGAGAGCCGTCACGGGTGCGAGGACGAGACGCGCCGCTCCGCTCTGCATCTGATGGAGACAGGCGAGGCGCTCGATCTCAGTCGTACGGCTGGTGGCATCGACCTCGCGAAACTCAAGTTCTCGGGGGCGAAAGACGGCAGGAGCCACTCCGAGGAGGGCCTCGAAATCACGTTCATCCCGTCGGAAGTTCAGTTCATCGGACTCGATGTAGAGGATTTTTAAATCGGGCAGCAGTTCGAGGAGTGCCGCAATCAGATAGGGCTTCAGCGACTCCCCCATCCCCTGGAGATTAATCCGCAGTCGCCTCTCTGATTTTGCTGCAAAAAAATAATCTGTAATCGCCGAGCGAAGCGCCACGAAACTGGGATCGCGTTCTGCAGCTCGAAGGAAATTCGCACGTTTCTCAGCCGCTAACTGTAACTCTAGTTCCTGCTCCATAGGACTCCTCACTTCTTCTGCAAGAGGGTGTTGATATAGTTCTGGGCAAAGTCAGCCCCGTCATAGAAGCAGAGACGGGCAGCCGTCGACGCTAGCTCGAGGCTTTCAAAACAGCGGCCCTGAGCCGACTTCGGGATCTGCTCGAGGACGAAGTCGACAATATCGCACTGTTCTGGCTGGGGCCCGCAACCGATTCGAATCCGGGGGAAATCCTGACTATGGAGCTGACAGACGACCGAGCGCATACCGTTATGAGTCCCTGCAGATCCCCGACTTCGTATCCGAATCTCACCGAGGGGGATATCGACATCATCGTAAAAAACGAGAATCCGCTCCGGTGGGATTTTGAAAAATCTAGCCGCGGCAGCCACCGACTCGCCAGACAGGTTCATATAAGTCATCGGTTTGAGAAAGATAATCTCTCGCTCGGGCTGAGGCGGTAAGCCCCGTCGTCCAACGTTCGGAATCTCTCGCCTAAGTCGCTTGGCGTGCGCCTCCCCCTTTGCCAAACTCAGCTTCTCATAGAGGCCTCGGAACTTCGCCCGCTTCGGCTCAATCCCATAGATCTGGGAGAGGACTTCGAGGGCCATAAAACCCAGGTTATGCCAGGTACGGAGGTAGCGATCCCCGGGATTTCCGAGACCGACCACTAAAAACTTCTCGACTTCCAAAATACACCCTCCTCTTAATCCCCCAGATCATGACACAAAAGTGCCACGGAGATAAGCCGATTCGCCCGTCCTGAGGAGAATTGGGGACTGCATTTTAGGCAAATGAGCGATAACAAAACGGTGACAAATTTGTGGCGTCTTTGTCACAATCGAGTGAAAAGATCCAAAACTCAGGGGGCAGCGTGAATTAATCCACCCGAACGAATAAGGGCGCATCATTGTACTTATCCACGTCGATCACGAAGCCTTATCCCCAAATTGTGGATAAGTTGGGCCGCAATCCTCAAAAAGCCACACTTTTCCACATTTCTTAAAGATGAAAAAGAGATGACAGTTCAGTGGATAATCGCCCTGGAAGCGAGCCTAGCTTTGTCATCAAATTGAAATATTATGCATCGTAACGCTTCAGCAAAGCTTGCCGCACAGCCACTGGGAGGCACGTGTTATAATGACCCACATTAATAGGGGAAAGATGCGTATGAAGAAACCTGATCAAAATCCAAACCAAGTATCCCCCCAGGGCGAAACGGGGGCTGGGCTCCATGCGCTCGGGTCAGATCATACGCCTCTAATTCGACGCATTCGTCCCGAACAAATTGAATCGGGAGATCATTTCGAAAATACAGCGAAGCCGCACGCTCCAGTCGTAGCAGCCGATCCCTTTAAAGCGGAGATCAGCGCGCCACCTACGGCCCCGGCGAGCGAGCCAAGACATAAGTCCGAAAGCGAGCATCTTGCTTACCGTAGACCGCATCGCATAAGTCCTGATTTGACGGAATCCAATAGTGATTTTCTAAATGCAGACGAGAGTGAGACCGGCGTCGCACTTCCCGAGCAGGACGATGCAGTGTCGACGAGCGGCCTGCTCAGGCCGGATTTCTCGCCCCAACTTGGGCCAGCGCCCAGCGACGCCGATAACGAGCTAGCCCAGCGAGACGATGCCGTCGATCCCGCAAGCTATGACGCCGAAGCGAGTTCCGAGATCCAGCCTCAGGACGACTTTTTCACTGAGGCAGCTCCATTTAGCCCAGAGGATGCAGTAGACGCCTGGAGCGGCCCTGCGCCTATTCAGCCCCCATCGCCAGCGAAGCAGCCGGCTGCAGGGGGCGGGATTCGCAGAGTCCAGCTCGACGAAGCACAGATTATTGAGACGGCGGCTAGACTGGATTACACCCATCTATCTGAACCAGAATTTCGAGCCATGGGGCGCCTCCTCGAAAGCGAAGCCGCTCGCTTCGGAATTGACGAGTCCCAGATCCGCCGAATTCGGGCTGGACAGGAACGTCAGACCCAGCCCCGCACGGTCGAGGCACAGGTGCGTCCTGCGACTGCGTCCGTCCTCCCAGATGTCGCCGATGAAGAGGCGGAACTGATTTACCGCGCCACCTCGGGGAACACATCGGATGGCGATTACTTTAATGATTTCCAGCTTGAGTTGGCCGACACAACCAGCGACACGAGCGCAGATACTGAGATGGCTAAGAGCGCGCCTGAGCTCCCGCAGGCGAGTGAACGCGCCTCTGCGCCAAGCGTCTTCAAACGCCTGACCTCGAAGTTGAAGCCAGAGCCCGAAGCCAGCGAGGATTTCCAAGCCGAGGCTCCGATCCAGGGGGACTTCCTGATGCCCGCCCCAAGCGACGAAACCGACGACTCGGCTGTCGCTGACGAGCTCCTCGTCGACGCCAGCGAACGCGCTGCTTCGAACGCCACTGAGGTCCATGAGGCCGAGATTTTCGAAGCCGAAGAGCGCGAGCGACGCGCAGATTTCAGGGCACCTAGAGAGGACATGCCTGCCCTCTACGAGCCAGGCCTCGAGCCTATTGACGAAGATGCCGGCGAAGCAACAGTGGTAACGAACACCGTCCTCTCTGGCTTTAAGTCGCTCTTTAAGAAATTTGGCTCTAAGAAGTCTAAGCCCGCAGAGACGGCGCCAGACTTCCCGGCTCCAGATTGGGTTCCTGAGGGCTATGCCCCGTCGCCAGTCCCGAGCACCACGCTCGAACCACAGGAGCCACACCTCGAGATGCCGCCAGCAGCTGAGCCCCCAGCAGGTCAGCCACCCACCGTCTTTGATGGCAGTTCGAGCCAAGCCGCAGGCCAGCCTCCCCATAATCCAAGTTCCACAGCCTCGTGGCCACCGGTCACTACAGGAGAAGGTAAGCTTCCAGAGCCCGTCTATCCAGTAAGCCCGACGGATGGCGAAATGGCGACTGAGTCAGTAGACCTAGCTTATGGCCCTACCAATCAGCCATACGCCCCGGACCTTGCAGGAGCCCCGGCCCAGACTGAAGTGCCAGAAGCAGAGCCGAAACCAAGCCTCCGCCACCGAATCCGAGACTTTTTCCTCGAGGAAATTATTGAAAATGAAGAGGATGATGCCGCCCTCGCCGATGAATATGAGGAAGCCGAAGAGGCAGCCGATTTAGAGGCTGAACGCGAGCGTCGTGAGGCGGAAGCCCTCGAAACCTTCTATGCACTCCTCGACCAAGATGAGGTCGAGGCAGCGAAGTATATAAGCAAGCTCTTCCCTGCAGAGGTGGGCGACGAGGATTCGGCGGATGCCGAGATCCCTGTCCATGAGAATTCAGATTCGAGCCAGCAGGCCTCAGGGAACGCTACCGAGATTTCAAAGTTCAGCGATGAAGAGCAGGCTACAATCAGTCTCAGCGCTGAAGCCGAAGCTAAGCTCGCGGAAGAAAATGCGCGCTTGCTTGCACTTGAGGATGATGAGGACTTTCCCGATCCTTATCTGATTGCTGAAGCCGAGGGCTACCGCGATGAGTACGATGATCTCCGCCTCATGGAAGAAATTGTCAGTCTTTCGAGTGATTCCACAGATGACGCAGTCGAGATCGATGGCAGCGAAGCGAAGCAGCGTCGCATCGAGGTCGGCGAAGAGCGCCGTCAACGCTTCCCACAGAGCTATCCACGCCGGAGTGATGCGCTCTCGAGCCCAGATCTAAACGCCGCCAGCTCGGCAATCGCCGCTGGTGAGGATCAACACCTCGATGAGCCACGTCTCCTCAATCGCAACGATTTACGCGAACTAAATCGCGGTGAACGCAAGCAGAAGTCGAAACAAAAACTGTCTCCAAAAGAGCTGTTATTGAGCGGACTACGTCGGGTCGATGCCCTCCTCTTCGAGGCACCTAAGATAAAAGCCAGCCTCGGAATGAACGAGCAGACCCTCGAACGCCTGCGGCTAAAAGAAAAAATCCGGAACGAATCCGCCAGCCTCCTCCTCCTCTACACCCTCTTTCTCGCCATCAGCCTCCTATTTGTGAAGCTGACGGGGCATGCAGATGCTGTCCTCTGCAACAATGATTTCAAGCAGTTCCTCCTCTATAAGCTCCTCGGACTCTTCTTCCTCTTCTCCCTCCCCGCCTTCCTCGTTCTCTACCGGCTGAGCGTCCCCCTAAAACGAGTGACTGGATTGCGCAGCCTCTCGAGCACCAGCCTCCTAATGTGCTTCGTCACTGGCGTGCCGCTGGCAATCGGACTCTCCTCTTCAGCGAAGATCGTCAGTTGGATGATTTCACGAAACGGCCTCAGTCTCCCGAACCCGTACTTTTTCTTACCGGAGACCCATGGATTCAGCCAAGATCTCATCCTCGTCCTCGTGATGTCGGCCCTTGCGACCTTCTGCGAAGAACTCTTCATGCGTGGCATCCTCCTCACAGGCATGATGCGCTCGGGACGGATCTACTCCTCCCTCCTCCTCTCGTCCCTTATATACAGCCTCATCCTCCGCGACCGCTACCTCATCTTCGCCTTTGCGGCGGCCTATATCTTCGCATGGCTGCGCTATAGCCTCGGTTCGATCTACGCTTCAATGGCCTGCCACTTTAGTTACAGCCTCACACTCGTCTTCCTCTACTCGAAGATGGCCTTCTTCCGCGCCGAAATCCCCCAGAGTGAGCACGGCGCCCAAGCTGGCCTCCTCGCAGCAGCAGTCTCAGCCCTGATCGCCCTCCTCGTCCTCGCCGTCCTCCTCGTCTACCTCCAGGGCGAACGCCTCCTCTCCCAGCGGGTTGAATTCCCCCGCTTCAGCCGACGCTTAAGCTGGAACCCAGTAAACCGTAAATTCCTGATCAGCTTCATCCTCCTCGTCACCCTACTTCTCCTCTCATGGAAATTCATCTTCTAACGTTTATACACACATGGATTAAGTCCTCTCGGAAGCAAAGTCGAGGGGACTTTTTGATGAGCAAAAAAGCCTGCCCCGACGCAAAAGCCCTCGCCCCAAAACAAAATACCCGCTAGAATGAGGGCTGCAATTTGTCCCGACCCTAGGATCCTCAGAAAGGAAACCCCTGACATGCGAATGATTTCCTGGAATGTGAACGGCCTCCGCGCCATTGTTAAAAAGGATTTTCACGAGATATTCGAGCGCCTCGACGCCGATTTCTTCGCCCTCCAAGAGACGAAACTCCAAGCTGGGCAAATTGAAATTGACTTCCCGGGTTACGATGTCTACTGGAATTACGCCGATCGAAAGGGGTATTCTGGCACCTGCATTTTCACCCGCTACCAGCCCGAAGAAGTCCGCTATGGGATTGGGGTAGACGAGCACGACCACGAAGGACGAGTGATCACTCTCCGCTATCCAGATTTCTATTTCGTCACGGTATATACGCCGAACAGCCAATCTGAATTGAAACGCCTGCCCTATCGTGAACGCTTCGAGGATGCCTTTCGCGCTTACCTCATTGAATTGCAAAGCGATCGACCCGTCATCATCTGCGGTGACTTAAATGTCGCCCACGAAGAGATCGACCTTGCCAATCCTGAGAGCAATCATTTCAACCCAGGTTTTAGTGACCAGGAGCGAGCGAAATTTTCCGCCCTCCTCGATGCCGGATTCATCGATAGTTTTCGAACACTGCAGCCCGAGGCTGAGAATCGCTATTCGTGGTGGTCCTATCGGACTCGTGCTCGCAGCCGTAATATCGGTTGGAGAATCGACTATTTTGTCCTCAGTGAGGCCCTAGGCTCTAAACTTCGCTCCGCAGAAATTCACGACCAGGTCATGGGTTCTGATCACTGTCCTGTTAGTGTTGAACTCGATATTGATTGTAAAAACTACAGTTTAAGTCCTGGACTACGACACTTCCACGCGGGCGAAAATCCGCAAGAAAGCTTTGAGGAACAAAGTTTAATTTAAAAAAATTTACGTTTTCGTCACTTAGTTTTGGTACAACTTAGGAGACAATTACAGTCGATGTGGCTGGGGTGAAATATTTCACTCAGCCCAAAGGAGTAATACTTATGAAGAAACATCTACGAGAAATCGCTTGCTTCGGTCTCTCACTGACTTTGGCGATGGGCCTCAGTGCCTGTAAACCTCGCCAAGCTGAACTCGATGATGCCGATCAGGTGAAGATTAGTCGGACGGCAGATAGCACGTCACAGACGAAACCGAGTGCCACTGTGAAGAGCCGTCTGAAGAGAAATCGCAGCACTGCGAATAAAAAGGCGACACCGACGCGCCGAGTCTTACGTGCGACGAACGGCCGCGCCCAGCCTGTCCAGCCAGTGGCTCCGCCACCGCGCCCACGTCCACCGCAGCCCCAACAGCCCGCGCCGCCGCCAGCTCCCGCACCTCCGCCGGCTCCTGCGCCACAACCAGCACCACCTCCGGCACCAGCACCCCAACCAGCACCACCGCCAGCACCGGCCCCTCAGCCGGCGCCGCCACCAGCACCTGCACCGCCGCCGGCTCCAGCACCTCAACCTGCTCCACCTCCGGCACCAGCGCCCCAGCCTACGCCACCGGCACCCCAACCCGAGCCTGAAACCCAGCCTGAGGAAATCCCGACCGATCCGGTGATCACACCACCCGACGTTAATAGTGATAATGCCGAACTCATCCCGCCGAATGATAATCCTGACGGGAATCTCGACGCTGGCCACCAGGATGAAGATAATGGCGCTCCATCCGGCGACGCCCCTGGTAATAATCCAAGCGATCAAGCGCCCACGCTCTCAGCAGATGATGAAGCCAAGCTACAGCGGGTTTCGAGTGAAATCCAAGCCTACGTCCGCCAGGTCTACCTCGATATCACGGCCACCACGTTCTATAATAGTGATACCGATGTCATCGCATACTACCTGAAGTTTGGACAGTTGCCGACGAACTACCGTTCCCTCGATGACCCGGATATCGAAAACGGTGCATCGATCATCGGCCAGGACTTCATGGCAGGCCCAACACCCTTTGAGCGAGTCTTCCCGGATAAGCCAGTGGATCAGTTCATTCCGGCAAACCTGTATCATCCAGGCTCGATCTACAGCGTCTGCGACCTCGACTCGAGCCAGAGCCTCGGTAGCAGTGGGCGTAAACTACTCATCGGTAGCGACGGCCAGATCATCCTCTACGATGCCTCAAACGGGCCAGAAAACGCTGTATTTAAAGAATGGGTCAAAAACTAGCATTTGTTCCGACAATTATTAGCAAACTCTTTAAGAAAAGTCACCTCTTTGGAGGCGACTTTTCTTATCGATGCGCAAACGCGGCACTATTTATTAAAAAGACTTGTAAAATTAGTGTAGATGTTACAAGATTTCTGGGAAAGAGGTTATAATAATCAGATACGCAAGTAGAATTAGATGAGAGGAGTTCTTATGGAATTTCGTCAATTAGAGGCCTTCTGTGCAGTTGTTGAGAACCGTACCTATGCTGCAGCGGCTGCGTCTTTACAAGTTACCCAGCCTACAATCAGCATCCACCTTCAGAGTCTCGAGGAGTCTCTCGGCGCGACATTGATCGACCGTAGTCATAAACCAGCAGTCCCCACACCCTTAGGTCGGGAGATGTATTTGAAAGCGAAGAAGATTCTCGAGCTTCGTGCGACGATGATGCGCATGACGCAGATCGACCTCAAGCAGACCCTAGTCATCGGTGCTTCACCGATTGCCGCCGTTCACTTCCTGCCAAATGCACTCGGCGTTCTTCATAAGAACATGAGCAGCCTGCAGTTTGAAGTCCACGAGGGCGATAGCCTCGAAATCATTAACATGGTTAAGAATCACGATCTCCAGGTCGCGATTTCGGGCGTGCCCACCGAAGAACCAGACCTCCGTTGCCATAAGATCGGCCATGACGAGATCGTCATCGCGATGCCAAACACCGAGTACTACCAGCAGATCATCGCCGGAGACTTCCCCTGGGAGCGTCTCTATGCCGAGCCCATCATCCTCCGCGACCGCAGCTCCTCAACCGTCCTCCAGAGCATTCGCTACCTACAGGAACAGGGCATTGACGACGCAGAACTAAACGTCTCGGTTCACCTGAATAGTAACGAAGCGATCCGCCATGCGATTCGCCAGGGTCTCGGAATCTCCTTCATGTCTCAGATCGACATCCAGGCCGACCTCGACAGTGGTGAATTACTCGCCATCCCGATGGGCCCCGACCACCTCATCCGTGAGTTCTTCATGATTTACCCCCTCGACTTCCTCAGTGATCCGAAGATTAATCACGCCATCCAGGTGCTTAAGACCTGCCGCTTCCCCTCGGTTTCCATCAACAAGCGCATATAGCACTCTGTGAAATAGACAATCCACCCGAGTGGCTCAGGCCCTCGGGATTTTTTTTGCCGACTTTGACATAAAAGCGCTCACAGCCCACTTGCTATAATGCAGTAAGAAAAAAGAGCCGCTCCAATTGTCTCAGGAGCAGCGTCCAGATGAGGAGTAGAATGGCCAAGAAATCTAAATTTTTCTGTAATGAATGCGGCTACGAGAGTTCCGGTTGGCTCGGACGTTGCCCCAGCTGCGGTACTTGGAACAGCTTTGTTGAAGAGAGCCTACCGAAGTCGAAGAAATCCGCGACGCCGAGCGCTCGTGCCTGGCTCGATGAACTCGTCGACGAGGATGAGAGTGAAAAAGGCCATGGCGAAACGCGGGCCATTGAACTCAGCGAAGTCGATCTCCAAGTCGAACGACGGGTCAGTTCAGGTATTTCAGAGCTCGACAGCGTCCTCGGAGGGGGCTTCGTCGAGGGTTCTCTCGTCCTCCTCGGAGGCGAACCAGGAATCGGCAAGTCAACCCTGCTCATGCAGGTCTGCGAAAACGCAGATTTTGAAATGCCCTACCTCTACGTCTGTGGTGAAGAGTCCAGTAGCCAAATCAAGCTCCGAGCGGAACGCCTCGGGATTCAACGGCGCGGTATTCGCCTCCTCCCAGAGATTCTCTTCGAGCGAATTGCGGAGGTCATCGTCGCCCTGAAGTGTAAATTCTGCATCATCGATTCAATCCAGACCCTTTATAGCGAGGCCCTCAGTGCCGCGCCTGGCTCTGTGTCCCAGGTCCGCGAAGTCACCGCTGGTCTCCTCCGTCTCGCCAAGCGACTTAACTGCTGCATTGTCCTCGTCGGGCATGTGACAAAGGACGGCAGCCTCGCAGGGCCTAGGGTCCTCGAACACATGGTCGACTGCGTCCTCTCCTTCGATGGCGAGTCTGGCGAAGAGCTGCGCAGCATCCGAGCGACGAAGAATCGCTTCGGCGCCACCAACGCCCTCGGCCTCTTCCGCATGACGGGCGAGGGCCTCCTACCGATTGAAGATGCTTCGGCGGCCCTCCTCTCAGGCCGCCCCCAATCCCTTCCTGGCTCAGCGATCACCTGTACCCTCGAGGGTAAACGACCGCTACTTATCGAGGTTCAGGCTCTGCTCAATCGCAGCGTCTTCGGAGCAGGCCAACGCATGACCCAGGGCTTCGACCGCTCGCGCCTCGGTCTCCTCCTCGCCCTCCTCGAGAAACAGTTCCATCTCGATCTTGGAAACTACGATGCCTTTATCAACCTCATCGGTGGCATCCGGATTAGTGAGACCGCTATCGACCTCGCTGTCCTCGCAGCCCTCCTCTCTACCTATAAGGAAGTTCCCCTCCGCGAAAAGACGGTTCTCATCGGGGAAGTCGGCCTCACTGGAGAGAGCCGCCGGGTCCAGGGCATCGTCGAACGAGTCCAGGAGGTCAGTAAATATGACTTCGATCAGGTCATTGTTCCCTCTGCCTGTCGGCGCGGCCTCGAGAAACTACACGAAAAGCCCTGTAAGATCCTCTACCTCGATCACATCCGAGAGCTTCCGGACCTCGCCCTCATCGAGAAAAATTAGTCATGCGAGGCCCGAATCAGGGTCCCTGACAATTTCCTGTTTTTCAGAAAAATCCCAGTTTTATGACAAAATAGCTCCTTTTATTCGTCATTTTGTAAAGTTTCAACCCTTCGTGTAATCTGTTTGTAATTTTGTGAGACATTTGTTAAAATCCTGACATATTAATTAGGAGGATGCTCTCGCCATGCAAGCACAGCTGCGCACCCGAATGTTCAAACAATCTTTAATTACTTTTGCGCTGGTTTTGGGCCTGTGCTTCGCGCTCATGACAACACGGACTGACGCGTCTGGCGTGAGCTTTCCGGTCGACATCACCGTCTTTTGCTATGACGAGGCTGGGAATCCCCTCCCCGTTGACCGAGCCACGTCAGGTTCTGCCCTCCTCTACCCCTCGGGCGATATGGGGCAGTTTGCAGATGTCTACTTCCCAGGTGAGGGGAGCAACCTTTATGCAAATAACGCCGTGCTATTCATCAGCAATCACCCTCTCGTTGACCACGAACTCAGTTTTCCATACAACAGTCTCAGCCTTAAGAGCTGGTGCTACAGCAACTATCCATCCAGCCGGTTTGCTGCCGACACCCTCAACTCACTGAAGATCCCTGGACAAAACGTCGGCTACAACCTCAAACTAAACCTCTACTTCTCTGGTGATAGCAGTGAGAGTCCTGCAGCCAGTGATTCGCCGAGCGAGAGCCAGGAGCTAAATCCTGCGCCCACCGTTTCCAGTGACCCACCTCCCACGAGTAAAATCGACCAAATCCTCGCCTCGACCAGCGTGAGTTTCGAAAACCTCCGCAGTCTCTGCGATGAGCTCGACTACCTCCTCCCAAGCCTACCAGCCCGAAACGGCTACAATGCTAGCGTCAAACTCCTGCAGGTTCAGTCACTTCGCAGACAGCTTGCTGACTCTGCCCTCAGCTCAGGTGAACAGGATCTCCTCAATCGAGCCGACCAGGTCATCACCAACGTGCAGAACAAACTCTATATTCGAACGGTCGCAACGTTTCCGTCGACGGGCGAAAATCGCGCGGTCATCATAGTCATCGTCTTCGCAGTCCTCGCTGCCGCACTTGTCTTCGTTCGAATTTTATTACGCCGAAATCATCACTAAGCACTTCTCCTTCCCGTGCTTAGCTCTGGAGGGGCTGGCTAGCTACCAGCCCTTTTTTCGTGCTCTAAACTGGACTTGAACTAGCTCCCACTCGATCGTTTCCGTCAAACACGCAGAATCAAGATAAAAGGGGATGGATCTTAGCTGTTTTTGCTGGAGATGCTCCACTTCTCCCCCCCACACAAATCTGTCTATGAGAGTAGCCCCAGACTCGATGAATTCCTAGCACGATTTTACAAACACTTTGACTATTTACCAGCCCTCAAATATGTATGCCTACGAACTCTTAGATAGCCACATTGATGGCTTCGACAACCTCTATGAGATTCGTACCTTGGCGATATCTACAATGATGTTACGAGGAAGAATCGAGAGCGTAAGAATCTAAAAAAAGAAATAGTCAGAAAACTGGGGCTTCCAGAACATGACGGAGCTCAGTCTCAAGATCAGCTCCAAGCCCCGACATGAAGTCCTCAAAGACCTGCTCTTCGAGCGCCTCGATCTTCCCCCTGGGCTGAATATGGACCTCACAAACTCGATTCGAAAACTCCAATCCCGTATATTCCAAGCCGTAGTCCTCAAGCTCTGAGGACTGCCATCCTCCCAGCTCTGAAAAAATACGAATTAAAAGTGGCAACTGCTCGGGATCGTCCAGCCAAATCGACTCAATCGCCTGCCGACTCGCTTCGAGGCGAAGATGGAAAACAAGGACCAGAGACTCCCCAGTTTCAGGACTCTGCTTGTCTTCCAACTCAGCCAAGTGCTCAATACAGCGATTTAAAGCACGGAAATCCCGCTCAGGATCGAGGCGATCAAAATCATCACTAACCTGGCGCCCCAAATAATCCCAAGCGCCCTCATCGCTAGCAAAGCGTCGCAAGAGCTCAAGCGGTTTTAGACGCAGACGATACTCAGTGTCAGCGGCTCCTCGATAAAGCTCATAAGTCCCCATCTCTAGCCCATAGCGAAGCACAATTAGAGGGACGTAGATTTCAAGCTGCTGAAATTCGCTGTATGACTCATCTGGGATACGAAACTCTTCGAGACCTCGTTCTCCATCGCCGAGGCCATCATAATTCTGCATTCGGCAGACGAGGTCCCGATCTTCACTCAAGCGCCCTTCGACAGCAAGCCGCCGCTCAGAGCTTCGACTCAAATCCGAAACATCCAAGGTATAGGGATCATAGTTATCAAGCTGACTATCCGTCATCTCAGCGAGACGGATCTCAACATCACGATTCCGTCTCAATCGCTCAAGGGCTACCTCGGCCGCATCCCCATAGTCAAACCGCTCCTCATCTCGAGCCAAAATCTGCCAGTCCGCTGGCCCACAAAAACTGAGCTCCGCCCTACCTAGATGGCGATGCCAAAGTCCCTCGAAGGGCTCCTCCAAATAAAACTCATCCTCAGGATCACGCATATCCGCCGCCCGAGCCGCTTCCGACATCTTTAAAACGCGCTCAAATCGCCAGCTTAAGTCCAATCGCTGATCCTCAAAGACAGCCCCAAGCAAACTACGAATCTCGCCCGCGTCAGACTCACTAAGCAGCGAACCCGACTCCGCTCGTATTCCGCTAGCTTGAGCCCAAGGCAAGAAGGCAAAGACGAGCACTGCGATATAACATTTAAAACGACTCTTCACGACAAGCACCTCCAAAGCTTTTGAGCCAATCCTCTCAAAGCGAAGGGCAGGCGGCTAGGCAAAAAAACTTGCCTTTAAAAGCGACAATCGCCTTGGCCGCAAATGCCAAAAGGCAAAAAAATTTGCCCTTTCTCGCCCATCCAAGCCTCCTAAAGTTGTGTTCAATAAAAAGATTTCGCCACTAAAGAGAATTCGCCGCTGTGTCATCTACGGCACATCAGATAGGAGCTAACGATGCAGATCCAAGACTGGCTCGAACTCAGTTTCATCCTCACCCTAGTACCCGCCGTCCTCGACGACCTCCGCGATCAGTGGGTCCTCCGTCGCCGCTGGATCTTACCTGGTTTCTTCGCCCTAGTCCTCGCCCAGCTCCGAGTCCACAGACTCCTCAGCCATTCAGCGAGCTCTGGACTCAGACTCGCGCCAGCTTGGACCTCGAGCGAGTGGCTCTTCATCCTCCTACTGCTTGTCCTCCTCGCCCTCCCAAACTCCCAGCTCGGCGCCGCCGACCGAGCCCTCCTCCTCCTCTTCGCCTTTGCCTACGGTATCGAATCTGCGCTCTACATCTTTTCCCTAGGCCTCCTCTTTGCCGTCATCTGGATACTGCTTCGGCACCTAAAACGGCCTCATCCCGAGCGCATCGCCCTCCTGCCAGCACTCTATATCGCCCTGCTCATCCAAAGCGTTGGCCGACTTTTCGAAATTCCATTTCTCCCTCTGTGATACAGCTGAAAGAGACTCTGGCGTTTAAGATCAGCAAAACTCAGCTTGCTTGAAATACAGGCCCCTAGTCGTCACAATAAGAAAAAATTCGAAAGGACTATTTTATGGAGAATCAATACAAGTTTCCCAAGCGTTCGGAAGTCCCTGAGTCTGAAACTTGGGACATCAGTCGCTTTTTTAAAGATGATGCCAGCTACCACGCAAGTTTCGATGCGATTGAGCGCGAGGCGCTCGACTTTGCCGCGAGCTATAAACACAAGCTCGCAGATCTCGACAGTACGGAACTACACAAGGCCCTCGTCCAGTTCAATCACCTGATCTCCGTCCTCGGTGACCTCCAAATCTACGCCAACTCGAAGTCGGACGTCGACCTCGGAAATCAGGAAAATGCGAAACTCTGTGGCACTTGCTCGGCCCGCAGTGCGCAGATCAGCAGCGGCCTATCCTTTTTCACAAGCGAGTTCTACCAGTTAAGTGACGAGAAGCTCGATGCGATCAGCAAACTCGACGCGAAATTTGCAGGCTATGTCCGCGAAGCGAAGCGCATGCGCCCCCACCTCCTCGCTGCAGAGACAGAGGAAGTCCTCAGTGCTCTCGGCCAGAGTCTGCAACTGCCGATGACTTGCTATGAGACGACGAAGATGGCCGACATGAGCTTTGAGAACTTCGAAGCCAATGGGAAGAGCTACGAGAATTCCTACGTCCTCTATGAAAATAGCTATGCGGTCTCAGATGACGCAGCGCTTCGACGCCAGTCATTCGCTTCATTTAATGCAGGGCTCCATAAATACCGTAATACGACCGCGACCCTCTACAATGCCCACGTCCAGCAGGAAAAAGTCGAGTCCCGCCTGCGTGGCTATGACTCCGTCTTTGACTTTCTCCTCAACCAGGCTGCCGGTGATGCCGATCTTTATAATCGCCAGATCGACGTCATCATGCGCGATTTCGCACCAGTCATGCGCCGCTATGCCCGCCTCTTAAAAAAGGCGCTTAAGCTCGATAAGCTTTACTACGCTGACCTCCGGGCCAACCTCTTCGATGAGGGACAGGAGTCGATCTCGATCCCCGAGGCAAAATCCTATATCCTCGATGCGATCACCCCGATGGGTCCAGAGTACAGCGAGCTCGTCTCCGCCTTTGATCGTGAGCGCTGGGTCGACTTCGCCATGAATCAGGGTAAGATGACGGGCGGCTACTGTGGTGCCTCCTCCGAGGGAAAACCCTTTGTCCTCCTCTCCTGGAACGGCACGATGTCGGAGCTTTACACCCTCGCCCACGAGCTTGGCCACGGTGCAAACTTCATCCTCGCCTATCGAGAAAATAGCATCCTCCAGGGGGAGCTACCCCTCAGCCTCGTCGAAGCACCCTCGACCTTCCATGAGCTCCTGCTCTCACATGCCCTCTTCCAGCGGGCGAAGACGGACGAAGAACGGGCCCGGGTACAAGCCTCGATGCTGGCGAAGACCTACTTCCATAATTTTGTCACCCACCTCCTCGAAGCCGACTTCCAGCGAAAGGTCTACCGAGCCGTCGATGCCGGTGAGCAGCTCTCCGCCGACGACTTCGATGCCCTCACCCGTGAGACGCAGGAACAGTTCTGGGGTGATGCCGTCGAACTCGAGTCAGGCGTTGAGATGACCTGGATGCGTCAGCCTCACTACTACATGGGTCTCTACTCCTACACCTACTCGGCAGGACTCACCCTCGCGACTCAAACCTATCTTCGTCTACAGAAGCCTGAAGAAGCATCAAAAGCCATCAGCGATTGGCTTGCCTTCCTTAAACTCGGTGGCTCCCTACCAGTTCAAGAGGCCGTCCAGGTCGCCGGAAGCGACTTCACAAACGACGCTGCCCTCAAGTCGACGATTGCCTTTCTCGACGAGACAGTGTCCGATCTCGAGCGTTTCTTCGCCTAGGCTCAGTGAATCCATCCGAATCAAACGAAGAGGGGCAGCACCAGTCATGGTGTTGACCCTCTTTTATTGGCCTGAGTCGCTTCAGATACGGGCGCTTGGTGCCCGCAGGCTTTAATCAAAAGTATAGAGAAAGCCAAAATCTGGCCAGCGTAACTGTTTCTCATTTCCGAGCTTCGCGAGCTGCGCCTCAAGTCCCGTCATCTGGGCCTCGAGGCTGTCGATCCAGTGGACGATGAGGGTCGCAACCGTACAGGGGCGATCTTCATACTGGCCGTGGTGCCCCTGGATGATCGCTTGAAGTTGGCGGTAAAACGCTTCGTCGTAAGCAGCGATGATTCGGTCTTTTTGACCCGCGAGAAATTCGATGCCGCGAACTCGGTGATTGGCATACCAGAACTCTCCCATACTGAGATGGTCGTATTCATAGATCTTACCGACGTCGTGGAGGACGATTCCGATCGTGAAGAGGTCGACGTGCTCACGCATGAACGGATAGAGCTGCATCATCGTAACGGCGAGGTAGAGCATCTTATAACTATGGTGGGCGAGACCGTGAACGAGGTTATCATGGTGGCGGACAGCCGCTCCCTCCTTTAAGAAACGCGCATCGACATCTGGGGCAGCGAGGAGGTCCTCGAGCAACTCAAAACAGCGCTCTGTGGCCCCCAGTTTACGGAGCTGAGCATAGGCGGTATCTCGGATCGCGAGAACACGCTTCTCATCGATCGCCGGCAGAAACTGCTCGCGCTCATACTGGGGATCCGTCTCTGGTGCAATCGCCTTTACATTAATATACGTCTGATCGTTATAGGAAGCGCCCTCGCTCTGGATGTGATATAGGCCACTACCATTTCGCTGGACCATCTCGATCATCGACTCATCCCAGATGCGAAAATCGATCTGCCCCTCTGAATTCAGAAACTGACCACTCATGAAGCGACCATTATTGCGCGTCGCCCGGGTCGTAGGGACCTCGTTTAAGAGGACCGTTCCCGAGCATCGTTTACCAAGCTGTATCGCTTCCTTAAAATCTAAAATCGCCATCCAATGCACTTCCTTTCACACTCGTCTCCGAGATGGACGTTTAGCCTACCACGTTTTTTCCCAAGACTTCGCACATTTTGCCTACGCAAAAGCCTCCGGATCCGCTTCAAGCCATCCCAAACCAAGCCAAGCAAAAAGCAAGACGACCCACATTGAGGGGTCGTCCATCCATTTTTTTAATAATCTCAGTGAGACTTAAGATCGATGCAGTGCCTGAAGCCACTCGAGGCTGGCTTTCATCTCCGAATACTTCACTTCCATCTCTTCAACGAGTTTAAACTGGGTCCGACAACGAACGAGGTTATGCTCGGGATAGTCCGTCTTAAAATAGGTGTCGCCATCGAGGTAATCAGTCAAAAAACGCATCCCCGTCTCGAGAGTGATAATCTTCGCACCCGCAGCGAGGGAGTGGAGCTCGTCGATGCTCAGTTCATCGGCGAGGCTCGAGAGATAGCCATCGGCATAGGCCTCGAAGAGGGGCAGACTAAAATGCACCTTTTCCAGATCGCGCTCGTCTTCTAGGGCCGTCGAGGCACCGAAACGAATCGAGTCACCGAAATCGTAAGCCGCGAGGCCTGGCATCACGGTATCAAGATCGATGATCGCAAGCGCCTCGCCGCTCTCGCAGGAAAAAAGAATATTGTTCAGTTTCGTATCATTATGGGTAACACGTAACGGCAGACGGCCGGCCGCGAGGCCATCGACAAGTTCGTGGCAGAGGGCCTGGCGCGCCTTTAGAAAATCAATCTCCGCCCGACAAGTCACTGCCCGCTGATGAACATCCCGGGCGAGAACTTCCTCAAACGCCTGATAGCGCTTCGGGGTATTGTGGAAATCTGGAATCGTCTCGATCAATTCATCTGAGGGAAAATCCCTGAGACTGTACATAAACGCCCCGAAGGCCTCGCCCGACTTTTTAAAACTACTGAGATCTTCGCTCTTCTGATATGTCAGTGCAGGCCCGATCAGGTGATAGCAGCGCCAATACCCGCTCTCGGCATCGACGAAATACGCCTCACCATCTGTCGTACGTAGGAAATCCATCGTTGCCTGGGCGAAGCGGCCAGCCGCATGTTCAGCTCGGAGGGTATCTGTCACCTTTAAAATATTCGCCATCATCGCTTCTGGATTCTTAAATACATAGGTATTAATCCGCTGCAGGATGTAGAACTCCCCATCGCGATGATTATGAACCTTCATCGTATCGTTAATGTGTCCCGAACCATAATCAAAAATCAGCTCGCAGGCCTCTGGATCAAAATGAAATGCTCTCAGAGTCGACTCCAAAAGCGCCCAATTCTCACGTGTCTCCATACACACTCTCTTATCTATTCATTATGTAGCCCCTTACTCCTCGCCTCCGAGTCACCCAGAAGGATACGCCAGAAACAGCTCGGGGCTGTGCTATACTTTTGCAGCTTATTGTACCTAAAAGGTCAAGACTTTTTTAGTTTTAGTCGGAGGTTCCATGCGACATACATGCGCTTTAGATTACTTTTTAGACTATGTGAAATACGATACCCAGTCGAATCCTGCGGGTGAGGGGACGCCCTCCTCAGAAAATCAGTGGCCACTGGCGAAACGCCTCGCCAGTGATCTCGAGGCCCTCGGCCTAGAGGTTGAGCTCAGCGAACACTGCTACGTCTACGGTCGACTTGCAGCCAACGATGCAGTCTATGCGAAGCAGCCACCCCTCGGATTTATTGCCCATATAGATACAGCGCCTGACTTCTCGGGAGCCAATGTGAATCCCTGTGTTCTGACCTATACTGGCGGCGACATCGTCCTCGACGAAGCCGAGGATATTCGCATCGAAGCTGCCCTCTTCCACGAACTCGAGACACTCGTCGGTGAGGAGCTCGTCGTCACCGATGGCCACAGCCTCCTCGGTGCGGATGATAAGGCGGGGGTCTCTGAAATCATGGCCCTTTTCGCCGAACTCCAGGCTCATCCAGAAATCAAGCACGGACCACTAAGAGTCTGCTTCACCCCCGATGAGGAAATTGGTGGCGGGACAGCGAAATTCGAACTGGAGCGCTTCGATGCCTACTACGCCTACACCGTCGACGGCGGCAAGCTCGGTGAACTTGAATACGAGAATTTTAATGCAGCCTCGGCTTTGATCGAAGTCGAAGGACTCTCCGTCCACCCAGGTTCAGCGAAGAAGCGCATGATTAATGCAGCAGACCTCGCCGCGCGTTTCGTCGCTTCGATGGATCCCTGTGATACACCACGCTACAGTGAGGGACGCCAGGGCTTCTACCATCTCTCGGACTTCACGGGTGGGGTCGCCTCGGCTCGTATCGAATACATCATCCGTGACTTCGACCTCGACGCCTTCGAGGCGCGCAAGTCGGACCTTATCCAGCGAGTGGAGGCTTTTAACAACGGTCTCGATGTGCCGCGATTTAAGATCACGATTACAGATCAATACTTCAATATGGTAGAGAAAATAAAGACACGCTTCGAGCTGATCGAGAACGCCCGCGAAGCGATGCGTCGCCATGATATCGAGCCGATTGAAGAAGCGATTCGTGGCGGTACTGACGGAGCGATGCTCTCCTATATGGGACTGCCCTGTCCAAATCTCTTCACGGGTGGCGCGAATTTCCACGGGCGCTATGAATACCTCGTACTATCGAGTATGGATCTCGCAGTCGATGTCCTCCTCGAATTGGTGAACATCTATACACAAGCAGCGTAAAGGAAGTCTGGGAGCCGCCTCGAGTGACTTTTATTTCTTCAGGACGTCCGACGCATCATCCGACACATCACTGCCGCCGAGATCGAGGAGGTAGCGACGGATCTCCCGCTGTGTCATGAAGAGGGCAATGAGGATGATTAAGAAGCTGAAAACGAGGTGGGGAACGAGTGCTCGCGGCTCGAAGTGAATGAGGACGCCAAGGAGGATAAATCCGATTCCTGTCGCCCGCCAGATCTGTTGGAGACCGCGATATTTCCGTAAATCTTCACCCCGTTTACTCAGGCTTCGCCCGAGGATATAAGCAATTGCAAAACTAACTCCGCTAAAAAACAAATCTAAAAGCTGCATTTTTGTACATTTCCCAAAATTGATCTCAAAAGCTGTATATTGTGATGAAAACTATTATATTAATCTGAAACTTGAAAGTAAGGAGACAAGCATGGAATTAATACGCCCCGCTGAGCTTCAGGATGATTTCTTTAAATCTCGAAACATCCCAGAAGCCGAATATCGTGCCGAAGCCGCCGCCGAGACCGAAGAGAGTCTCAACTATCTTCGCAAGCAACTTGGTGAGGAAGTTGAACTGGAATCAGGAACGCCGCTCGAAACCAACGATCTCATCTTCTTCGATGCCAAGTTGATCGACTGCCCCGATCGTGAAGCGAAGCGCTATCAGCGCTTCCAACGCGACGATGTTAGCGTCCGCCTCGGATCTGGATTCTATAATGCCGAGATCGAGGAGAAGCTGATCGCTAAGCCTCTCGGAAGCCATCTTGAGTTTAGCATCTCTGAGCCCCCTTGTACGGTCGAACTCCATACAAAATCGGGCAAACGTCGTCTTCCCCTCGATGATGACGAAGCCTTCTTTGAAGCAGCCAAAGCCTCTGGGATTGAAGAAATCGAAAATTGCCATAGCTACGCAGAGTTAAAAACCCAGATGGAGTCCTATAAGTTTGAGGAGAAGTTCGAGACTTTCTTCATCTCCCATATCTACTCCGATATGGTGCTCGCTCTCGCAAAGGCCTCAGGCATCGAAATCAACGAATCCGACCTCCAGCATGAACGCGATAAGATCGCTAAATCCCTACTTCAGGCGAAGGAAGAAGAAAATCTCGACGAGCTCGAGTTCTACCAGGCCTACCTCTCTCCAGAAATTGAGACGATCGAACAGGGTCGCAACAAACTGGAAGAGGGCCTGAACTATTTCGCATCTTTAAATAAATATGGCAGTGCCCTCCTCGAAGCAGAGAATCAGGTGCCCAGCGTTGAGGATTACGAGAAACTCCTTCGCGAAACCTGTGAGGAAGAGGGTCTCAACGAAGAGCAGTTACGAAGCGACCTCCCCTATGAAGCCTATGTCGAAAGTCAAGCTCAAACCCTCCTCTCCCAAGCACTCTACCAGCGTTTTATGAACTACACGAGATCGCAATCCGAAGCTCACTAAACGCCTTCCTTTAAATGAATAGGAGTGAAGTTCATGTCTTTAAAGAAGCTCAAAAACTTCGGCGTTAAGCAGGCCGACGTCGTCTCGAAACAGGCCCTTCAAGAGCAAAAGGACCGCGAGATACGCGAAGAAGTCTCGAAACAGCTCGAAAGTCTCGAAGCACGTGACCGCCGACAGGTCGAGGGCTCGCTTCTGTCGGGGCGAAAGGGTGTTTGGAAATCATTTGGCGGGCTGATCGTCCGAAGTCACCTACCTATTATCTGGATAATTGCAACGGTAGTGATGAGCTTGATCGCAACGCGTATCAGTGCCATCTTCCCGCGTTACCAACAAGTCTTCTTCGGTGAAAATCCCGACTTTTCCGCCCGCTCGCTCGGTATCGGTATCCTCATCCTCTTCGCAGGTCTCGTTACCAGCCTCCTCGATCGCTTCATTTCAGGACGCACAGGCGTCTTGATTTCAAAGCAGGTGCGAGACACCCTCTGGTCGCATACCGTCGGACTCCCGATCCGCGTCTTCCGACACATCCCACCGCGCGACTTTATTTCGCGTGTAACGAGCGACGCCGATACCCTCTCCGAATCGCTGACTCTTGTCATTACGATCCTAATCAGCTCAACCTATGCCGTCTTCCTCTATCTAGCGGAGATGTACCAGATGCATAGAGGGCTGGCTCTCGCCCAATTTGCCCTCCTCCCCCTCTTCCTAATCGTAAAATTTATTACGGGTCGTATTAAATACACGCTTTCTTACCGCTATCGTTTCCGCTTCGCCTCGCTGACGCGCTATATGGCGGCTCTCCTCGTCAACATTCCTCTAATTAAAAGTTTCCACCGCGAAAAGTTTGAAGCCGCCCGCGGTCGCCAGATCATCGATGCGTACTGTAAAGTCGGTTTCGCCTCTGAAGCTGCAAGCATTAGCTTCGACCTCGTCGATCAGTGTTTCCAGATCATTAACGATGCGATCTGTATCCTCTATGGTGCTTATTTGATCGCAAAGGGCGAACTTGATATCGGCGCCTGGATTGGTATCTATATTTACGCCTCTGGTGCCTATTCAATGATTCAGATCATTACCAACCTCTGGCCCACGGTAAAAGGCGCCCAGGGTTCGATGCAACGTATTCAGGATATCCTCGAACTTGAACAGGAATCCTACGCCAATTCCGAGACCCCACGAAACTTCAACCTAGATGATGACAACGTCCAGGATCTCCGCATCAAAGACCTCAGCTACAGCTACGATGAGACAGAAGTCCTCCATCAACTCAACTACAGTTTCACAGCTGGGAAGAAAACGGCAATCGTTGGACCTTCGGGTTCGGGTAAGTCGACCCTCCTCCGTATCCTCCTCCGTCTCGACGCTCCCTCTTCAGGTGAAATCCACTATGGCAAACATGCTGCCGAGGATTACGGGCTCGCTGCCTGGCGCAAACTCTTCTCCTACCTCCCTCAAGATATCCAGCTCTATCACGGTAATGTCCGCGATAACCTCGTCTACGGACTTGAAACCAAAGTCACAGACGAAGAACTCTGGCAGGTTCTCTCCGCCGTCGACCTCGACTCTAAGATCCAGTCCCTCCCGAACGGACTCGACAGTGAAATCAGCGAAGGCGCCCAGAGTCTCTCTGGTGGTGAGCGTCAGCGTCTTGCAATCGCCCGTCTCCTCCTCGTCAATCCAGCCATAGTCCTCCTCGACGAAGCGACCTCGAACCTCGATGCCATCAGCGAACACCAGGTTCAGATCGCCCTCGATCGCCTCGCCCTCGGCCGCAGCATGATCATCGTCGCACACCGACTTTCGACCATTCTCAACGCCGATGAGATTGTCCTCCTAAAAGATGGTCGTATCGAAGCCGCTGGCCAGCATGGTGAACTCCTGAAAAACTCAGCTGACTACCGCGAACTCTACGAGGGAGAAACCGATCGCGAAGAAGAAGAAATTCTCCGTGCAGCTAAGATAGCGGCTCAGACAGAATAGAAAGGTCTCTAGGCATGAAAAATAACGATTACTCCCAAGCCAAGCGGGCCTCTTTCCGGCCACTCTTTAAGCTCATTCGCGATGCGAAGTTCCCCTGGATCCCCTTTCTTCTCCTCTTCGCACTGCAGCTGATCGCCACTAAACTTGCCAATAACTTAACGGTCTGGACCGGTGAAATTTTCAACGGTGAAATCAATAATCCAGTTGTTGTCCGTCGCTACATCCTCGCAAGCTTCGGTCTCGCTTGCATCGGCCTCACAGTCATCCCCAACAGTTGGATTATCTGGAGATTCACCCAGCGACTTCAGCTTAGAAGCTGGCATAAGTTTATCCACCTCCCCCTCCGCCGTTACGATGAGCTGATGCCCTCATCACTCGTCTCGCGTGTCACGACCGATGCACCCTTTGCGAGCAACTTCATCGTCTACGTCGCAAATGTCTTCCAAGACTGTTACAACCTCTACCTCGCCACTGTTATCCTCTTCGCTCAATCGGTACGGATTAGCACCTATATCCTCCCCCTCATCCTCGTATCAGCCCTCGTCTCGCTCCTCTTCTCTCGTTATGCCTTTAGCATTATGTACCAGATTCAGCAGGTCCAAAGCCGGCTGACTCTCTTCCTCAACGAGAAACTCCCGAGCCTGACCTTTATCAAGTCCTGTCGCAGCGAGGTCCATGAAATTAAAAATGGTGCCAAACTCACCCAGGATGTCTGCGATGCTCAACAGCGTAGTATCAATTATCGAATCCTCATCGAGGGCTATCAGCACCTCTCAACGATCGTCGTTAACGCCATCGTCCTCATCGTCGGTGCCCACGAAATTGCAGCAGGCAATATCCCTGCAGGAAGTCTGATCACGATCTTCCTGATCGCACGTACTTACCCAGGTACCGTCATGACAGTTTTCCGCAACCTCTTGCAGCTCTTTGAAATCAAAGGCCAAACCTACGTCGTCTCCGAGCTTTGTGAACTTCCCGAGGAGCAGCTGGAATCCGAAGCTTCCCCGAAGCCTGTTCTAGCCAACGAAGACATCGTCCTCGACAATGTCCACTTTAGCTATCATGGTGACTTCGACCTCGCCGCAGCCAAAATTGACTTCCTCGCAACGAAAGAGGAAGAGATCGAGGTCACCGACTCCTTCGATGCACCGCCGCCTGGTGAGCATGAAATCCGCGAAGTTCTCTCTGGGGTAAACCTTCGTATTAAACATGGTAAGCACACGGCCATCGTCGGACCTTCTGGTTCCGGTAAAACGACCCTCCTCAAACTCATCGAGCGCTTCTATGAACCCGATAGTGGTGAAATTCGCCTCGGTGATTGTCCTGTCGAAAACTATCACAGAGGTGAGTGGCGTGAGTCGATCGGCTATGTCATCCAAAATCCAACACTCCTCCCAGGAACGATTGAGGAGAACATCCTCTATGCGTGGACGAAGCGTGAAGATTCTAAGGCAGCTCTCACTCGAGCTCTCCAACTCAGCAACTTCGACGAAGTTCTCCCCCTCCTTGATAATGGGCTACAGACAGATGTCGGTGACCTCGGAAACCGTCTAAGCGGTGGTCAGCGTCAGCGTATCGCCATCGCCCGGGCCCTCGTCGATGAGAAACAGATCCTCCTCCTCGACGAAGCAACCTCCAATATGGATGCTAAGAATGAATCGGAGATCAGTCACCAGATCCTTCAGGCCCGTAAAGGAAAGACAACGATCGTCGTCGCCCACCGCCTCAGTACAGCAAAAGACTGCGATCATATTGTGGTTATGGATCAGGGCCGTGTCGTCGATGAGGGAACCCACGATCAGCTCTACCAATCCTGCAATCTCTATCGTGAGATGGTCGAACTCCAGCAGATCTAAACCCAGAATAGAAATTAAGAGCCGCCCCTCCGGACGGCTCTTTTTCTATGCTAAATTGTTAGTGATATTCCTTTAAAAGGAGGTGCCTCCATGCAGCCTTATCAGTTCTGGCCCCAGGGTGATGACCAGAATTACTTCAATGATCCCAACGAAGCAGGCGAGCATATCGTCGAGCGTGTCAATTGTCTAGATTTTCGGATTGAGCTCATCTATTCCAACGGCCATGCGACAGAAATCTATGAGCAAGCAGAGGACGAGTACGTCCAGCTCCTTACCGGTTCTGCGAAACTATCAATCGAAACGACCTCAGGGGCAATGGAGATCCTCTCCCTCGAAGCCGGTGATGGAATCTTCATCCCAGCAGGCTGTCGCCACCAGGTTCTGACGACGGCCAGCCAAACGCGCTGGCTCTGCTGCTTCTCAGCTCCAAGAAACAAGGTGGACTAAGCCTCTGGGCAAATGTGCTTCTCATAGTAGGCTACAGGATCCGCAGCGATCGCTTCGAGATAAGAACGATTCTTCCAAATCTCGATCTTCGCACCTGGATAATGTCGGCGAATCAGCTGAATCCAGGTCGACTGATAGGCACGCTCAGCGAAGAAGAAGTGACTATGCGCCAACAGGCGCTCATCTAGGTCTGGCAGCGGCGCCGTATAGGGCCAGGCGGATGCCTCGAGAATCGCCTCGAGATCTTCTTTTTCCATCGAACGCAGGCTTGATATCAGACGATTTTTCTCCGCCTCTGTCCAACACTTCGGTAAGAAAGGTTTACATAGGGCGGGCATCTTCATCGCCAGGCGCTTCACATTGGCAAGCTTCATCTGGCTCTTGCGGAGGGTCATCTGGTCAATACAGAAGAGGAGTCCGTCGCAATAAAGGGCACGAAGCTCTGGGTGATTCGCCGCATATATAAGAGCGAGATTGGCCCCAATTGAAAATCCGAGGACCTCTGTGGCTGCGCCGAGACCAGTAGCATGGATCTCTGCGTTTAAATTATCAAGTTCATCACTATAGGAAACGAAGACCTCATCCGAACGTTCTCCATGTCCAGCGAAGTCATAGAGGAGGAGATCATAGTCCTGGTTCCAGACTCCAGCCCCGAGATGCTCTGCGAGAGCCTCGGCGGAGAAACAGATCGGATGAAGAATCAGTAAGCGCCCGAGGGGCTCGGGTCGTAGTGAACGAATTACTAACATAACGATTCTTACTGGGAGGCTCCACGAGGCAAGTGAGTTGCGACGCGGGGATGGCCACCCACCCTTTCCACTTTTGACTATCATTATACAGCTATGGCTGAACGAACAAATAATCTTAGGTTCTGTGGATAAGAAATTTCAGGTATTCTTTGGAGATTGTTTTCCCAATGACGACGGGCTGGGAATTGAATAGAAAATCTATGTTTGTTTTTGTATCGAGCTTTTTTACAAAAGGTGAATTTTTTCCCTTTCTTTATTGCCCATATTGTTTATGCTAGGTACAGTTCTGGAGAACGTACAGTACTCAAAGTGACTAAGTACCTTGTCTAGATGGATTCTAGATTTTCATCTCCTCATAGCATACGCATGTCACTTCAGGAGCTAAAACAAAGTTATACAAAAAGTTATACAATATAAGTAATATACTCAGGAGGTTATCCATGATTAAGAATGTAAGTTACCAAGAGTTGAAACTGGCTGTAGCCGAAGGGTTTCACCTCGTCGACGCCTATGGTACCCACTGTGGTCCCTGTAAGATCCTCTCAGCCACGCTGGAGCAAATTGAACGCGAGTACCCGATGCTCTCGATTTTGAAGATTAATACGGACGAAGAACCAGAGTTCACCCACGACATGTGCATCCGCGCTGTACCAACTCTCTTCCTCTATCAGGAGGGTGAGGTTATCCAGCGCCTCAGTGGTGCTCTGGGGCATGATGAACTCGTTGCCCTCTTCGGCCCCCACCTATACGACTAATACATTACAAAAATTATCCCAATTCGACGAATCAATTAAGAAAGGCATTTCAATGAGTCAATTTAAAAAGATTGAAGAGCGCACCCTCGAAGATTTCCATGGCCAGGGCTATCTCTATGAACACAGTACTACTGGAGCCAAGCTCATCCACATCGCCTGTGATGATGACAACAAGTCATTTATGGTCAGTTTCCGAACCCTCCCCGAGAGTAATAACGGTATTGCCCACATCCTCGAACACTCGGTCCTCTGTGGTTCGAAGAAGTTCCCGGTAAAAGAACCCTTCGTCGACCTCCTCCGCTCCTCAGTCAATACTTTCCTCAATGCGATGACTTTTTCAGATAAGACAGTCTACCCCGTCGCATCTCGAAATCTCCGTGATCTAGAAAACCTCATGGACGTTTACCTCGACGCTGTCTTCCACCCCCTCCTACACGAAGATGAACTAATTCTCAAACAGGAGGGCTGGCACTACGAGATCCATGATGATGAGCTGAGTGTAAATGGCGTTGTCTACAACGAGATGCGCGGTGCACTCTCAAGTCCTGACATGGCACTCGGGAACGAAGCGGATAAGATCTTCTACCCAGGTAGTCAGTATGGTTTTAACTCAGGAGGAGATCCAGCTGCAATTCTCGATCTCGATCAAGATGAGTTCGTTGCTTTCCACAAGCGCAACTACCACCCCTCAAATGCGATCTTCCTCCTCTACGGAGACATGCCGATTGAACCGATGCTCGAACGCATTGATGCGGCGCTTGCTGGATTTGAGCGTCTCGAAGATCTCCCCCAGCTACGCCTCAGTCCAAATCCCGAAACGCCAATTCGCTTCCGTATGCCATTCGCGCCTGGACAAGAGGAAACGGGTGGCAATCCTGCACTCCTCTGCTATCGAGCCAATCCACGGAGTGATGAAGAAGCAACACTGGCACTTCCTATTCTCGCATATGCCCTCTGCGGTCCCGATTCTGCTCCTCTCAAACATGCAATCATGGAAACAGGCTATGTTGAGGACATGAGTCTCAGTTATCGAAACTTTTTAAATCCTTGTAATCTCCTCTTCAATTTCTATGGCGTACTCCCACAAGATGAAGAGCTGCTTTTTGAAAAAATCTACACCGCACTCGAAGAAATTTGTAAGACGGGCTTCTCCCAAAAGCTGCTCGACGCCATCTTCAGTAAGATCAGCTTCTCCATTCGCGAAGCCGATAATGGCGGTATGCCACGCGGCCTCGTCCACGGAATCTCAGCAATTGGAGACCTCCACGATGGACTTTCACCGTTCACCGCATTTGAACTATCCAAACAGCTAGAGCAAGTCCGTGAACTCTGCAACTCTGACTATCTCGTCGAACTCACCCGTCGTTATATACTCGACAACCAAGCCTATATCTATGCGACCATCGAAGCAGATGGCCAATACTATGCGAAGCGAGAAGCGGCCGAGCGCGAACGCCTCGATGCGATCTACACCCAGATGACGGAAGCGGATAAGGCGGAAATCGAACAGATTTGCGAAGGGCTTAAACAGCGCCGCGAAACACCTGACGCACCCGAGGCCGCAGCTTCCATCCCTCATCTCGAACTCTCCGACCTCCCTGAAGCCCCCGAGATCCTCGATCTCGAACACGACGGCGAGTCGAGAGTTTTCCTCGAGGGGCTCTGTTCCGGGATCTGGTACCAAGACTTCAACTTCATCGTCAATGATATTGAAGACCGCTTTGCCCTCGCTGTCCTCACCGAAGTCCTCGGTCGACTCAGTAGTGATCGGCGCAATCGCCATGAGATCGATCTTGATACGATGATCGATTTCGGGCGCTTTAACAGCTCTATAAATGTTCGTAATGGTCAGACCTACTTCCAAATTGAAACGAGCTTCCTCGTTGAAAAGGTTGATGATGCCCTCGCTCTCCTCCGTGAGATTCTCCTCGATAGCCAATACACTGACCATCATGAGTATGTACTCCCATTCACCCAGCTCTATGCGCAATACCAAATGATGGCTCTAAATAACGGTCATCGAATTGCAATCGACGAAGTTCAGAGTAGTTGTGGTGAAGATGAAGCTCTCCTCCGTGAGCTTAGTGGTATCCCCTTCTTCGACGGGATTGACGAAATTATTGAAACGAACGACTACGCTCAGATTGCCAAGCGCGTTGCCAACGTCGCCAAACAGGTCTTCGTCTCGTCTCGCCTACTTCAAAACAGTTGTGGTGAGCGCGAAAACAAAGAAACGATCTATGCCAAACTGGAGGCCTTTAAAAAATCCCTCCCCACGGGCGAACTGAACGATCCGCTTCTCATGCCAGAACTGAATTCAACGCGATCAGCCTATATGATTCCATCAGAAGTTCAATACGTTGCCCTCGGTGGTCACCTTTCAAATATCGGCCTACCATGGAGCGGAAAACTGCTCGTACTCACGAAGCTCCTTGATCGTTCATATCTATGGAATGAAATTCGTGTCGGTGGTGGTGCTTACGGCTGCATTTGCTGGGCACAGCGCAGTGGACAAATTGGCTTCGTAAGCTATCGCGATCCCAAGCTCAAACAAACACTCGATGTCTTTGCGACCATCCCCGACTTCATCGAGCAGATTGAGCTCAGTGATCGAGAGCTTCTCGATCTCAAGATTGCTTGCCTCGGCGATTACCTCAGCCAGCGTTCAGACTATCAGAAAATGCAACTTGAAATTCAGTATGAACAACTTGGCTTCAGCCACGAAGACCGTATCGCAGAATGGAACGACATCATCTCCACAAGCCTTGAAGATTTACGTGCTTACGCTCCCTATTATCGCCAATTAATCGACGCACAACATTTCACCGTCGTCGGTTCTCCCGAGATGATTAATCGCCATCAGGAGCTCTTCGACTCAGGTCGAATGCTCCTTAGCGAGGGAAGCTTCTACATGGATGAAATGGACGCAGTGGACGAGTTGGATGAGTTGAACGAATAGTCAATCATTGATCCTCACCTAGACAGCTAGAGCGGGGCGGCCTCAATGTCCGCCCCTTTTTCGTAGATGAAAAAGCAAGGAGTACGTCTTACGGAATCTCTCGATACGCAGGGTCGGGATCGAAATCCTCGTAATGCTTTTTGAGATGCTCAAGTTTAGCTTTAAGCTCCACTACAAGCTCAGCGTAAGCAGGGTCATCAATGAGGTTGTTGACCTCATCCTTGTCACGGATGTGGTCATAGAGTTCGTAATAAACACGGTCGCCATCCGTTGGATCAATGAAACGGGCGAGGAGGTAGCGCTTCGTACGAACACCAGAGTGCGGATAAACATTATGCTCCGACGGATAATCCCAGTAACGGTAGTAAATCGTCTCGTAGCCCTCTTCTTCGCCACGGATTATAGAGCGGATCGAACGACCTTGACAGGGAAGGCTCCCCTTCGCTCCCGCATAGTCTAAAAAGGTGTCAGCAAGGTCGATGTTGAGAACGAGCTCCTCATTAATCGACGCAGGGTCGATCTCGCGAGGGTAGCGGATTAAAAAGGGCATACGATGCGACTCCTCGTAAATCAGGCGCTTATCAAACCAACCATGTTCACCGAGGTAGAAGCCCTGGTCAGACGTATAGATGACGATGGTATCGTCACTGAGCCCCTCCGCATCGAGGTAGGCAAGAAGTTCAGCGACGGAATCATCGACGGAGGCAATCGTCGCGGTATAGTCAGCCATATAATGCTGGAATTTCCAATCGCGGAGCGCATCCTCATCGAGGTCTGGAAGTGGGCGGTCTTTGAAATCGTGGGCCGTGAGGTCATCGATGCGCATGGTGGCCGCTGCGACGGCGGGTCCTCGACTGGCGTAGTCGTCCCGGTAGGTCCGCGGATGAGGGAAGTTAACCTTATCAAAGGCGTGTTGATACTTAGGGGATGCCTGCCAATTGCGGTGAGGTGCTTTGTGGTGGCACATGAGGAAAAAAGGCTTCTTCCGATCTCGTTCCTCAAGCCAATCAAGGCAGCGTGTGGTGAGCAATTCAGTGACATAACCTTCGCTTCGTTCTCGACCCTCTGGAGTAATCCACTCGGGATTATAGTACTCACCCTGCCCATCAAAGATAGCGTAGTTATCGAAACCGCTTGGCAGATAGGGGTCGGTGTTTCCGAGGTGCCACTTACCGATGATGCAGGTCTGATAACCGACAGCCTGGAGCGATTTGGCGACGTTGGGGAGGCGCTTGTCCAAGTTGTTGTGAAGCTTGCGGACGCCGTTCAAATGATTGTAATTCCCCGTCAGGATCGAGGCGCGCGAGGGTGCACAGATGGAGTTCGTGCAGTACATGCGGTCGAGACGACAGCCCTCCGTGGCGAGTCGATCGATGCCCGGAGTACGGATCGGGAAGTCGGGTCGATAGGCGGTAATTGCCTGGTAGGCGTGGTCATCGGACATGATGAAGAGGATGTTTGGACGCTGTCTGGTCTGAGTCATATCTACCCCCTATGATCGTGCAGCGTCACAAGGTACGTAAGCGCTGCGATTTGTGTCCTCTATTGTACAACGCAGGTCATGGGTAGGGCCTCGTCCGCTTCAGCGAAATCGCAAATTCGATCGTCAAAATCCGTTGAAGCTACGCTTGCTCAGAAGAGCTACTTTGCTTCCTCGACAGGTCAATCACTCCAAATTAAAGGCTAGTCCGAGGCTGAGAGAAAAATCCGTAGTTCTGCGGACTGCTGCTCACGAAACACTTGAGGCGAACAGTCGAGGTATTTCTTAAAAACTCGAGCAAAATATTTACTGTCTTCAAAACCCAGGCGTGAAGCAATCGCCTGGATGCTCAGCTCATCATCGATGAGTAGACGGAGGGCGAGGTGAATGCGATAACGATTTAAATAATCATTAAAGGTATAGCCCGTATACAACTTAAAGTCACTATTGAAGCGTCCCGAGGAGCGGTAGAACTGACGACTGATCTCTTCAAGTGTCAGCCGCTCTCCAATATGCGAATGACAGTACTCAAGCACCTCTGCCATCTCACTGCGCCGACTCCGCTGCCCTGCTGGCATCGCCCCCAACAGACGTTGATCACAGTCCGCGAGAGCCGCCTGACGGCGTAATCGTCGCTGATCCTCCTGCCTCGCAATCACACGAGCGAGGGTCGACGCAAGCTCAGTCTCATCCAGAGGCTTAAGGAGGTACTCATCGACCCCGAGACGGAGCGCCTCCCGGGCATAATCGAAATCATCGTAAGAACTGAGGAGAATACAGGCGAGATCACTCTCAGGCCACGATTGACGAATCTTGCGAATCAAGTCGAGACCATCCATACGGGGCATGCGGATATCACAGAGGAGGATGTCAGGTGCAAGCGCCTCTATCATCTCAAAGGCCTCAAGCCCATCTGCTGCATCGCCAATAACCTGACATGCATAATCCTGCCAGGGGATCAAATAGAGTAGCCCACGACGAATTAAACGCTCATCTTCAACAATCAGGACGCGTTTCACCGAAAGTTACCTCCTCCCCGATCGCTTAAGTCCATTTTAACAACAAAGCCCCCTCCCCTTCCTAGTGCATCAAGAATTACTCTCCGAGTCTCTTCAATGCGCAAACAAAAAACGCGTGCTGGGACTTTCGTCCACAGCACACGCCTCTGTCTCTTGAGCTTTATTTTATCTAGGCTCTAGGCTTTTCTGCGCTTTACGAGGAAGGCTGCAGCAGAGCCGAGGAGGATGAGCGGGATTGCGACTTCTGTTGCCTCACCCGTCGATGGAATTAGGGGCTTACGTGCAATAGTCGTTGTCGGATCGGCGTACTGACTGCTTGTTGGCCTGTAGCTCGGGCGGCTTGGCTTCGTCGTCGTTGGAGCCGTTGGAGCAGTTGGAGTCGTCGTGGTGGTCGTGCTCGTTGGCTTCGTCTCCGTTGGCTTCGATTCAGTCGGCTCTGGGGTGGGCTTTGCCTTACGGAAGAGGAAGACAGGGGTCTTAATCTCACGAACTGTGGGCATTGCCTTACTTACTTCTGTCACCGTGTATTGGTATTTCGGTGCACCAGCACTCTCACCTGCAGTGCGGACCTTCGCCTGACGGTCTCCCGTAACTCTGACGTGGCCCTCAGGATTGGACTCTCCCTCATCGCCTGACTCGCCTTCGGTATTGCCTGATTCGCCGTCGGATGTACCGGCATCTCCGCCTTCAACTTTGCCAGTATCTTCGGATTCTGTCTTACCAGCGTTTTCACCTTCGGATGTGCCGGTGTCTCCACCTTCTGCCTTACCAGGATCTCCAGCTTCGGCATCTGTCTTACCAGCACCTTCACCTTCGGATGTGCCATCATCTTCACCTTCGGGGTTAGCGCTTTCTTCGCCCTCCGCTGGTTCTACGATGCGGATCCTTAGTTTTGCAGTCGACTTGTCGGCGTTAAAGGTAACGGGGACTGTCCACTCGTTATTAGTACCCTCTACGGCCTCTCCGACCGTTACATCCTGATCTGCGAGGGCTGTACTGACACTGGCTTCTACTTCCTCCTTCGTTGGACTGCTTGGGCCATTAATTTCTGCTTGAGTGCCCTCACTGAACAACTCAGCCTTTGTTTTACCCTCTGATTCAAGGGTGTAGCTTACTGTTACATACTCTGAAATCTGAGCCGACGCATCTGAGGCTTTCATGGTTGTGATCTTGGCATTGACTCGGCCAAAGTCAGTCATGTTGATATTTGCCGTCAGGCCTGCATTATTGCCTGCGAGAATCACTCGCGAGGCGGCTAGGATCTCTTGTTCTGTAATCGTTTCACTATTGTCGGTGATCTCTCGTACGAGACCATTCGTCTGCAGCTGGTAGCCCTTTGAGGACTCTGCATCCGTTCCTGCCTGACTTTCGACTTCTACTACAGGTACCCAGACGGTCCAGGTATAGGCATCTCCTTTGACCGTCATGCTGATCTGAACAGCGTACTCGGACTTACCTGGCGCAAATACTTCTGCAAGCTGCTTACTTGTCAGCGTTGCTTGTTCACCAATTGCATGCTCCGTCTTAAGGATAACCGCATTAATGATCTGCTCTGCCGATAGCGCTTCACCTGGAAGAAGTCTGACTTCATTGACGAGGATCAGGTCAGCTGCATTGGCGGGCGCCTTCGCCTCATACTTCGCGGTAACCGTTAGATCCTTATCGATCGGAGTTGTATCTGCGAGGTCCCAGCCCGTATGTGTGTAACCTTCTGCGGCTGTAATCGCTGGCTTGGTGAGGTCAGCAAGGGTCTTACCAGCTTTTGGATTGACGTAGTAAACACGCTTACCTGCAATGGTACCGTGCTCACCGGCTGCGAAGGTCACGGTGACATGGGGGGCAGGTTTCTCTAAATCATCCGCACCTGGATTATCTGGGTCTACAGGTCCGATGATGTCTGGTACGACAACTACTGCCTCGTACTTCGCGGTGACCGTTAGATCCTTATCGATCGCAGTTGTATCTGCAAGATCCCATCCCGTATGGGTGTAACCGGCTGCAGCCGTGATCGCTGGCTTTGAAAGATCAGCAATCGTCTTGCCTGCTTTTGGATTGACGTAGTAAACACGCTTGCCTGCAATGGTACCGTGCTCGCCAGCTACGAAGGTGACGGTGACGTGCGTGGCAGGTTTCTCTGGATCATCCACTCCTGGATTATCTGGGTCAACAGGGCCGATGATGTCATCCAGTTTCTTGTATTGAGCCGTGTAGCTTAAGTCCTTATCAATTACTGTTGCCGTGTCGAGAGCTGCTTCTGCGATATCCTTCCAGGCCAGATCACCAATGCTGTAACCCGTCTCAGGAACAACGGTCGGAGCCGTGATGTCGGCCATGGTCTTCTTAGCCGTTGGGTTGACGTAGTACTCAACCGTGGCGAGACCCGTCTTCTCTGTGGTGCTGAGTGTACCGTTCGCTCCCTTGAGGAAGCTGACGGTTACATAGCCCTCTGGCTTCTCAGGTTTCTTTGGATCCGTGGGATCCACGGGTCCAATGATGTCTGCAAGTTTCTTGTACTGAGCCGTGTAGCTTAAGTCCTTATCGATGGCTGTTGCCGTGTCGAGTGCGGCTTCTGTAGCATCCTTCCAAGCTGGGTCTCCAACGCTGTAACCTGTTTCTGGAACAATGGTCGGAGCTGTGACGTCTGCCATGGTCTTCTTCGCCGTTGGGTTGACGTAGTACTCAACCGTAGCAAGACCCGTCTTCTCTGTGGTGCTGAGTGTACCGTTCGCTCCCTTGAGGAAGCTGA
>JAUNVS010000081.1 GCA_030537565.1 Eubacteriales bacterium | reverse complement strand
CAAAGCAGCTTCGTCCCTCCGACCTTAAAAAAACAGATCATAAAAGTAGCTGGCATCATGCAACGCCCCATCCCCCCTGAAAAGAAAAAAGAGGGCGATGTTCAGATCTATACCTATGATGAAATGAATACACGAATCTGTGCCCGCTTCGAGGAGATGAAGCCTTTCTTACAACACTACTTCAAAGGCTACGCAATTCCTCGACAGAAGCACACCCCCCGAGCCAAGCCTGCTGGCCCAATCTCTTACTCGGAACTGCGAGTTCGTACAAATTCAATCGAAGACACCAAGCGACTCTATAAGGAACTGAACGAACTGGGCAAATACTTCTGCTCAAGCTCCGTCGAATATCTCGAACAAATGCGCAGTCAGATGGCATCTGTCCAGCTATTCCTTGGCGGCATCGGCTTCATCTCGTTCTTCATCGCAGCCATTGGCATCGCCAATACAATGATGATGTCCATCTACGAGCGAACAAAAGAGATCGGCATCTTCAAAGTTCTCGGCTGTAGTATGCGCAAAATCCGCTCACTCTTCCTCATGGAGTCCGCTATGATCGGTTTAATCGGAGGTATTCTCGGAGTCGCCCTCTCCTTTCTCATACGATCGCTAATCATTAACGGGGTCCAGTCAGAGCTCTTCCAACCCTACATTCCACCCTACTTACCGCCAATAGCAATCGCCTGTTCCACCCTGATTGGCGTTATCGCTGGATTCTCTCCAGCGCGCCGAGCGATGCGTCTCTCCCCCCTGAAAGCGATTCACAACGAATAGACAGCCTAGGGGCTCTCGATATACAACCCTTCAGAGATATCTAGGAACTTCTTATTCTTAATCCCCTTCACCTGCTTGAGTTCCTCAAGACTTTTAAAAGCACCGACTTGTTCACGATACTGGATGATCGCCTCGGCGAGTTTAGGACCGATACCGCGAACTTGACATAGTTCCTCGCGACTTGCTCGATTTAAATCAATCTTCCCTGAGGATGCCAGCTTCTCCATGCCGGCATCCTCTTCTCGTTTGGCCGAATAATTTTGAGCGTCACGAGCTTCCGCGCTCGTAGTGTCGAAGGCCCTTCCCTCGATACTGACTTCCTCGCCTTCAAAGGGAATATCATAGTGAGCTAAAGCTTCAATCGGCATCGCCAGATTTAGCTGTCGAACATCTGCCTCCTCCAAAAGGCCACCAGCCCGATCTACCAACTCATAGAGATGGCCCATCTTCCCCATTTGATAGACACCAGGCTGCTTGACCGCCCCTGTGATGTAGACGGGGCGCTCCTGCACAGAGATCCCATCGTTTCGGGACTCAGACGCTGCGTCAGTCCCACTAGTCTCTGTCACTGCCTCTGTGTCTGTACTGGAACCAACTGTCGATGACTGCGTCGTTACCATCGCCGAAGCTTGAGCACGTGACTCCTCTTCACTGGCATCAGAGACCTCCGTGCTCTGCTTCGAAGCAAATAAATGCAGCCCGTCTGCAGCCTCCCCCCTGCCCTGCCCATTAATCAGTAAGCTCAAGATCCCATATAGGATCGCTAGGCCAAGGCCGATCAAGAGGTACGCCGATCCCTTCTTTACCGAAAGCCATGCTCTCAGACGCTTCCATTTCATAATCCACCTCCTAGACGTCAGTTTAGAAATGGAGGAAGCCAAAAAAAGGCAAAAAAATATCGCTTCG
>JAUNVS010000080.1 GCA_030537565.1 Eubacteriales bacterium | reverse complement strand
CTTAACCTCATGCTTGGCATTCTTCAGCTGCTTATAGAGCAGTTTGTACTCCTTATCGAGGATCTCACCGTTTTCGCGGAGCTCCTGAAGTTTAGCTTCCTGAGCCTCGAAGCTGCTCTGCTGAGCAGCGAGCGCTTGGCGAGCAAGCGTAATTTCATAATCAATATTCTGCTTTTCGAACAGAGCCTGGGCTTCCTTCGACTTCCAATCGACCTCGGCACGTATCGGCCGGGGTGCTACGATCAGGCCAAAACCGAGCGCTGTCACTAGAATAGAACTGCAAACACGTTTGCGTATCATTCAGAAAAAACCTCCTAAGTCCAATTCAAATTCGAAAGTTTCAGCGAATTAGACTTTTGCATAGCGGCGAACGGAAATCGCACTTCCGATCGCTCCGACTGAACATCCTAACACAAAACACACCACAGAAATACTCAACATCAATGAACTTATCGGCACCATTGCGAGGGTATCAGTCGGTGAAACACCACGCATCAAGCGCTCATAGACCGCTCGATACGTGAAGAAAACAGCAAGTAACGCGAAAACCGCACCGAGAATCCCCACGAGGATTCCCTCGATGACATAGGGTCTACGAATAAAAGAGGTCGTCGCACCTATGTACTTCATGATCGAAATCTCTTGGCCTCGAGCCAAGACAGAAATTCGGACCATGTTCGAAATAATAAAGAACGAGATGATACAGAGCACGATAAAGGCAGTGATCGAAGCAACGTTTACAAAGCGGCGTGTGCCACCGAGGAAGTTCATGACTTCCCCTTCATAACTGACCTTGCGAACCCCAACCCACTTATAGGCCTCGATCTGAAAGGCCTTCACCTGACTAGCATCACGCAAATGGATGATGAATGAATGTGGCAGGTGATCGGCGCTGAGACCCTCGAGGGCTCGGCTATTGTTGCCCATGCTCTCGCGATAGATCTCCAGATTTCGCTCGGGCGAGTAGTACGTGGAGTCTTTTACCATATCGCAATCACGAAGCCGCTGTTTTAAGGCATCCAACTGCTCCGAATCAATACCGATATCCGTATAAATTTCGACGGGTGGACTCTGCTCGAGCCGCTTAGAAATCGCGCTCGCATTGATCGAAAATACACTGAAAAGTGCAACGATGAGCAAGGTTAGTGCAATCGTGGTGATGGACGCGATCGTTACAAGCGGATGGCGAACCATATTCTTCAAACTTTCACGTAGAGAGTATGTAAATCTAGGCATTGAATATGACCTTTCCGATTCTAGTATTACTGATCTTCATCTGGATCATGCTCGAGGCTTAGACGTCGAACCTGAACTGGCGATTTGGGACTCTGATAAGCTTGATCCGAACTCAGTGTCTCAGCTGAATCCGACGAAACGATCTCAGCCACATCAGGTATCAGTGTTTTAGCTTCTGTCTCAGCGCCCGAGGTATCGGCTTTCGTCGCATCGACGAAATTCTCCAATCCTGACCCCTCAACCATCTTAGGATCAAAGGCCTCAGCGGATTGTTTCATGATATCTTTTGCCACGCGTTCAGATTCATTAATGAAGTTAAAGGGCGAACGCACACTCTTATGCGTAAATGCCTGCATCCCAACTTCATCGATATCCATGTCTTTAATCGCACTCTCATCAAGAGCACTGTAACGGCTCTGCTCCTCATCTCGGATTTTATATCCATCGC
>JAUNVS010000079.1 GCA_030537565.1 Eubacteriales bacterium | reverse complement strand
CTTACCTCCTGAGTACTTTCTGCTATTGTCTCACGGCTGACGCCCAACGTCTCGATTTTAGATAAGAAATGTTGTAGGTTTCGCAACATCTTTTATCAAAATCGATCTGTTTGATTCTGGCATCATACGATACCGAATCGTCGTTCTGTCATGATGAAGGTATAAACCCTATTAATAAATAGTCTATGTTACTTTGCGAACTTTTGCTAAGAAATAACCGCGGTCTTCTCACAATTTGGTTAGCAATTCTAAGAAAAGTGTCATCTCATAAAAATTTTCTGACTTTCACCAGTTTTCTGTCACATGTTCTTCGAGTGCACCGGCGACATCTGGAGGGAAAAAATCTTTCCCTTTCAAAACTTTTCCATCTTCGCGATAAATCGGTTTCCCGTCCTCCCCGAGCTTGGAAAGATTTGAGGCCTGAACTTGACGCAAAACAGCTGGCAAATTAATCCCAGATTCAAGCCCCATTCCGTATATAACGTAAATTAAATCAGCTAAGGCATCGGCAACCTCAACAACATCACGTCGCCCATCATCTGCATCCATAGCCCGCTTAAAGGCCTCTTCAACAATTTGTTCTGCTTCTTCACCATAAAGTGCAGCTGTCAGCTCCGTGACTTCTTCGTATATCAGTGACATACGCATGTGAACGCGCTCGTAATCCACATTTGCTCCATCGGTGACAATTGGCATGCCATAGACATGGTGAAACTGTTTGACCAACCCTTCGGGATCTTTCTCGGAGGGCGGAGGATCGGCTAATTGCGTAGCTCCTGTGGGTCCGTCCCAAGGAATAACGGGTTGTCGTGGATCGTGTGGAGTAAGCGAAGCAAGAAGGACAGTACGCGTTTCGTTAAATTTTTCAATCCACACATTACGAAGGTCTGCCTCTTTACGAAAACCACATTTCCAAGCAAGTCGCCAACTTGCCCAGTTGCCCTTCCATATCACCAGGGAGATACGAGTTGCTTTAAAATGGTCAAATGCAGTATCACAAACGAGATTCAGTGCTTTTTCGCAAAATCCCTGGCTGCGATATTTCTCATGTATCCAGTACCCCACATCGTAACAACGATCTTCCCATTTTCGAATATCAATGGCACCTATCAGTTCACCATCAATTTTTTGGCGAATCCCCCATACCATACCTCCCTGAAGAACGATTGCAGGGCCGTAGACTTCGATGAATTCGCGTGCATCTTCTTCTGCACCATCAGTGGGAACTGTAGTCCATTTCTGAATCTCAGGGTCTTGATACGCGGTAATTATCGAGTCAATATCTTTTTCAGTTATAGGAGTGAGGACGATTCCGTCACCGTGAATTACTTCTATATTAGTCATGTGTGTAGTCTACAGTCTGAAGCATGACGATGTCTGAGCTATAGACAAGCTAAGATTAAACCTTAAACATGATGCGCTGAATATATAGCTGAAGAAACAAGGCTTCATCATCTTTTTTCATAGCAAAAATCCTCAAGTACGAACAGGTGCTCTACAGGTGAGGTCTTCTTCCTTTTACCACGACATTCTGCCACTTATATCGGCTCTACAGCGTATAATGAACACATAAAAACATTTCTAGGGGGATTCTTCATGGGCGATTTCGTATTAGAAAGCCAATGGCTATGGAATCACTGGACCTGTACTTATGCGGGTTGTTATCACATGTTTTATATGAAGGCGGCAGCTCATCTTGCTCCCGAGCAACGCTATGAATAC
>JAUNVS010000002.1:23207-69003 GCA_030537565.1 Eubacteriales bacterium | reverse complement strand
AATCAAAATTGGGTATCGATCGTGGAGTTCGACGAGGAGACCAAAACGGACTTCTGCGCGCACGGTTTCGCTGGCTTCTAGGTCACAGAGTAGGGAGGTTCCGTTTTCTAAGTGAATGTTGAGTCGGGCGACAAGCTGATTTTGGTGGATGGGGAGACTCAATTGCTCGCTGGATAAGTCTTGGATCTGCATGTCGTGAATGAACAACTCACCCACGGGATGGACATAGCGCACTTCTTTATTAATCTTCAAGCCAACCTCGCGCCCTTCGACGTTGAGCTTATCGACGTAGGCTTGCCCTGTATAGAAGAGAAGGGTGTTTTCCCAAATCTTTGAGACGCGATCGTTTAGACGGCGGTAATCGTTGAGAGCCCGCTGGAGGTCGACATCGCGGTCGCTAAAATTATAGGAGAGGAAACTGATGCGGCGAAATCCACCTTCGTTGGTCTGGATGATGAGGTCGAAGTGATCTGGCGATTCGGAATAGGCGGCCGATTCGATCTCGGGAGCGAAGAGGTCGAAGGCGAGGGCGAGACGGCTTTTAAATAAACGTAAAATGTTTAGAGAAAAGTAGGAATAGTCGCGAGTTTTTAAAATCGTTGAGAGCCGCTTGGAACTCATCGCATTCTGATAGAAGACAAGGCAATCCTTTGCTGTGCTGACTGAGGCTTCTCGAGATGAGTTATAGTCCTTTAATAAGTAGGGGGCGTAAAGTTGACTACGATTTTCCGCTCGAGGTAGGGGGATGGCATAGAACTTGCTATCGAGAAGATTCAGCGCGCTGGCTTTTTTATTCATCATCTGGATTAAGTTGGCTTCGCTGTCCGCGAGGGCCTGACAGAGGGCGAGTCGGGCGTTGAGGCTATCTTCGAGGAGTAGACCGTAGAGCAGGTAGGATACTGGATAGGACTCGCCCGCTTTTAACTTGAAGTTTGGATCCAGCTCGTTGTTGACGAGGGCGGCGGCGACGACCTCATCGTTTTCGCTGAAGCGATCGATGACGCAGAGCGCGAGACATAGCTGGAAGGCGAGCGGCGAGTTGCGGATGAGCTGAGCTTCTTTTGCATGGAGGGGGATCTGATGATCATTTTCGATGACGAGCAGGGTGTTGGCAGAGATATCTAGACTGCCGTTTGGATCTGTGGTTTGTGAAGCGATGCGGTAGGGATCTCGGTTAAAGGCGGTAGCATCTTGGTCAATCGCTAGAGCTGGGACGAGATCCTCGATGGGCTCCTCCCGTTTCGAAGGCTCTGAAGTGTGGCCATCGCTCTCAGCGTATATAGCGACTTGCATAATTGGAGAGAGGTAAATAAGACTGAGGCAAGCAAGTAAGATGAGCGCCCATCTCCGGGCGGAAAAGCTCAGTGTATTCACGGAGCTGTGCTGCTCTGTACTGCGTCGATTTGAATGGCTTAGTTTAGTCAATTCAGCCTCCTAGTTCAGAGGGACAGGCAAAAATCCCCACTTCTTCTTGGTGTATAATAACAATCTAACTTTAGCTCGTGTGAGGATTTTTTGAATGATCGTTAGGCAGCGCTCATGCGCATCATTAAATTTAGTGAATACACAGCGCTTGAGCGCATCGTCAAACTCTGGGAAGCCGAGATCGGCAATATTCCGTAGTCTCGCTCTGCTTTTACTCTGTGCCTTCATGATTCTCCCCCTGAGTGCTTGCGGTGAAGATCGGGAGGATGAGAAGCTGGCGGATTACGGAAGTTATGGCGCTGAGATCGCGAATCAGATCGCAGCTCTCGGCCCGAGACCCTCAGGTTCGAGCCAGGAGCAGGCAGCGGGCGAGATGGTCTTTAATGCCCTGACCGCATTGGGCTACCATCCGGAACGTCAGACTTTCACGTCGAATGGCAGTAGCGTCTCGAATATTATTGTAAAAATTCCAGGAAGTGGATTTCGCTATCGACCTGTGAATCTCATTGATAAGCTCTACGTCGAGCCAGATCAGGGGCAGATTTATGGACATATCTTCTCGCGCCAGGTGATTTTGGCAACTCGTCTATGTACTGAAGAGGCACAGGCGGAGCCGAGTGAGACACCCGGCGAAAGTGAAGAGACGGTGCCGACTGAGACGGATGAAAACGGTGAGGCGAAGCCCGACGATTTTGCCTGGGCCCGTGCCGAGAATCGTGGCGAAGTCGTCTATGAGGCTAGTGAGTTGGAGGGGATATCTGATAATGCTTCGGGGATCGCTTCTCTTTTGACCCTGGCCAAGCTGTTGAAGAATGAGAACCTCGGTTATGACGTGACGCTCGCCTTTGTTGCGGCCTCGGGTAATAACTATGAGGGAACCCGTCAGTTGCTTGCGCACTTCAGTGATGAGGAACTGGACAATATCGACTGTTTCTATGAGTTGAGAAATATTTATGCGGGCGATTCGCTCTATGTCCACGCAGGTTGGCAGGCAATCGATAGTGACCGTAAGTATCTCTTGCGCCGCAAGATTTATGAGATGACGGATGTCTCGCTTGAAACGGGTTTGCTCTACGATAATGGCGAGGATCTCCTCCTGAATGAATCGATTTTTGATGTTCCCAATCCACTGACGCAAGCGCGTACTCTATATCGTGAATTTAGCTATAATCGATCCGATTATTTAGTTGCAGATGAGTTGGGAATCCCCTGTGCCTTCGTTGAATCATACGATTACAATGGTAAGGATTTTTCTGACCAGTGCGAGAACCGCAACCCGAGTTTTTCGAGTAGCGGTGGTCGCGTGTCTGGAACAAGTTATGATAATCGTGCACGCCTCGAGCGGATCCTCGATCGCAATCAGTTGCAGCGGCGAGTTAATACGGTCGCGTTCCTATGCCTCGGCGCTCTACGTAAGGGCTGTAGCGACGGGGTTGCTGTGCGGATCGACGCAGAATAATCGCTCGGATATGACAGGAGTCTAATATGATTTATGGAGTGCAGTACTGGATCTTTTGGTTAGTGGTAGCGGCCATATTCGCAGTGGCTGAGGCGATGACAGTGGCTCTCGTTTCCATATGGTTCCTCGTGGCCGCGCTTGTTACTGCTGGGGCTGCGGCCTTAGGCCTGAGCTTCGTTTCACAAATTATTTGCTTTGCGATTGTCTCTCTCGTCTCCTTTCTAGTATTCTTTCGCTATAAAGATCGCCTCATCTTCGGACGTAAATCCACGGTTGCGACGAATTATGACCGGATTATTGGTGCAGAAGCTGAAGTGATCGAAAGCATCGACAACGTTCAACGTCGGGGCTTGGTTTGTGTGCGAGGAGAACGGTGGTCAGCGCTTAGCCGTTTTGATCAATACATCCCATCTGGGGAAAAGGTCCGCGTCGTCGAAATAGCTGGCGTCCGGGCGATAGTAGAACCGATAAATGAAGTGGAGGCTTAGAAATGAATTCCATGCTTTTAATGAACTTGCTGCTTGCTCGTAGGTCGGAGGGTGCGATTCTAGAGCGTCCAGAACTTCGACTGATTATCCTCATTGTTGTGCTTCTTTGGGTCATCAGTCGCTGCGTGCGAATTGTGCCCCAGGCATCTGTCCAGATTATCGAGCGACTCGGCGCATATAAATCGACTTGGCAGACGGGGATTCACTTTAAGGTTCCATTTATTGAACGTGTGAAATCGGCTGTTTCGATGAAGGAGCAGGTTGCCGACTTCGAGCCCCAAGCCGTTATTACGAAGGATAACGTTACGATGCAGATCGATACGGTTGTCTTCTACCAAGTCACGGACCCTGTTTTATATACCTACGGTATTGAGCGTCCAATTCTGGCGATTGAAAATCTCTCAGCGACCACCCTGCGAAATATCATTGGTGATCTGGAATTGGATGAAACCCTGACGAGCCGTGATCTGATTAACGGCAAGATGCGAATCATCCTTGATGAAGCGACGGATCCTTGGGGGATTAAGGTCAATCGTGTTGAGTTGAAGAATATCCTTCCACCAAAGGAAATTCGCAATGCGATGGAGAAGCAGATGAAGGCTGAGCGCGAAAAGCGTGAGATGGTCCGCATGGCTGAGGCTGAAAAAGAATCAAAGGTCCGGGTTGCTGAGGGTGAGAAGCAAGCTCAGATTCTCCAAGCTGAGGGTGAGGCCGAGGCGATGCTTACGGTGGCCCGCGCGAAGATGGAGTCCCTGAACTTGATTAAGTCGGTTGAAGCAGACCATGCCCTGATTGCCCTACGTAGTTTGGATGCCCTCGAAAAAGTCGCTGATGGTAAGGCGACGAAACTGATCATTCCTAGCGAGATCCAGAACTTAACTTCACTGATCTCTGCGGGTAAGATTGCTGCTGAGACGAAGGAAAACGGAGAGAGTTAGTATGCTAGTTGGCTTTGAGGCAAGAAATTTCGGGGGGATATCACAGCTTCGCCTCGGTCTCGAGAGCCAAGCACTAGCCCATTATTTGACGAAGCCAGAATCGCGGCGGGAGATTCTAAAGCGGATTTATCCGCTGACGCCGATCACTGCCTTAATCGGACCCAACGGGTCGGGTAAGAGTACGATTTTGACTGCCCTGAACTGTCTCAGCCTACTCTTTAGTGAACCGATTCCAGTGAGTGAGGATTCGTATTTGACGATGACGCGTGCGCCGCAAGCCATCCTTGGCATGCGGCCTCGTCATATTCACCGGGTCGAAGAGCGGGTGATGCGATGGATTGTTTACCTCCTCGATCGCAAGCATCGGAAAATTTATCGCTACGACTTGGCTCTTGAATTGGATGAACTCGATCCTGGCGAAACGCGAAGTGATGCGATGCATATACTTGCCGAAGCCCTCAGCGTTTCATCGATTGAACTTGGGCTCATCAAACTCTGTGCGGGGAAACGACGCAGTTTTGCGCTTGATGCCATCGAGGCCGATGAATTGGCTCCGACGGAGGTTCTATTTTATCGTCGCCGGAATCGATTGCGTGCGCTCTCCAAGCATGAGGATTTTTCACTCGATCCCACTTGGGATAATCGTCCTGTAGCCGCTCTCGTGCAAAATCAGGCGAAATCATCTGCTTTAGAGCCACTAAGAGCTTATTTCTCGGAATCGGACTCGGCCGCGATTGACCGTTTTGCCGAGCTCTTATCAGGGATCGAGTTGGACCTCCATCTGGATCTTGCTTCGAATTTAGAATCACTAGAGCTCCCAGATATCAGAGATATTGTTAAACACAATTCGCATCTGGCTCTTCATCAGCGGGAGGCGGGGCATATCCTCGCTAAATTGGATGCGGATCTCAAGCGAAATCGCTCGCTAAAACAGACACTGTCCGATCTTTCGGGTGCTGAGAAGCGCGCCCTCGTTATTCTCGACCACTTGCAAAAGGCGAGGTCTGGCAGCATATTTGCCTTTGAAAGCCCAGAACAGAATCTCTATCCCGACAATGTTGAAATCTTGGCTGCTGCCATTCGGCGGGTCACCCACGAGGTTTCAAATTCGCAGATATTCTTAACATCTCACTATCCGAACTTCCTCGACCATTTCAGTCCTAAAGAAATCTGGTGCTTCCAGCGTTCTGAAGATGAGTCGGGCGGGGCCGTGATTAAGCCGCCCTATTGCCTCGCTGAAAACGAGCTCGTTCGCGAGATGCTCCACGAAGGGGTCTACCTCTCGCAACTCTGGTATGGTGGCTATTTCTGATGCGGGATGCGGGGAGATTTGAAATGATGCACGTTGAGGCCCTCGTCGAGGATCGCTCGGGTGCGCTGATCTTTCGTAGCCTCTGTGAGCAGGAACTCAGTGGTCTCGAAGCGGAGATCGGTCTGGATATTACGAACGATCTTCGGGCCCATCGTGGACTTGGACACCTACCTCGTAACTGGGATGCTGAGCCGTCGCCACTGTTGGGGGGCCTACTTGATCTTTTGCCTGCCAAGCTACGTGCTTATCGCCGTATCTTAGATGTCGAATCGGATTTGCTTATCATCTGTTTTGATTCCGATCGCAATGATCCCGAAGAGCTGCGAGAGCAGATAGAAACTGTCTTGGGGAAGTATTACCAGGGCCGTCGAGCGATTATCGCGATAGCGGTCGAAGAGTTGGAGTCCTGGATGCTCGCCGACGAAGCAGCGATTGCATCCGCCTATCCCGACTACGATGCTCAGCTCTATCAGCAATATCAGCAGGATTCGGTCTGTGGGACCTGGGAATACCTCTGTCGGGTTCTAGAAGGGAAGCGTGCAGAGCAGATTATTGAAGAAGGCTACCCAAGTGTCGGTCGTTATAAAATGTCCTGGGCGGAAAGAATCAGCCCGCTACTTGATGCTGAACACAACCAATCGCCATCGTATATCAGTTTTCGCCGCAAGCTTCGAAAAGCTCTGCGCCAAAAAGTCCATCCACAAAATCGATGAATCAACGAATTCCCCATGACCTCTTCAATTCGCTCGAGACGAGCTACCCTTTTCGAGCGCGCGCCTATCGAGTCGATCGTCCAGCGCTATCGGCGTACATCCACATTCCATTTTGCCTCCACAAATGCATCTACTGTGACTTCCTTTCATATTCACCCAATCAACAAAGACGGCTCAACTGCCATCCCGAGGACTATGCGGATTTATTGATTCAAGAGATTAAATCCACGGCGTTACAGTATCCGAATACCTCTGGCCAGGGGCTCGAGACCATTTACTTCGGCGGGGGAACGCCGACTGTATTGCCAAGTGCAGACCTCTGCCGAATTCTCAATGCTCTGGACTCCACTTTTTCCATAGCTCCCAACGCAGAAATAACCATCGAGATGAATCCTGAAACTCTAAGGCAGACTGACTTTGGGCTACTGAGATCGGCGGGATTTAACCGCCTTAGTATCGGTGTCCAGGCCATACAAGATCATCTTTTGCGTCGTCTTGGCCGCCTGCATCGCTTCTCTGATGTTGAGGCCCTTAGCCGCGAGGCTCGAAGACAGGGCTTCACGAATCTCAGCGCAGACCTCATCCTAGCCCTTCCTGGGCAAAGTTCGGAGATGATCGAAGCGTCGATTGCAGCCTTTGCCGATCTTGGCTTCGAACACATTTCCGCATACTCGCTAATCCTCGAAGAAGACACCCCGCTCTACTGTGCCCATCAGCGGGGCTTGGTGGAACTGCCTGATGAAGACATAGAGCGAGAATTGGTTCATACGGCTCTTTGCTGCCTCAGACAACATGATTACCAACAGTATGAAATTTCTAATTTCGCACGTAATCATCAATATTCCAGGCACAATGCAGCGTACTGGCTTGGTGAGTATTACTATGGCTTTGGTCTCGGGGCCGCCTCATATCTGGCGGGGCATCGTCGCATTAACCCCAAACTCCCTGAGGAACTCATCACCCATCAATATAGCGAGGATCTCTTTGTCGATCGGGAGGAGGCGATGCGCGAGCAAGTCTGTTTTGCCCTGCGCCTACTACGACCCTTTGCTGGCAGCGATTTTCAAAGACGATTTGCTTGTGAGCTTCCTGAAACTCTTCAGGCGGCTTTGGAGAAGCACCATCGCTTGGGTCTCCTCGAAGCTCTCCCCGAAGGTCAATATATCCTCAGTGAAAAGGGACTCGACTTCGCTGATCAGATTGCGCTTGATCTCATTTAGTTTGGGGAGAATGCACGCCAGATAAAAATAATTTGTCTTTTCTTGACTTTCGCTAAAAAGGGCGTAAAATATCATTTAGCAGTCGAACGGCAAGAGTGCTAAACGGAGGGCTAGATGAAATTGGACGAGAGAAAAGAACGCATTCTGATGGCGATCGTCGACGAATACGTCGCGAATGGCCAGCCAGTTGCATCGAAGACCCTCGTTCAATCGCATCAGTTTCGCCTTAGTTCTGCAACTCTGCGTAATGAGATGGCGGCGCTCGAACAGGCGGGCTACCTCATTTCGCCTCATACATCAGCTGGACGCGTACCGAGCGACCAGGGGTATCGAGCCTATGTAGAGCTCCTGATGCGCGGGGCATCGATGCAGCCACTTAGACTGCCCTGGCTCATGGATCGACTTCGATCAGAGGTCTTCCACCTCGAGTCCTTTGTTGAGGAGAGTAATCGCCTCCTCCAACAGGAAACAGGCTATATTGCCCTGATGACGAGTGAGCCGAGGCGGGATGAACGGCTCGAAAAACTACGCTTTTTCATGATCGAGCCGGGCAAGATCCTCATCCTCTTAGTGCTAAAGGGGGGGAGGCTCCAAGAGAGACTCTCAGCCTGTCATTCGCACTTACATGAGAAGGATCTGCGACGGATTCAGACCTGTTTTGAACAGGCGTTTCAGGGCCAGAAGCTGACAGCGATTGCGCCTCAGCTTTGTTGGGACTTACTGGCAGACCAGGGCTTTTCGGTTCAGATCCTCGAGTCCTTGGTTTCGGAGTTCATCGCTTGTGTCGGATCGGCTCTTAAGCGAAGTCGCTATCTCGACGGAGAGTTTAGCTTGCTGAAGTATCCTGAGTTTCAGGATGGCCATGAGGCTCAGCGTCTTTACCGCTGGATTTCCGAAGAGGGGGCGATCGAAGACTATGTCGAGTATGAGCAGAATCGCCGGGAGGCAGAGGCACTCGCCTTTGTCCGCGAGCATGGGAGAAGACCCTGTTTGCAAAATGCCTTTCAGTCTTGCTTCGTTCTTAAAATTGGGGCGGATCTCGGCTTTACAGGGCTCGATTCTTGCAGCTTGATTGCCAGCCGATACGGCTATGGACGCAAGTTCTCAGGTTCGATCATTGTCTTAGGCCCGAAGCGTATGGACTATGGTCAGGTGATAAGCCGAGTCGCTTATCTACGATTATTGTTAAATGAGCTCTTGGACGAAGAGCGTCTACAGATGGAAATCGGTGAGGGTAAGACCCTGGTCCGAGCACTTCTGGCGACGGGACTCTCGTCGAAGAGATGAAACTAGGAGGACGTATGAAGTCTAAGAAGGATAAGGCTTTTGATAAGCGAGTAGAGAGCGAAAACGAGTGCTGTGAACATTGCTGTGAGAGCGGTGACGCCTGCGAATGCAGCGAAGATGTGAAGCCAGAACTTGATTCAGAGGAGACTCAAGAGTCTTCAACTGAGTCTAAGGTGGAGGAAGATGATCTTGAAGCACAGTGGGAGGATAAGTATCTGAGACTCTATGCTGAGTACGATAACTACCGTAAGCGTACAGCCCGCGAGAAACGTGCTCTCTACGATGATTCAGTTTCCGACGTTGTTCGCAGCTGGTTGCCCGTTCTCGACAATCTCGAACGTGCCGAGAAGGCAGCTGAGCAAGTGAGCAATGAAGAGGTGAAGACGGTGGCAGAGGGCTTGAAGCTAATTCAGGAGCAGGCCAATGAGGTTCTAGCCAGCTTAGGCGTTGAACGCATTGAGGCACTTGGTAGCAGCTTTGACCCGGAGCTCCACGAAGCCGTTCTCCATGTTGAGGACGAGTCTTTGGGCGAGAACGAGGTCGCTGAAGTCTTCCAGACGGGATATCGCCGCGGTGAGCGGGTGATCCGCCACAGTGTTGTTAAGGTCGCAAATTAGTCGACCGTTTAACGAAACAATAATCCGATTTAGATCGATTTGAAATTTACAGTCGCTTTTGAGCGCAGGAGGAAATTATGGGAAAAGTTATTGGTATTGATTTAGGAACGACGAATTCATGTGTTGCTGTCATGGAAGGCGGCGAGGCAAAGGTAATCCCGAATCCAGAGGGTGCGCGTACGACGCCATCTGTGGTTGCTTTTACCAAAAATAATGAGCGCCTAATTGGTCAAGTGGCTAAGCGCCAAGCAGTGACCAACCCCGATCACACGATTATCTCAATCAAGCGTGAGATGGGATCCAACCATAAGGTTCAAATTGAAGACAAGTCGTTTACGCCCCAAGAGATTTCAGCGATGATCCTTCAGAAGTTGAAGAGTGATGCTGAGGCTTACCTCGGTGAGACGGTCACTCAGGCCGTCATCACGGTTCCAGCTTATTTCAGTGACGCTCAGCGTCAGGCAACGAAGGATGCTGGCCGTATTGCTGGCTTAGAAGTCCTACGTATCATTAACGAACCAACGGCCGCCTCACTCGCCTACGGTCTCGATAAGGAAGAAGATCAGAAGATCCTCGTCTACGACTTAGGTGGTGGTACCTTCGACGTCTCGATTCTTGAGATTGGTGACGGGGTCTTCGAAGTTCTCGCCACGAACGGCAATAACCGCCTCGGTGGTGATGATTTCGACCAGAAGATCGTCGACTGGATGGTTGAAGAGTTCCGCCGCGAAGAGGGGCTCGACCTGCGTCAGGATAAGATGGCGATGCAGCGCTTACGCGACGCTGCGGAGAAGGCGAAGATCGAGCTTTCTGGTTTGACCTCGAGCAACATCAACCTGCCTTACATTACTGCGGATGCAAGCGGTACGAAGCATCTTAACCTCACCCTAAGCCGGGCGAAGTTCGATGAGCTGACTTCCTCGCTCGTTGAAGCGACGATGGGACCTGTGCGTCAGGCTCTGCAAGATGCAGGATTGCAACCAGCAGACATTCAGAAGATCTTGCTTGTCGGTGGTTCAACCCGTATCCCTGCTGTACAAACCTCGGTGAAGACTTTCTTCTCTAAGGATGCATTTAAGGGGATCAATCCAGACGAATGTGTTGCGATCGGTGCTGCCATCCAGGCCGGTGTTCTAACGGGTGATGTAAAGGGCTTATTGCTCCTCGACGTAACCCCGCTATCGCTGGGCCTCGAGACCCTAGGTGGTGTCTTCACGAAGATTATCGAGAAGAATACGACGATCCCAACCAAGAAGAGTCAGGTTTTCTCGACGGCTGCCGATGGTCAGACACAGGTCGAAATCCACGTTCTCCAGGGTGAGCGCGGCATGGCGCAGTACAATAAGACGCTTGGTAACTTTATCCTCGACGGGATTGCGCCCGCACCACGCGGGATCCCACAGATCGAAGTCACCTTTGATATCGATGCCAACGGTATCGTCAATGTTTCGGCAAAAGACCTCGGTACAGGGAAAGAGCAGAAGATCACGATCACTGCATCGACCAATCTCAGCGACGAAGAGATTGATCGTGCTGTAAAGGAAGCTGAGCAGTACGCAGAAGAGGATCGTCAGCGTAAGGAAGAGGCAGACACGGAAAACAATGCCAATACCATTGCCTATCAAGCCCAGAAGACGCTAAAAGATTTCGGTGACAAAGTCCCAGCAGAAGATAAGACCGCGATCGAAGCAGAGCTCTCAGCTCTTAATGATGCGATCTCGCGTAAGGATCTTCAGGCGATGAAGGAAAAAACTGAAACGGTTCAGCAGAAGCTATTCGATATCAGTGGGAAGATCTATCAGCAGGCTGGCGCTGCGGCCGGCGCGGCTCCAGGCCCAGACTTCAATGCTCAGGGTGCTGCTCCAGGAACTGATGGTCAGAATCCAGGGACGTACGAGGCGGACTTCAGCTCGAACGATCCACAGCAATAAGTTCAATTTGGAATTAATCTGAGGAGCACGCGGCCTATAGGCTGCGTGCTTCAATCACGAAAGAATTAGTAAAACATTTAAGAAGTACAGGAGACGAGGGTGGCTGAGAATAAACGAGATTATTACGAGGTGTTAGGTGTCAGTCGCACGGCAAGTGAGGACGAGATCAAACGGGCCTTTCGAAAGGTTGCCAAGAAACACCACCCTGACTTAAATCCAGGAGATAAAGAAGCCGAGGCGAAGTTTAAAGAGGCGAATGAAGCTTATGCCGTCCTCAGTGATGCAAGCCGTCGTGCTCAGTATGATCGCTTTGGTTTTGCAGGGGCCGATGGTCAGGGCTTCGGATCCTACCAGGATATGAATATCAACTTCGATGACATCCTCGGTTCAATCTTTGGTGGATTTGGTGGTTTCTCGGGTTTTGGGGGCGGAGGCCGTCGAAGTGGACCGAGTCGCGGGGATGACCTTCAATATCGAATGAGCATCGACTTCATGGAGGCGGTCACGGGCTGTGAAAAAGAGCTTCGATTTAGCCTCGATGACCGCTGCGACCATTGTAATGGCTCTGGTGCAGAGCCAGGTTCTGAGGTGAAGACCTGCCCGGATTGTGGCGGTCGAGGACAGATCCATCGTCAGCAGAAATCGATGCTCGGCATGATGATGACGACCGAAGTCTGTCCGCGTTGCCATGGAACAGGTAAGATGATTGAAACGCCCTGTAGCAATTGCCATGGGCGTGGCTTAAAAAAGAAGACGAAGAATCTGACTGTTAAAATTCCAGCTGGAATTGATGACGGCGAGGCTTTGACTTTACGAGGACAGGGGAATCCGGGCACCGATGGTGGCCCCTATGGAGATCTCTACATTCAAATCCACCTTCGCCCACATCCGATTTTCCAACGACATGGCTACGATACTTACTGTGACGTTCCAGTGACCTTCGCCCAGGCAGCACTGGGGGAAGAGATTGAAGTCCCAACGGTTGATGGACCAATGCGGGTGAAGTTAAAAGAGGGGACGCAGCCAGGAGATGTCTTAACTCAAGCTGGTAAGGGGATTCCGCATGCTCGACGCAGTGGTGTACGTGGAAATAACTACTGTACTGTGCGTCTGGAAGTCCCGAAGCGTCTTAGTGACGAACAAAAGGAATTACTCCGACAGTTCGAGGGAAAACTTGCAAGTGATCAGTATGAGGACCGTCCAGGCTTTTTCTCAAAACTAAAAGAACTATTCAATCTATAGGGGACATAGACTTATGACCAATCGTCAGCTATGGGAAGTTTATCTAGAGATCGATGCTCAGTATTTAGAGGGCATCGATCTCTATTTGCGTCGGCTTGGAGCCCTCGGTGTTAGTGTCGAGGATCCCAGCGATGCAATCGCCTTGCTTCAAGATCCAATCGATGGAGAGTCAGGGGCGAATCGGGATGTTTCTATTTTCTTCGACCCAGCCTATCTCGAGGGCCTTCAAAGTTCAGGCCGGGTGCGTGCCTGGTTTGCTTTTGAGGACGGAGAGGTGGCTATCCTTAAAGAAGCACGTTCGATCTTCGACTTCGATTTCGAAGGTGAAGAAGACGAGATGGAAATGCAGATCGATGAGGCTACGCTCTTTGAACGCTTTTATCCCCAAGCGGGCGGACAGGCAATCGTCGAAGAACGGCATAGTTTGGCCGAAGCAGACGATATTATCTCGAAGCAAGTCAGAAATTATCTGGGCTTTTTCGACGCCGTTCCAGACTATTTCTTTGAAGCTAAGGTGATTGCTGAATGCGACTATCTCGAGGCGTATAAGGCGCATTATGGTCGCATCGATCTCTGCCCTGGCCTCGTCGTTGTGCCTTCCTGGCTAGATTTTGAGCCGGATTGCTCGCAGGCGAAGATTGAGCTAGATCCGGAGAGTGCATTTGGGACGGGGATGCATGCGACGACAGCGCTCTGTGCTGGCTTGATTTCAGATTTAACACAGTCCTCTAGTACTCAGATTCGCCGGGCGTTGGACCTGGGAACAGGATCGGGGATACTCGCGATTGCCATGGATCGCCTCTTAGCTGCGACGGCTGAGATTGAGGCCTGTGATATCGATGCGAATGCGATTCGTGTTGCCCAGCGGAATTTTGAGAAAAATCATTGCAGGGTGATCACGAGTCGGGTGGCGAGTCTAGAGGAAGAGGGGGGCGCCTATGATTTGATCGTCGCAAATCTGATTAGTGACCTTCACCTCTATTTTGCAGAACGTTACCGAAAACGTCTGAGCGCAACTGGAAAACTCATTCTTTCAGGCGTTATTTCTGAGCGTGCTTGCGAGGTCCGAGCGGCGATCGAAGCTGAGGGATTTATATGTAGAGAACAACGTGAGCGGGACAATTGGGTTGCCTTTCTATTTGAGTAAGAGACAGATTGGCCATGATAATATAATCCCTGGAGAACTTGTGATTTCGAGATAGAGGCGGAGAGAGAATGTCAGGAAATTTTGATTTCTTAGATGGACCGAGGCGGCGGAGCAAACGGTCTGAGCGGAGGGACGATACGTCTGCCGCGAAGTCTGACTTCCTGTTCGCTGAACCTACTCTGAAACCTAGTTCGAAACGCTCCCATAAAAGGCTTTTTTTTGAAGAAGGGGCGCAGCAGGCGCCTAGTCGTTCTCCCGACTTGCATGGGGAAGCGAAGTTTATCGAGGTCGAAAGTCCTAAACTGAGCTCAGGGCGGATCGACGAACTCGAGTCTCGTCCGCAGCCGAGCGCGGTGTCTTCAATTTGGGAAACAGCCGAAGACGAGGATTGGGCACAGCTTGCTAAAATTGATCCCGAACTTGCGGCTGAACTTTATTTACGCTCTGATAGAAAATCTTTTTTGCGTGATGCAAGGCGCAGTTCGACGCCGACTTTGGACGAAATGGGGGATGGGGGCCTGAGCTCAGACTCGCGAGCGCCTTTTGAGAATCTATACATCGCCTCTGGAGAGCAGAGGAAACAGACGAGCTCGCCGGCTTCAGCGAACTTAAGTTCGAATCCCTACTTGGATGGGCCTGAGCTCGAGGCAACGCCCTATCTCTCATATTTTTCTCTCGATCACTATCCGAATCAGACGGTCTCAACGGCCTTAGATCGCCGTTTCCCTGAGGCGACGGAGCCAAGTTCTCTGGAGGCAAGACGACGTCCGAAACGCTCGCTGCGAGAACAGATTAAGCGTGGCCTTCGCATCCTTAAAATCAGTCTCATCTTAGCCAGTTTTATTGCCGTTGGACTTTTGTTCTACTTGTTTCGCGCTGGATACACGCCGATTCGATTGAAGATGATGCTTGAATTGCAGGAGGGTAAGTCAGAGGCCTACCAGTTGCGAAAAAATTTGATTGGGCCATTTCCCGAGTCAGTGGATTATGTCTATGCCTTGAGTCGCAGCCCTAGCCCAAAACGTGCAGATTTTAGCTTTGAATTCCCCAAACGTGACCTCGGGCTCGTGCCACTTTCGCAGTACGATCCTCGTTGGGCCTTTGAACCATACAATGGCGTTTTTCTTGGTGATTCGGGATCTGGACCACTCTGTTTGGCGAGCCTGGCCCTGTCTGATCAGAATCAGGGGCTTCACCCACTCGCGATTGCCGCTTATATGAAGGCGTCTTCCTTCGATGTTGGTGAGAGTGGAACAAGTCCAGAGGGGATCGATGCGTTTGCTTCTCAGTTTCTACCCGCATTGAAATCGATACCGAGTCAGCGATCAGCCTTGGAAGCAGCTTGTACACGAGGCAAGATCGTTTTGATTGAGTCCTGCGATGAGGCCGATTCCAATCGTCTCGATAATGGTTACTACTTACTCCTGCATCTAGATCATGAGGGACGGGGCACGGTCTACGATCCACGCAAGCCGAGTTCGCGGAATCGAAGTATTAATCTTGAGTCCATTTTGTCGAAACTACAAAAAGCCTGGGTCTACGAGAATTAGTTCGTGGAAGCTCCGATTTTAAATGAAATTCCAATAAGCTGTTAAGTATTGCATATATCGATGTTTTTCTAGATCGCTAAATCCAAAATGTCCGATGGCTTTTTTTTTTAATGCCTATGATGGACATAAAAATTACGACAAAATCAGAAAAATGTGCTAAGATTTCTTCCTAATCAGTCATGGAAATATGCAAATTCACCCAGTCGTCACCAATTATTAGCTTCCAAGTAGCTAAATGGGACGCAAACTCTGATCGGCATTGATTTCCACTTCTCCGAGAGGAGATGCCTTTAATAAGACTGAGCGTTTTGCTACTTAAGCGTTTAGGGAGGAGTCGCCGATGGATGCTATGCGACACGAAGCCGATACGGGGACCCAGAGTGCCCAAGCTCTTGCCCAAACTAAACTTCGCAGGAGAAAACGGGGCGGTGTGCAGGGGAGTCATAATCGTCAGTTGACGATTCTCGCACTACCGACGCTACTCTGGTTCTTGATTTTTTCATATCTTCCAATGCCTGGTTTACTTATGGCTTTTAAACACTATAAGGTCGTGCCTGGGCAGAACTTCTTTCAGAATCTCTTCCGTAGCCGTTGGTCGGGTTTCGATAACTTTAAATTTCTATTTACGACACCCGATGCGAAGCTGATCATCACCAATACGATTGTCTACAACATCATCTTCATCATCCTGGGAGCTACACTGCCCGTGCTTTTCGCACTGATGATTAGTGAGGTCCATAGTAAGGGTTTGCAAAAGGTGACGCAGACGGCGGTCTTCTTACCTCACTTCCTCAGTTGGGTCGTCGTTTCCTTCTTTGTCTTTGCCTTTTTATCCGATGATAAGGGGTTTATCAACCAGGTGATTGCGTCGAAGGGAGGCGCGAAGATTCCCTTTTACAACAGTCCTAAGTACTGGCGCGGACTCTTAATTTTCGTGAGTCAGTGGAAGGGGATTGGATACGGATCGGTGGTCTATCTGGCTGCGATCACGGGGATCGATCAGAGTTTCTACGAAGCCGCTGTGATCGATGGCGCGTCGAAGTGGCAGCAGATTAAGTACATTACGATTCCAGCCTTAAAGACGATTATCATCATTCAGTTCATCATGGCAATCGGTCGCATTTTCTCGTCGGATTTCGGCCTCTTCTGGAATATTCCCCGCCAGAGCCCGACGCTGGTTAATGTCTGGCAGACCATCGATACCTACGTCTATCAGATCGTCCGTGGCGGTTCTCCATCGCAGATCCGTATGGGCGCTGCAGCCGGCTTCTTCCAGTCTTTCTTCGGATTTGTCACGATCATGATTGCCAATCGGATCGTTACGAAGGTCGACGAAGACTCGGCACTATTCTAAGGAGGCGCTACGATGTCCAAACGTCATAAATCACTTACTGGCCTCGAGCGCTATAACCGTGTTTCCCAGCCCGTCAACTTGCTTTTTTCGGCGCTCATGATTCTTTGTGCTTTGATGTGTGTGATTCCGCTGATTCTGGTTATCTCGGTTTCGCTATCAAAGGACCGCAGTCTTGCACTATACGGTTATCAGTTCATTCCTCATGAGTATTCTGGGGATGCTTACATGGCCCTCTTCAGATCGAACTCAGAGATCATTAATGCCTTTATCGTATCGATTGTCGTCACGGTATTGGGGACGATCTCTGGTTTGATTTTCAATTCGTTGTTAGCGTATACCCTGAGTCGTCGGAGCTATCGCTATCGTCGTGCGATCACCCTCTATATCACGATCCCGATGCTCTTCGGCGGTGGAATGATTCCCTTCTACAATGTCGTGGCGAACTTCCTCGGCTTGAAGAACAATATTCTCGCTCTGATATTGCCGATGGCAGTGTCGACTTGGAATATTATTATTATTCGAACCTTCTTCCAGTCCTCAGTACCAGACTCGATTGTTGAATCGGCGATGATTGATGGCGCAAGCCAATATAAGATCTACCGCTCGATTGTCCTGCCGATTTCCAAACCAGTTCTCGCGACGATCGGTCTCTTCCTCGCATTTGCTTATTGGAATGATTGGTATAACGCATCCTTGTTTATCTCCAATAAAAATCTCAAGCCCCTCCAGTACTTGCTGATGGAGATTCAGAACAACATTAACTACTTGCGCGAGGCCTCTAAGACGGCTTCAACGATGGGAACGGTTAAGATTCCACCAGAGTCGATGAGCATGGCACTGGTTGTCGTCATCGTCATCCCCATCGCCTGTATTTACCCCTTCTTCCAGAGGTATTTCATCTCTGGCCTAACGATTGGCGCGGTGAAGGGCTAATTTATTACTTGTTATGGAACATGGTCTGCCATGTGAAGTAAGGATCATCAACCTTGGCGGGAGACCGTCAATGAAAAGGAGAAGAAGATGAAAAAACAGTTGAACGCATTTTTGCTGGCGACCGCTTTTGCAGCAAGCTTCGCTTTGCCTAGCATGCTTAAAGCGGACGAACCGGTGACCTTAAGCGTGCACGCTATTGGTGGCGAGCCTGCTAAGCTCGCAGAGGTTCAGGCAGCGATTAATGAAAAATTGGCTTCAGACGGTATTCAGGTCGAATATCACTACCATGACTGGGGTGTATATGGCGATGACATGAGCCGTATGATCTCCTCTGGTGAAGAGTGGGATGTCGCCTTTGGTTCGCCAATTTCCGGTTATCAGGAATACGCCCAGAATGGCAACTTCGCCTATCTGAACGATCTGCTTGAACAACATGCCCCGAAGCTAAAGGAATACATTCCTCAGAGCCTATGGGATGGTGTTTCATTTGAAGGTCAGATTTATGGTGTTCCCGCGTTAAAAGACAGTGCTGCTGCTCAGTACTGGGTTATCGATACGGCCGTCGCAGAAAAGGCCGGTGTCGATATTAAGACGATTAAGACGATGGAAGATCTCGACGCCGTCATGCCTCAGCTAAAGGAAGCGATCGCCGATGAGCCTGGTCGCTACCCCTTCGTGCTCGCCAATGACGGTATTAACTCCATGCTCTGTGAGTATGAGTTCAACAACCAGCCATTCAACGTTAAATTTGGAACCACGGAGGTCATTAACCTCTATAAGCAAGAAGACGTCGTTGCCAAGTTCAAACTTCTCCGTGAATGGAAAGAAAAGGGCTACATCAATCCCGATGCCAACCAGAAGACTTCTGATCAGCTGCCAAAGGGCGCTGAGATCCTCTATTCCGCCCAGGGTTGGGATGGCGCTGAAGCGATTTGGGGCAACGGCTCAGGCCACCCAGTTACGATCAACCTCCGCTATGGCCCAGTTCTTACGGGCGACTCAATCCGTGGATCCTTCATGATCATTAACGCAGGCAGCAGCAAGCAGGAAGCCGCGATTAAGTACCTCGAGCGCGTCAACACCGATCCAGAGATCCGCAACCTCCTCGCCTATGGTCGCGAAGGTGTCGAATATGAGATCGTTAAAGAAGCAAAGGGCAGCAACGGTGAAGATGTAACCTTCGAGCCAGTTGATGGCGTCGACAATGTTATCCGTCGCCTCGGTGAAAAGGATAAGGATGGCAGTGTTGATAATGGTTATAACGTCCCAGCCTACAGTCAGGGCGGTTTTGAATACCTCCACATTTGGCTGAACGAAGACAAGCCAGAAGATACCGATCCCAAGCAGTTTAAGACGATCGTTAGCCAGGTTTCTGATGCTGAAGCCTCGAAGCTCCTCGGTTTCGTCTTCAACCAAGAACCAGTTGAGAGCCAGATTGCCGCATGCAATGCCACGGTTGAGAAGTACTATGCAAACCTCATGACCGGTAATGGCGACAAGCCAGTGGAAGAGATGCTATCAGATATGTATGAGGATCTCGATAATTCTGGTCTCCAGGCAGTTATGGATGAGATGCAAAAGCAAATCGACAACTACCTCGTCGAACAGGGCGGAGAAGCCCAATAAATTAAAGTTTTCCAAGCGCGGCAGTTCTAGCTGTGCACTTGGATAAAAGTCTGTACAATTAGTCCGCCTCTACTTAGAGTTGCGACGAGGTACAGTCAACAGGGACCTCCAAAGGGGGCCCCTGTTTTTTAGATTGGAGTTTTCGATGAGTAAGATTATTGGCGAAGCCCTGCCGAATATTCCTTTTGAAGCACGACCTGCTGGATCCCAGGCGGTTATTTGGCGTTCGGTGCAAAATCCGATTATCCCACAGGACCTTCTCAGTCGTTCGAACAGCATTTTCAATTCTGCTTCAGTGCCCTTTGAGGGGGGCTTCGCAGGCGTTTTTCGCTGCGATGATCAGGCTCGTTCGATGGACCTCCACATTGGATTTAGTGAAGATGGAATTAACTGGAAAATCGAAGAAGAGTGCCTCAGTTTCGAGAATGAGGCTGAGAATCCTGAAATCTTTCGCTATGAGTATCGCTATGATCCCCGAGTTGTAAAGATCGATGGTCGATACTATATCTCCTGGTGTAATGGCTACCACGGCCCGACGATTGGACTCGCCTATACCGATGACTTCAAGCATTTTTATCAGATGGAAAATGCTCTCTTACCATATAATCGAAATGGTGTCCTCTTTCCACGTAAGATCCAGGGTCGCTACATGATGATTTCTCGCCCCTCAGATACGGGACATACGCCGTTTGGTGATATGTTCATTTCCCAGAGTGAGGACCTCGTATTCTGGGGTATGCATCGACACTTGATGAGTACGATCAAGAGCAATGCTTCGGCCTGGCAGTCGACGAAGATCGGCGCCGGTCCAGTTCCGATCGAGACCGACGAGGGTTGGCTGCTCTTTTACCACGGTGTTTTGAATTCTTGTAATGGTTTCGTCTATGCCTTTGGTGCTGCCCTCCTCGATCTTGAAGAACCCTGGAAGATTCTCTATCGATCCCAAGATTATTTGATGAGCCCTCGCGAAATCTATGAACGAGTCGGCGATGTGCCAAATGTCATCTTCCCCTGCGCTGCGCTAAGCGATGCAGAGACCGGACGGATTGCGATCTACTACGGTGCTGCAGATACGGTCACGGGGTTGGCATTTACAGAACTTGACCTCGTCCTCAACTGGTTGAAGACACATGCCCTTTAAACGGTAAAACATTGGGGGAGTATAGTATGTTAATTTCCAAGCTTGAATCAGATCCGAGCCTAAAAGCAGGTCTCGAAATCCTCTCCGAGGAACTAGGTCTTAAGCTCGATGCCAGCGGAGCCCGCGTGGTCTTCGAAGCTTCTAATGAAATGAGCATTCATTTCGAGGCCGGTACGTAGCGGATTCGTTATCGCCAGATTTCGGAAGCGATGCGCTTATTTAACCAGCTTCTTCATGGTGTTGAGTCGGGAACTTGGCAGAGGCACTTTAAAAGTTCTGGTGTGATGCTGGATTGTTCGCGAAATTCGGTCCTCACTGCGGAGCGTCTTGAGTGGATTTTCCGTAAGATGGCGCGCATGGGACTTAACTTTGCGATGCTCTACACCGAAGATACATATGAAATTCCTGAGTATCCGTATTTTTCGTATTTTCGAGGCGTATATAGTGCGGATGAAATTCGCCGAATCGACCGTTATGCCGCAGCTCTTGGGATTGAGTTAGTTCCCTGCATTCAAACCCTTGGACATCTCGAAAAGGCCCTCCGTTGGCCCTTTGCAGAGAAGCTTCGCGACACGGATGCCGTCCTCCTCTGTGAGGATGAGGCCAGTTTCGACTTCATTCGAGCCATGATCGACCGGAGTTCTGAACTCTTCTCCACCCGTCGCATACACCTCGGTATGGATGAGGCCTTTGGGGTCGGCCTCGGACGTTATCTCCAGATCCACGGTTATCAGAAGATGCGGCCCATCCTCCAAGCACATATGGAGCGCGTATACAATTATTGTAAAGACAAAGGCCTAGTCCCGATGATCTGGTCGGACATGCCATTTCGCGCAGCGAGTCCTGAAGGAATTTACTGGGTCGGATCGGAAACGGTTGAAGACTTCGCTGAGCGTGCTGCGGGATTAGTCCCAGACGGACTCGAGTTGGTCTACTGGGATTACTATCACCAGCATGAGGAGGACTATGAGGCCATGCTGAGGCGCCATTTTGGCTTCAAGTCACCGATCCTTTTCGCAGGTGGTGCTTGGACTTGGAACGGCATCGCTCCCAATTTGCGTAAGGCGCGGCAGAGTACCGACGTCCAGATGCGAGCCTGCCTCAAACTTGGTATCGAAGAAGTTTTCTGCACCTGTTGGCAAGATAATGGAGCTGAAACCAGTCTCATAACCATACTGCCGACGCTGCAGCGCTATGCGCAATACCTGTATTATGGAGCCGACTTTGATGAAGCGTCTTTAGCGGATGAGTTTCAAGCTAACTGTGATATCTCCTATGATGACTTCATGCTCCTCGGCGACTTCGATCAGCTGCCTCTCGTCGATGAGGATAATATCGAATGTGTTAATCCAAGCAAGTATCTCCTATATCAGGATCCAAAACTTCCCTTTTTTGACAATCTTGTTGAAGCGCATGCTGGACAAATTCAGCAGCACTACCTCGATCTCGAAAGCAAGTTACGTGCGGTAAAAGTTGAGAATGAAGACTATCGTCCACTCTTTGACTTCTACGTTCAGCTCGCTGCATGCCTCAAACAAAAAGCCTGCCTCAGTCATGAAATACGTAAGGCCTACCGAGCCTCGGAACGCGACAGTCTCGTGAAATTTGAAGAAACAATAATTCCAAGGCTCATTGATTCACTTTCACAGCTCAAAGCCAGCGCGAGAATCCTCTGGTATGCTTCTTCGAAGCCGATGGGGTTTGAGAGCTTCGACATTCGTTTATCTGCACTGATCGGTCGCTTACAGACTTTGATTATGGACATCCATGCTTATCTGGCAGGCGACGAGGCGACTATGCAGGAGTTTGACCTGACACTGCGTGACTATCGCGGACGAGAGGCAGATGCTGCTTTGAAGCAGATTAATGAAAATCAGTGGCATAAAATTGCGGCACCGAATCCAATCTTTTAAAATACAAAGATCTATGGTCAGTTTTGACTCTTGAGAGGATGCCGTGAGAGATATGAAAAACATGCGAATGCGGGGGATAAGCCTCGCTTTGACGGCTGTTTTGCTGTGTGTGGCAGGGTGTAAGGTTGTTGATCACCCGGTCTATGAGGGCTTAGATCGCTCGGCTGAGACCGGGGCGATTTCACTTGCTACGTCTGAGTCTCCTGGGGAGGTGGTGGATTCTAATCCTCAGCAGACGACGATTGTGGTTCCTGATTTGGCTTTGGGAACTTCTAGCATAGCGGGGGAGGGGGACGAGCCGTCGACACAGTTGTCACTTGTTGATCCTTCTGAGGGCTTGACGTTTAAATACTTTATTGACCCAGATTTTTCGTTGGTGAAGACGAGCTCAGTTCGTAGTAGTGAGAAACTCTGCTTGATTACCTTTGATAATGTTCCTTATGGACATAGTCTCGAGCTTGCTGATGCGCTTGAAGCGTTTGGTTATCGAGGGCTTTTCTTTATTAATGGTAATAATTTAGAGGCTGCCTCCGACCGTGAGATTGTTAAACAGCTTGCCGAACGTGGGCATAGTCTTGGTTGCAATGGTCGAACTGGGGCGAATATGGTTGGTCTCAGTGAGAGTCAACAGCGTGCGGAGATTGAGGAGAACATCGAACAGATTCAGCGAATTTGTGGGATTACTCCGCGCTTCTATCGAGCCCCTCAGGGCGATGCGGATCAGACTACCCGAGCCATCTGCCAGTCTCTGAATCTCATTTATGTCGACTGGTCATTTTCCTACGATTGGATCGATAGCTATCAAAGTAAAGAAGCACTTTTGCATGTGATCCTAGATGAGACCCCACTTATGGATGGAATGAATATACTCTTCCATGATCTGAGCTGGACGGCTGAAGCGATGCCCGACTTACTGCAGGGACTTCGTGAGCGGAATTTTAGAGTTGTCAATCCAGCAGAAATTGGACCAAGCTCATCTGCGCCAAGTCACGACGAGTTCCGTGAGATTGAGACGTCCCTTTTACCGAGTCGTACGGAGGCTATTGAGACGGGCGAAAGTCAGTCCACGACCAGTCTGAACTAGTTGGGCACTTGCCATTTAAGTCAAAGTTATTACGAGGGAATTAAATTCTGACGGAAATGTAGAAATGCAGGACAGCCTTAGACCTTTTGTAAACAATGCAGCGCAAGGAAGTGTAAAATTCGACGTTTTCAACAAGAAAAGACTCGTTCGATATGACAACAAAAATTTCTGTGTTAGAATTTTGTAATGATTATGTCCTTGACGACGTCTGCACCTGCGCTTGTGCGGGGGCTGGACTAAATAAAAGGAGGTTATGGATTGAAAAATCATCATAGAGATTTCAATTCAAAACAGCCGGCCACTCGGAGTAAGAATGATATTCTGATCCATCGTGAACCGGCTACGCCGATTAATATGACTGCCGACGCGCAGCCCATGAATGAAGAAGATTTTTTTTCGGCATTTGAATCGTATCCATCACGTAGCTATGAAGATCTGATTCGCAGCGAGGCAAGCGACTCATCGCTTGACGTACCGCAACGCATCAGCACACTAGATCAACAAAAGCCTTTTCGGATGGCGCGAGTTATTCGTTATCTTTCTGCAGCATCCGCATTTATTGTCCTATCTACCACGATTCTTGCCTTTAAACCATTTAATTCGGGACGAAGCTGGGAAGCGGCGAGTGACGTTCGTGGGGAAGCGGTTCTCTCACTGCCTTCGGTAGAGTTGGCTTCGAGCCAAGCTGTTAGACTTCTGAATCGTTCTCAGAATCGACTTCGTAGTGTACGCAAACCCAAGAAGTCTCCTGGCGTTGATAATTACTTGAAGTCGAATTTGATCGCGATTCAGGCACCGTCAGCTTCGAGTTCAACGAGAGGCCGAGTAGTCCCTCAGTATGCTGCACCAGTGGCCAGTGCTTCAGCTACTTCCGTGCTTGAGAGCCAAGAAGCGACGATTCCAACTGTGCCTGTCCAGGCCCAGGAACCGGAAGGAACCGCTCCAGCATCCAGTGATATCAATCCCACAGTTAATCTAAACACTATGGTCAGCAGTACGACGACCGTTGAGAGTGTCGCTGAACAAGAGCCAGCCCAGGAGCCCACAGTTCCTGAAACTCAGCCAACAAGCTCTGCGACCGCTCCAAGCAAAACTAAGCCATCACAAAGTACGCAAAAAAAAGAAGAGGCCTCTGCGCCAGCTGTCGGAAATCACAGCTCGGAGGAAGTTGAAGACTTTTACCATTTGATCGCAGCAGAGGCTGCACCTGGTTGGAGTTATGAGGGGCAGATGCTGATTGCCAGCGTTGTCATGAATCGACTTCACATGGGCTCCTATGGTTCGACATTGACTAGTGTTATTTACGCTCCCGGTCAGTTTTCACCAGTAGGCAATGGCTCTTTTAAGAACCGCATAGCGAATGATCTCCAGCGTCAAGTCGTAAATGATGCTTTGCGCGGCGAAGGATTGAATTTGCCGTCGTACGTCATCGGTTTCTGTACGAACGAATGCTTCGAACGTCCTGAGTTTAAGAATCGCTATCGGCGCTATCGTGTCTTTGCTAATGTTACGTTCTTCTTCCTTCCCGAACATGCGCTAGCCGCCGGTGTTGATCCAGATAGTGTCGACCTTGATAAAAAATCGCAGGGGACGACCACGACTACCACCACGACGACTGCTGGCAACAATGAAAACAATAACAATCAGAAGCCAGATCCACAGAATGGAGATGCTCAGAACGGTAATGGTCAGAACGTCAATGCAAATGAGGGAACGACTGGCTACATTGAGCCGACCTCTCCACCGAATATCGCGCCGCCGAACACAGGTGCTCCGATCGAGCCAGGTTCAGAGATTGCTGCCCCGTAACGCTTGAGCGACTAAATTATTTTCAGATTGTAGAAGCCCCGAGATTCTTGATCACGGGGCTTCCTTGTTTTTCTCTGTAACTTGTCCCTTGGCTTGTGCGTTAGGATTTAGAGCGCAGCATGAGCGCGCCGATTAAGTTTTCGAGCTCAGGCCGATCGATAGCTTCAATCTGGCCTGCGTCCATCGAGGCTGCGATGCTGCGGTCGATTGGAACGCGCGCGGTGTAGAGGATACCGTGGCTGCGGGCCAGGTCCTCGAGATGGCTTTGGCCATAAATGTCGTGGCGTTCATTGCAGTTGGGGCAGACGAAGTAGGAAAAGTTTTCAATCAGGGCCAAGATCGGAATGTTCATCTGTTTTGCCATTTTAATCGACTTTTCGACAATCAGGCTCACCAGATCCTGGGGGCTAGTGACGATGATGCTTGCGGTAACGGGGAGTGATTGGTAGACCGTGAGCGGGACGTCACCAGTCCCAGGCGGCATGTCGATAAAGAGATAGTCAAGTTCGCCCCAGGCGACATCAGTCCAGAACTGGCGTACGAGATTGGCAATTACGGGGCCGCGCCAGACGACGGGGTCGGCCGGGTTGTCCATCATTAGGTTAATTGAAAGAATTTTAATTCCCTCGACACTTTCAACGGGCAACATCCCGTGTTCACACTGATAGACGGGTAGATCCTCAACGTGAAATGCCTTTGGAATCGAGGGCCCAGTAATATCTGCATCGAGGATGCCTACTCGGTAGCCCTGTTTGGCGAGGCCAGCTGCTAAAAGTGAGGTGACTGAGGATTTTCCGACACCTCCCTTTCCGCTCATCACAGCGATGACCTCGCTGACCTGGCTACCTGGATTTGATTCCAGCTCTTGGATTGCGGATTGACCCTTTTGGGCGAGATATTCGGCCGCTTTTGCTTTTAACTCAGCTTCACGACGGGCCCGTTCCTCGGGATCCGTAATCAGATGGTAGTCTTTTGACATAAATTTCCTCCAGTCTCCAATTCCTTAAAGAATTTCCTCTCACGATATGATACATTTTTAGGCGGACGGAGTCTGTCCGTTTCTTAGTACTGATAGGGAGGAGTTCATAAGGGTGGAATTAAACCGGTATACGTTCAAGCGTCTGATTGAACTCATCGCCTTTTTCTTTGTGTGCTATTGGTTGGCACGCGACATTTCGATTATTCCGAAGATTATCTATCGACTGACGAATTTACTCTCGCCAGTCTTATTTGGAATTTTAATCGCTTTTATCATCAATATCCCGGTTACGGTTTTAGAGACAAATCTGCTCAGTATCCCCTGGGGAAAATATGATTCCTGGCGCCTCAAGCTTAAGCGCCCGATTAGTTTGACGATCTCTCTCATATTCGTCTTTGGGATCATTTCTCTCTTCTTGGTCCTCGTTCTTCCAGAACTACAGAATACGGTTCGATTGATGGTTGAACAGCTTCCGGATACCTTTAGCCGGGGTGAACAGGTGCTTCGAAAATGGCTCGATAAGAATCGGGAGTTTTCTAAATTCCTAGAGAGCAGCAATATCAAACTTGATGTGATTTCGAAGCTCCTGATTAGTCGCACGCAGAACTTCGCAGCGAACTCGATCAATATCATGGTCAATCTCGTCCTCGGTGTAATGAGTAGCTTCCTCGTTTTCATTTTGGCGCTTCTGTTCGCAATTTATGGAACTTTGAGCAAAGAAAAGCTTGGTTTTAGTGCCCGCAAGCTCTGTTATGCCTTTTTCCCGAAGAAGACGGCTCGTAATCTAATCGATGTCATCAGTTATTCGATCGCCACCTTCACCCGGTACATCTCGGCCCAGGTCCTGGAGGCTTTGATTCTAGGTACCCTCGTCTTTGTCGGCATGCTCATCTTTAAGATGCCCTATGCTCTCGTTATCAGTGCCCTGGTGGTCTTGTTTGCGATGATTCCGATCTTTGGCATCTATATTTCTGGGGCCCTAGGTTGTTTCCTTATCTTGCTCGTAAATCCCTCGCAGGCTTTGGGTTTTTTAATTATGTTGCTGGTGATCCAGCAGTTTGAGGGGAACGTGATCTATCCAAACGTCGTCGGTAATAAGATTGGTCTTCCTCCGATATTAGTGTTTACGGCGGTTGTCCTCGGTGGACGCTTCTTTGGCTTCGTCGGATTGCTTCTTGCTGTGCCTGTGACTTCAGTGGCTTATTCCCTGATCAAGTATCATGCTCACATCCGCGTCTTAAAACGCGAAGTCGATGCCACGGAATACTCTCAGCGGGCCAATATTGCACTCTTAGATCAGAGGATTGAGCAGGTCGAGTACGAAGAAGAAGAGATCATTTTGAGTGAGAAGCGGATACTAGATCATAAGAAACAAATCGAGAAGAAGCTCGAACAGGTGAGCGACAGCGAAGTCCTGTCGACAACGAAGGTGACGAAGGCGCATCTGCCATTGTTTAAACGGATGCGGGAGAAAATCTTCCGCGTGGTCGCCAAAATTAAGCTCACTTTTTCCCATCGGGACAAGAAGATTTCTAAGATAAAAGTGGAGACAGAATCCCAATTGAAATCTAAATCCGAAGATAAAAATCTACTTGTAGAAAGTCACGAAAAAAGCGATGGAAAGCAGTGATTTTATTTTGATACTTTATTATCAAATAAGCGCTAAATCGCTTGAATTCTCGGCACCTGACGATTAAAATAATGGCATGAGTACGGGGAATTAGCTCCCGCACGGTACAGAAGCATAGAGCTTTATTTAAGGAGGATTCTATGGCGATTAAAGTAGGCATTAACGGCTTCGGTCGAATCGGACGTCTCGTTTATCGTTCACTACATGATCAGGGTTTATTGGGAAAAGAAGTTGAGGTGGTTGCAGTCACCGATACGAGTACGGATGCTGCTTATTTTGCATATCAGTTGAAGTATGATTCTACCCAGGGCCGTTTGGAGTGCGAAGTGACGTCGAAGAAGAGTTCGGCCGAGGTTGAGCACGATGACGTATTCGTCGTCGATGGCAACGAGACGCGTTGCATCATGGCCGAACGTGATCCTAAAGATCTTCCATGGAAGGAACTTGGGGTTGAATATGTTCTCGAGTGCACTGGCCTCTTCACGAAGAAGGAACTAGCCGAGGGGCACCTCGCAGCTGGCGCGAAGAAGGTTCTGATTTCTGCTCCAGGTAAGGGTGATATCCCCACGGTCGTCTATGGCGTTAACCACGACATCTATGATCCGAAGAAGGATCACGTTGTTTCGAACGCTTCCTGCACGACGAACTGTTTGGCTCCTGTGACTTATGTCTTGCTTAAGAATTTCGGTATCGAGAGCGGCTTGATGACGACGATCCATGCCTACACGGCGACCCAGAAGACCGTTGACGGTCCTTCGAAGAAAGACTGGCGCGGTGGCCGTGCAGCTGCGGTCAACATCATTCCTTCCAGCACTGGTGCAGCGAAGGCCGTTGGTAAGGTTTTGCCTGAGACGAAGGGCAAACTCACGGGCATGAGCTTCCGAGTTCCTGTCCCGACGGGCTCATCGGTTGACCTCACTCTCACGACTGAGAAAGATACGAGCATTGAAGAGATCGATGCCGCGATGAAGGAGGCGAGCGAGACCTATCTTAAGGGAATCCTCGGTTACACGAACGAAGCGATCGTTTCTTCTGATATCATTCATGACAATCGTTCTTCGATCTATGATTCGAAGGCCACCCTTGAGAACAACCTCCCAGGTGAGAAGCGCTTTTTTAAGGTCGTTTCGTGGTATGACAACGAATGGGGTTATTCAAACCGCGTCGTTGATATGCTCCTCTACATGGCCAAGAAGGATCATGAATAGGATTTAACATTAGGCGTGACGCAGTGCACGCAGCTGAGGCCTCCCTTTGGGGAGGCCTTTTTTATCGCTTCTTAGATTTTTACCTGGCAGTTAAAATGTGCTCCGAGTGGCGGTCTTCGACTGCCTCTGTGCTACAATGACGCCTGTATGTACGCCCGATTTCAAAAAGGAGTCTAGCGATGAATAAATCTCAATGCTCACCCGTCGAGCGCTGTGTTTTTACCCGTACACGAAAGCGCCTCTGCGGCCTCGCTGTCGCAGTGATTCTCATCTTGTCCTTCGTATTTCGAACTTCCGTCAGTCTGGCCTCTGAAGCCACCGAGACGGCCACTGATGCATCTGGAATTGTCCATGGTGGCAAGATGGTTGTTGCGGTCAGCCAGGAGCCAGACTTTCTAGACCCTCATCGCGCCGTTGCTGCTGGGACGAAGGAAATTCTCCATGCCATTTATGAGGGACTGCTTCGCGTGAACAGTGAGGGCCAATTTGAAAATGAATTGGCTGAGTCCATAGAACTGAGTGACGACGGTAAATCCTATGAGATTGAGCTAAAGTCCGGCGTCCTCTTTCATAATGGCCATGAACTCGATTCGGAGGATGTGGTCTATTCGTATAAGCGTGCAGCGGGGGAGATTGATGAGAGTGTCAAGTCTTCGAATAAGAGCCTTTCGCAGATCGAGTCGATCGAAACGCTATCGCCCCTTACGCTACGCATTACTTTAAAAAAGGCGAACCCAGAGTTCCGTTCAGCGCTCTGCGAGATGATCGTGCCGGCCGAGCATGCTGATCTCAACGAAAGTCCCTGCGGGACGGGAGCCTTTGAGTTCGTCAGTTATCGACCACAGGAAGTCATCGAATTGAAGCGCTTTGAGGGTCATCGTCCCCAGGGGGCAGCTTACCTCGATGCCGTTGATTTCAAACTGGTCGCCAGCACAGATGCTGCGATGCTTAACTTTAGAAGTGGAACGGTCGATGTCTTCCCATATCTAACGCACGAGATGATTCGAGGGTTGGGGGCGGATTATAAATTTGCTCATGGTGCTGCCAATATGATTCAGCTTCTCGCATTGAATCATGAGGATCCGGCTTTTTCTGATCTTCGTGTTCGAGAGGCTCTCGACCTGATCGTCAATCGTCAGCAGATTGTCTCGATGCTTGCTGGCGATTATTCGCATCCCTGTTATAGTCCGATCTCGCGGGCGATGCCCGACGCCTTTAACGATGCGATTGCATTTGAGCCCGATTTGGAACGGGCTCAGGCATTGTTGCGTGAGGCGGGTTACGATGAAAGTCGGCCGCTGCGCTTCACTTTGAAGGTTCCCGCGAATTACAAGTATCATTTAGACAGTGCGCAGATCCTTGCGAGTCAGTTCCAGGCTGCGGGTGTCGAGGTGAGTGTGGAGAATCTCGAATGGGGCGTGTGGTTGGAAGAGGTATACAGCCACCGGAATTATCAGGCGACGATTATCGCCCTGCCACCGTCCGAGTACAGTGCCTATGAGGTCATGAGTCGCTATCAGAGCACAGCCAAGAATAACTTCATGAATTATAAGAGCGATCGCTATGATGAGGCCTTCGAAGCAGCAGATGCCGCTACAAGCCTTGAGGCGCGAAATGCTGCATATAAAAACTGCCAAGAGATTCTCCATGAGGAGCATGCGGCGATCTATCTCCAGGATATCGACAATATTACTGGCCTGCGTTCGGTCGTCGAGGGCTATCGACAGTACCCAGCCTACATACAGCCAGTTGCTGAACTTTACTATCAGACTCCTGAAGCTGCAGAGGCCTCACTGAATCGCTGATGCTGGGCTTTTATTTAAAAAAAATACTCGCATTGCTTGCGACCTTATTCAGTCTCTCAGTCATCCTTTTCTTGACCTTTTACTGGATTCCTGGGGATCCAGCCCTGATCATGCTTGGACCCTCTGCCAGTCAAGAAGCGATCGATCAAATCCATGAGGAAATTGGCTATGACCAGGCGATCTGGGATCAGTATCGTCACAATATCGGGTCCTATTTTTCGACGTCGAAACCGCTGCTTTCGTATCGTTTGCATCGCCCGGTACGGGAGCTGATTCACGAGCGACTGGGTCTTAGTTTAAGCCTCATGCTGCTCGCGCTTGTTTGGATCCTTCTGATTTCACTTCCCCTGGCCCTGCTCGCCACGTATCACGCAGGCCGTTTTCTCGATCGAGCGATCGGCCTTAGCATGCGCCTCTTCCTATCCTTGCCTGCATTCTTGATGGCGCTCTTCCTAGCGCTTTTCTTTTCATTTGTCCTCCACTGGTATCGCCCAGGTCAGAGTTTGTCTCCCGTGCGGGACTTAATTCCATATCTCAAAGCCCTGCTCCTACCAAGCCTCGCCGTTGCTCTCCCGAGAGCCGCGCAGGCCTATCAGTTTTTGCGAAGTGCCTTAGAGCATGCGGGTCGTCAAGATTTTGTAAAAACAGCACGTGCAAAGGGGGCTTCTCGCCGCAGAATTCTCTTGCGCCATGTTCTTCGTAATGCCCTCGTTCCATACGTCACTGCGATAAGTCTCGTGCTTTCAGAACTGATCCTCGGGACCCTGGTTGTTGAGCAGGTTTTCTCCCTCCCAGGACTCGGCCAACTGCTCTTCATGTCGGTCGCTCAGCGGGACTTCCCCCTCGCTCAGAGCCTGCTTCTCTGCTTGGCGGTTTCGATCGTGAGCATCAACACCCTCGCTGATCTCATCAATATCAGCATCGATCCGCGGCTGCGTCGTACTAAGGAGATTTTTTCATGACGGCGTTTACGACAAAGGCGAATCCGCTCTCGGGACCTCGGCCGCTTCAAATTCAGAAGAGCCTTGGACGACGGCACCTACTATGGGCACTTTCGGCCCTCATTATTCTCGTGCTTTTCCTGATCGGCGTCCGATTATTGACCCCATATAGTCCCGAAGAAATCTGTCCCGAGGGGACTTTGGCAGGGATAAGTCTCAGTCATCCTCTAGGCACGGATCACTTAGCCCGTGATATTTTGACTCGGATTGCGTATGGTGCCTTTCCCAGCTTTGCTCTGGCGGCGCTATCCATCGTCTTTGCGATCATCCTAGGATTTACGCTCGGAGCTCTCAGCGCCTATGGCCTGGGCCCATTAAGTTGGCTCTCTCTGAGGCTCATCGACCTGCTTTTTGCCTTTCCATCAATCCTCTCGGCCATGCTCTTTGCTGCCATCCTAGGCAGTGGTTTTCGAAGTTGTCTGATTGCGCTTTCACTGGCGTTTGCGCCTTCGTTTGCGCGTGTCATCCGTTCGTCTATTCTTCAACATCGGCAGGAGAACTTCATTCTTCGCCTCGAACTGGCGGGGGCGAAGCCCATCTATCTTCTAGTAAGTCAGTTTTTGCCCTTAATATTTCGTGATTTGCTGACGGCGATTGGGATCGGACTTGCGAATGCGATCTTGGCCGAGTCTACCCTTTCATATTTGGGGATCGGTCTTCCTCAACGTTTGCCATCGTGGGGAAGGATGTTAAAAGACGCCCAGAGTTCACTCTATTACGCACCACAGCTTCTCCTCGCACCTGCCGCTTTTCTGATCTACAGTGTCCTCGTCCTCTTCGCCCTCAGTGATGCGCTCGCGACGATTCAGGCTGAACGGCAGCGGCAGCGACAGGATTCTTAGGTGGCTTATGGCAAAAGAGATTGTGGTTAAAAATTTATCGCTGGGCCTGCGAGGTTTCACGAGTAATTTGCTTGAGGAGATCAGTTTCGAAATCGATGCTGGTGGGATTCTCGGTCTTCTCGGGGAGAGTGGCTGTGGGAAGAGTCTCACAGCCTCGGCGCTGATGGGGCTGTTGCCGACAGAGATCGAGTTGAGATCTGGGACGCTGGACTTCTTCGGAGAACGCTTTGATTTATGCCAGCCTGAGGCCACGGCTCGCTTACGCGGCTGCGAAATGGCGATGGTCTTTCAAGATGCGTTAAGTGCCCTGAATCCGTTGATGCGGATCCGAGATCAACTTGAGGAATGCCTACTCCTACACGAAAAGTCTAGCAGTGCCGCGGCTCGAAGACAGCGAAGTTTAGAGATTCTTGAACGCATGCAGTTGAAGGATCCTGAACGCGTCTATCACGCCTACCCACATCAGTTGTCTGGGGGGATGAGGCAGCGGGTCCTATTGGCCATGGCACTCATCCACCAGCCACGATTTTTAATTGTTGACGAGGTGACGACCGCGTTGGATCTGAAGATCCAAAAGGAAATTCTTGACCTCCTCCTACAAATTCATGAGGCCGAGGCGCTGAGCATCTTGTTTATTACCCATGACTTGCGCGTGGCCCGCTATCTCTGCGAAGATTTGATCATCCTTTACGCGGGGGAATTGGTCGAACGAGCGCCAGCAGCGCAGTGGATGCAAGAGCCCTGTCATATGTATAGCAAGATGTTGCTGCGATCGGTACCTACTCTCGAGAAGCGATCTTCATATCTCGAGCGTATTCGGGGCAGGGTCCCCTCGATGGGACAGATCGAAGCTGAGGGGCGGCGCCAGCACTGTATTTTCGCTGGGCGTTGTAGCCGAGAGTTTGAACTTTGTCATCAGCAAAAGCCGACTTTGATGACGCTCGAGCCCGGCCACGAGGCTGCTTGCTTCCGGGCCCATGAACTTTGGAGGGAGGCTAGGCATGCCGACGCCGAAGATCATTCTTGAGTTTAAAGATGTATATGCCGCCCATGAGGACGGCAAGGAGGTATTAAGGGGACTTAATTTCCAAATGTTCGAGGGTGAGATCCTCGGCCTCATCGGCGCCAGTGGCAGTGGAAAGAGTAGTTTGGCTCGACTGATTATCGGCGATCTGCAGCTGAGCTCGGGAAAGGTATATTTCGATGGCGAAGAACTGATGGCGGCCGCTGCGGGGCGCAGTGGTCGACGTGAAAAACGAATTGCCATGGTATTTCAGGATCCAAATTCAGCCTTACACCCATATAAGAGCATCGAGAGACAATTAAAAGACGTCCTCACGGTGTCTGGTCAAGTTGAACTGCTGCGAGACCGCAGTGCCTTCGTCCAGTTGCAGCGCGAGCTGGGCTTGGATCCCGAATTATCCAAGCGATATCCGATAGCTCTGTCCGGCGGACAAAAGCAACGGGCTGCGATTGCCTGTGCTCTCTTAAGTCGTCCTCAGCTTCTGATTGCGGATGAAGCTGTCTCAGCCCTGGACTTATCGGTACAGGCACAGATCTTGAACTACTTTCGATTCCTCCATGAGTCCCGTGATTTCAGTACCTTGTTTATCTCACATGACCTCGATGTAATGGCCTATCTCTGTGATCGAATTATGGTCCTCGAAGAGGGGCAAATCGTTGAGATTGCCAAGACGGAGGAGCTCATCAGAGATCCGAAGAGTGCAGTGGCTCGGGACTTGCTCGCATCCGCAGAAGTCTTTCAAAACGAAATGCGATTGTGAAGCATGGCTAGGAAAATATAATTTTCATATACTGTGCTTGTTAAAAATGACGCAGACAGCTATCATATTTTTGAAAGTAATCCCAAGTTCGTTGAAGCTAAGCGCAACTTGGAGAAAGGAGCTTTTCTATGCGGATTAAAATTGATGGCCAGGGAATGAAGGTCAGTGAGCGAGTCCAGGAGCGAGTCGAGAAGAAACTTTCGAAGTTTGACCGCTATTTTGGCGATGCCGCAGAGGCCCGTGTCAAGTTTAGGCCGGAGGGTCCACAGCTCCTCTGTGAGACGACGTTTAAGGTCGGCAAACATTTTTACCGCGCCGAAGCGATTAGTCAGCAGGCGGATGAGGCCTTTGACCAGACCGTCTCGATCATGGAGGGTCAGCTACGTAGGCATAAGGCGAAGTTTAAACGCCGTGCCCATGACTTTGCCTACCTCAATACCTATATGAATGAAGATCTCGAGGATTTTGAGGCCGAGGACGAGGAGAGCTATGAGATCCGTCGTAAGCAGTTCCCGATTGAAGCGATGCATGAGGATGAGGCAATTCTCCAGATGGAAATGCTGGGACATAATTTCTACATCTTCTTGAATCCTGATAGTGGTCGGGCCAATGTCGTCTATAAGCGTAGGAATGGAAGCTATGGCCTCATCGAAGCCGAGTACTAAATTCTTCATCCGCTAGGACGCCATCATAAATTAACTTGATTGCTGGAGGCTTTGGCCTCCAGTTTTTGTTTTGGGGGAATTGGACAGCTTCTCGAGAATTTACAACGAGAAAAAACAAATGTTCGCGAAGCCGCTTCTTGTGATATCTTGTTAGGAATTAGGAGGATTGCAACGAATGGATTTTCTCGATTCCAGAATAGATGAGCTGCTTGGAGATGGCCAGGTCCCGAACGAGCGACGTGAGTTCACTGAGGGCTTAAACGATGAACAGCGAGCGGCCGTCTTGCACCGAGATGGGCCACTTCTGGTCCTCGCGGGCGCTGGCTCGGGGAAGACGCGTGTAATTACTCATCGGATTGCTCGGCTCATCGAACACGACGGAGTCTCTGCAGGCTCAATTTTAGCCCTGACCTTTACGAATAAGGCTGCATCGGAAATGAAGCAGCGTATTGAGGCGCTACTACAGCGTAGCGTCCAGCGTCTATGGATCGGTACGTTCCACTCGATTATGCTGAGAATCTTGCGTCGTTTCGCAGCGCGTATTGAGTTTCAGGATAATTTTTCGATTGTAGACGAGCAGGACAAGCTTCGAATTTTTAAGCAGGTCGCTGCGGATTTACATATTGCTGAGGATAACCTCGATCTGAAGTGGTGTATTAATCGGATTTCGATGTTGAAGTCCCATGCCGTATATCCAGAGGATCTCAGTAGTCGCAGTCAACAGGACCCTAAGCGCCTCCTGCTCGCACAGATCTACGAAGCCTACCAGCTGGACTTGCGCCAACGAAATGCCATGGATTTCGATGATCTCTTGCTTTTGACATGCCGTTTGCTTGAGGAGAATCCAGACGTCCTGAGACTGTACCAGGAGCACTTTAAATACATACTTGTCGATGAGTATCAGGATACGAATCCAGTTCAGTGTCGACTGTTGCAACTCTTCGCAGGGACGAGGGCGAATATCTGTGTCGTTGGCGATGACGATCAGTCGATCTACGGTTTCCGTGGGGCTGACGCCAGCAATATCGGGCGTTTTCGAGATGATTTTCCCGGGGCTATTGTTATTAAACTCGAGCAAAATTATCGTTCGACGAAGATGATCCTCGACGCTGCGAACTCGGTGATTTCGAATAATAAGACACGTGAGGGGAAACGGCTCTGGACGGACTCGAATCAGGGTGAGAAGATCCGACATATCTCTTGCGAGGATCATATTCAAGAGGGGCGCTTCATCCTCAAAGAGATGGAACGTCTGATGGCGACGGGCTCCTATGTCTACCGTGACTTTGCGGTCCTCTATCGACAGAATGCTCTGATGCGACATCTCGAGCTGATTTTTACGGATGCGAAGATTCCCTTCCATATCCATAAGGGAATGAGCTTCTATTCGCGGGCTGAGATTCGAGATGCACTCGCTTATCTCTCTTTGATCGTTAATCCGAATAATTCGGAGGCCTTCGATCGAATTTATAATACTCCTCGCCGCGGTATTGGTACTGAGACGAAACGCCTGATCGACGAGATGGCTGAACGCCACCGAGTTTCACCTCTTGCCATCTGTTTCCAAGCGGCTAAGATTCCTGAACTCTCCCGTAAGGCGAAGTCCCTGAGTGATTTTGCAACGATGATTCTATCGATGCATAAGCTGCTCTTATCGGGGAATTATGAACTTGCGGATTTCGTTAGTAAGATCCTCGATGATACTGGGCTCGAGCAAATGTATCTCGATCAGATGGAGCGAAGTGGGGATCAGAGCCAGTTGAATCGCATCGAGAACCTTAGAGAGTTGATTTCGGCGATTATTGAGTTCTCAGATAGTTCGGACGATTTTGACGTTTTCGAATTTGATGAAGAGGAGTGGCTGGCTGCTGGTTTGGAGATTGATGAGCATCTCGCTGAGACGTTTAAGGAACAGAAACGTCTGCAGATGGATATGTCGGAGGCAGAGCCTCAGCCGACTGCCTCTGCGGAGAAGCCTGAGCCGACAACGAGTGTGGACCGCGCTGAGATGACGGAGGCGGAACGCGCTGCACTAGGCGAAGTTGATATCAAAATCTTGGCGAATTTCTTAGATCATATTGCGCTTTCCTTCGCTGTTAATGAGCGGGGGGCAGATGAGGATGCCGTCCAGCTGATGACGGTTCATAGTGCGAAGGGACTTGAATTTCGAGTTGTATTCGTCATCGGCATGGAGGAGGAGATCTTCCCGTCAGGGCGTAGCAGTGTCGATCAGAAGAGTCTCGAAGAGGAGCGTCGTCTGGCCTATGTTGCCTTTACCCGAGCCCGAGAGCTACTCTATCTTTCCAGCTGTAATCAACGCCTCCTATATGGTAAAACACAGATCTATCTTCCATCTCGCTTTGTGGGGGAGATTCCTCAGCATTGCATCGATGCTCAGCAGATTGGTCTGAGTCGGATGGGCTTACGGCGACAATCTCTGAAATCTTCTACGTATGGAACGCAAACGGCTTCATCTAGCCGTTCAGGGACGTCGACTTGGGCTTCGAATCCGCGCCGACAAGCGATGAGCTTCGACGGTTTTTCTGGGGTGCAAGCTGAGAAAAAACGGGCTGAGCTGAACAAGATTAAACGTAAGAGATCTCAGATCGACCTCAGCTCGTTAGCCATCGGTATGACTGTGAAGCACCGACGATACGGTTTAGGAAAAGTGCTCAGCATGGAGCCAATCGCAGGTGATATGATTTTAGAGATATCCTTTTCAGCGGGAATTAAACGTCTCATGTTCTCTTCTGCAGGACTTGAGATTCCCCAATAAGTCTAGGAGAAAGGCACATTCTGACTATGTCGAAACAGAGGGCTGATGCCAAGCTACGTGTGAGACAGAGGCGTTATCGAAATCTCTTCCGTCTCCTAATTGCGATGTTCATCCTACTGGTCTTGTTAATCATCGCGCGTTTTTGGCAGTTAAAACAGCAGCGTCAGGCACATCTGGCCTCACTTCAGGGCGAGCCAACACAGGGCTTGTTTTCTGAGCCCAGCACCGATGCGAGAGTCGAGCTTAGTGCGAGCAGGGCGGCTGAGACTACACAGGACTCAGATCCAGGGGAGAGCAGTTCAGAAACGGATTCACCAGCATCCGATGTGGATGAGAGCGAGGAGGAGTCTGGAGAGAGTAGCACAGGACTGGAGATTAAGATCGATGAAGACGAAGCGGTTGAAGACTGGCCAGCGGAATTGGCTGTTCGAGGCGACTATCTTCGTACGAATATTAATTACAATTTGAGAAGTCAAGCGACAACGGAATCCACACTCGTGGCCTCATTACCTGCAAATTCTGTGTTACGCGTTCAGGGAATCGCAAGTAACAGTGAGGGAGAAGCTTGGTATCGGATCTATGCCTACAATCAGTGGCTATACTTATTCGCTGATCCCAATTTTGAGCGTTTGGAGGCCGATCCCTTTGCCAAATCCACAGGGGATGTACAGATCAGTGATGATCTCCTCTTTGAAAATGACTTGCTTGCCTTTCCTGAGTCCTACAAACCGTATCTTCGAGCCCTTCATCGAGATCATCCAAAGTGGAAATTTGAAGCGGTCGAATTGGCGGCTGATTTCGAGGCTAGTGTTGAGAGTGAGTGCAGCATCGATGGTCGCAATCTAATTGTGCCATCGGCGCATACGCCTGGATCGCAGGCGATGGCTAAAAATCAAAAGGTCTATGATGGGGGCGGTTATGTCTCGATCAATCGGGAGGCGACCGCTTACTTCCTCGATCCGAGAAACTTTCTCCACGAGGAGGAGATCTTTCAATTTGAGTCGATGGCGGCTGGTGAGGGGCAGACCGAAGAGGGGGTCCGACTCCTCTTCGAAGATAACGAGGACCTCAGAGATCTCAGTTCGATTCTCTTCGAGACATGTAAGACTCTCGATTTTAACGCCTATACCTTTGCAACGCGGATAAAGAATGAAGTCGGTATCGGTAGTCGGATTACCAATGCCGCACAGGGGCTGATCGACCCGTACTGTCTTCCAATCCACGTCGGCGAGGCGTCGATTACACTTATGTCGCCCGAGGAGCAGCGTCAGGCCCTGCAGCGCTATGAGGCCCAGCTGAAGTCGAGGGGCGCCGACCTTCCTGCGAAATACAAACAATTTAAGCGTGAGCTCTCAGCCAATCCAGAAGCGAGTTTAGCGCCACCTGTAGAGCGCTATTATAATTTTGCAAATATTGGCGCGTATCCGAATGTCTCGCGCCCAGACGGTGCTGCGATTAATGCAATCTATTATGCGATGGGCTATAACACTGGCCTCAGTGAAGATGAGAAACTGGCCTATGAACTTCCCTGGAATAGTCGGGAAAAGGCACTCCGGGGAGCTTTGAAATGGATTAAGAGCCAGTACGTCGATGAGGGTCAGGATACGATCTATTTCCAAAAATGGGATGTTAAGGGGGATTTTCCAGGCTACTGGCATCAGTACATGGGCTCAGTACTTGCCCCTGAAGTTGAGGGATACCATCAGTATAAAACCTATCAACAGGCTGGCATGCTTGATGAGGCGATTCGCTTTTTGATCCCAGTCTACACCAATATGCCGGATGAACTTGCTCCACATCCAGCGACTATTCTTCATGATCGAGAGGTGAACTGAGATGAGGACGCGATTTGTTTTCCTGAAGTTTTGCCTCGCTGTTCTGATTGTCCTTGGCTATGGTCGCAGTATCCTACTTGCAGATATGCAGGTTCAGTTCAGCTTGGAGGCGATCAGTGACAGTATTTATGATGGCGAAGAGGCCCGGATTGCATTGAAATCTGCGCGATTGAGTGAGCTTGGACGCATAGACTTCACGCTGCGATATGATTCGAATATCTTTGAATTTCTAGGCTTTACGCCCGTAGATTCCCATTTAAAGGTGACGAGCGAAAATCAATCGGACGGCATCCGTCTGACTCTTGAGGGAATTGGAGCCAATGATGGAAGCTTCGATGTCGTTGGTGAGCTGCGCTTTAGAGGCCTTAAGCCAGGCTATAGTGATCTCATTCTCGAAACAAGCTCAGCGATACGTCCGAGTGGCGAGTTGCTGTCGGTGACCCCGTTTTATCAGGTCGGTCTTTTGAAGATTGAGGGGGAGAGACCAGCAGAGGAGTCTTCCTATCTCCGTAGTCCGGGGGACTTAGGTGACTATGCCTATTCCAATCCCGACCCAGATGAGCTCGTTGAAGAAAGTCGTGAGGCCGAACTTTCTAATCCAGTTAGTACAAATCAGGGGGCAACATTCCCTCAAGCTCTTCCGATGGAACGCCAGCAGAGTCCGATGCTCCTGATCGTGATCATTCTCGTGCTTGCAATCGTCCTGATCCTCTTGATCATTTTGTTGCGATCTTGGATTCATCCACGCTCGAAATCAGCGGATTCAACACGTCGACGCCGATAGGAGGAGCACGCTCATGTTTCGTGAGCCTAGCCTCTCGAATTTGTTAAACTAGTGGGACGATCAGGTGGAGGACTAGTGGATGGTAGCAGGAGCGATGGATCAGCTCGATGAATCGGCATTGAGAGCCGCCGAGACCTACTGGCGAGACTCGTTTTTTCAGATGAAGCCCGCTTCATTGAATCCAGGACAGATGCAGGCTGAACTGCGTTCTATACTGGAGTTCTGGGGTGACCCAGATCGGGAGCTCTATGTCTACCACATTGCGGGGAGTAACGCGAAGGGATCGATCGCAGCATATGCGGCGGCCTGTCTTGCCTTCAGTGGCCTCCGTGTAGGCCTCTTCACCTCCCCTTATGTGGAACGCTTCGGTGAACGAATTCGCTTTTATTCGGGGCGAGAGGCTTATATCGCTGCTGAGAAGTCTCCAGCTGAGGTCGAGATTTCAGAGCGCGAGTGCATCGAATACTTGGCTCGCATCTTCATGGCGATTGACTTGCTCGGATTTGATCGCAGTAATTACTCGCATTTTCATTATCTTACCCTGATTGCCATCCTCTTTTTTTCGAAGCGTGAGGCGGAGGTGATTGTCTTTGAGACGGGGCTGGGTGGGCTCTGGGATGCGACCAATGTGATTCTTTCGCAGAAGACGGTTCTCATTGGACCGATCTCCTATGATCACTGTCAGATCTTAGGCAATACGATTTCCGAGATCGCTGCTCAAAAGGCGGGAATCATTCGGCCTAAGTCGCGCGTCTTCCTCTACGAGCCTGAGGACACAAACCTTAGCCCTGAGGAGGCTGCGATCGTAAATCGAACTTTTCTTGAACACTGCAGAGCCTATGATCTGGACTTGACTCGGGTTTCGTCGCGAGACTATCGCCGCTTGGATGCTGGGCTTTGGGGGCAGCGCTTTGAACTCGCGGGGGTTGATGCTGAATTTCAGACCCGGTTATTAGGTGATTTTCAGGCACATAATGCAAGTCTAGTCCTGCGGGCGATTCTCTCCGATCCACTGTTTATCGCTCGCTTTTCGAAGCGAGGATCCGAGTGGCTTGACCAGCTTGTTGCGGGCATCCAGCATGCCGATCTCCCAGGGCGCATCGACTGCCTCGGCGAAGATCCCATGCTGATTGTCGATGGTGCCCATAATCCTCAGGCGGTGGATTCCCTTTTACGAAATGTATCAGACATCCTGGCTAATCGCTCAGTCGATCTATTGATAAGCCTTAATCGCGATAAGGCCTATGCGGAGATCATTCGCACAATCTACCAGTGCAAGACTCTCAATATTCGAAAGATCTATGCCCTGGCGCCGGCTTCAGTCCGTTGCTTCTCAGTTTCCGAACTGCTCGATTTGCTCGAGACTGAGGCAGTTAAACAGGGGCGGATTTTAAAGTCAGCCAAGCTGTCCGAGAATGGAAGCTTGCGTGAAGCGCTGCCAGAGCTTGGACAGCTCTCTAGCCCAGAAGATATCGAGGCCTATTTCCGCTACACTAGGGAAGTTGGGGTGGCCAGTGTCGCCTTTGGATCATTCTTTTGTATCGCCCCAATCAAGCAGGCCTATCAAAAAATTCATGCCTCTGAACAAAGGGAGAAATAATCATGTTATATCGTTCGACTCGTGCTGCGAAGGAAAGTTCTGATCTCAAAGTCTTCCTCGCCGACTGCGCTGAGGATGGCGGCCTCTATGTCCCCGAAGAGCTTCCTGAATTGTCTGCAACGCGCTTGCAGCAATGCATTGACCAGGGGCCAGTGGCTTTTTTCACTGAGGTCCTCGCAGCTTTTTTTCCGAGCCTAGAGCGAGAGAAGATCCAGCGACGGATATTCTCAAGCTTCGCGAACGAGGCAAGCCAGGCACTGTACCAGGGCATGCCAGAAATCGTCCACCAGGAAGCTTCCAAACCTTACAACGTTGAGTTGGACCTCGCTTCACTCGACATCGTTCCAGAGACGAATGCATGGCTGAAGTTCTTACCCTTAAATCCCTGTTTAAAAGATGCTTTTCTACTTGAACTCTGGCATATGGAGACGGGCTCCTACCATGACCTGGTCGACCGAATCTTCTTCAGTCTTGCAGATTTATGTGTCGAGCAATTGATGGATTCTAATACAGCCCCGCTCTACGTCGCTGTTTCCGATGGCCAGTCGGCGAGTACGTGTCGATCTGCTTTTGAGCATTCGCGTGCTAGAGGTGAGCTCGTGATCCTTTCTCGCAGTAAGTCTGGCGATGAATTCGAGCAGGCTCTCGAAGCTGTTGGCAGTGGGTCTTCGACGCCCTTATTGCGATTTTCAGCTAAACACGATCAAATCCAAAGAAGACTAGATCAGGAAATTGCCTTTTGGCCTTTGACGCAAGATGGACGTGCTCGTGATTGGATCCGAGTCAGTTCTCGTAGTTTTGGTTATCTGGCGATTCATATTGCGCTTTTGATCCTGGCCGTCTTGCTCTACGAGCGAGAGGGGGAGGAGGCCGAGGCCATTAGCTTTTTCGTCAGCGAGTCGGATTATGATTTCCTGACTGCGGCGATCTATGTGCGTGCCCTCGGTTTTAAGATTCAAGATATGCATCTCTCAGCGACGAGTAATCGAGCGGCATCCGATTTAATACGCAATGGTCGCTACAACCAGGCTCAGCGCTTACAGCGCACTGCGATTTCGAGTCAGGATTCGATGCGCCCCTTAAATCTGGAACGTTTTATTTTCGAGTTGAGTTTACGAGATCAGCATGAGACGGAGTCGATCCTCGAGTCATTAACTACGCGTCAGCGTTTTGAAGTCTCAGATGTCATGCGAAAATCGATTCGCTCCTTTTATTCGAGTCAGTCGCATAAGGATGGTCAGATTTATGCGGCCATTAAGTCAGCCTATGAGCGCTTCGACCATCTGCTTCATCCAAGTTCAGCCCTCTGTTTCTTAGACGATGAGGCACGCCAAAAATCACGCCGTAGGTCAGAGGCACGGGTTATCCTCGACCTATATTCTCCCCTGCGTGCCCCGCGTCAGTTGACTCGGGCATTCGAGCGTTCAAGACGTGAAGCAAAACTGAAACCCGAGATTCTTGAAAATTTCGCCAATGAGGCCGCCATCGATTTACCGGAGTTCATCCTGAAAGCCTTTGAGGCAGAGGGGGTACAGAGTCATGCGCTGGATTTTGAGCGCTTGGACTATTATTTAAACTTGGCTTCGCGTCCTGATTTTAGTCTGGGGGCCTTGATGGATGCCGGGGAGGACGCTTCTGACCAGTCTGATCCATCAGAGCCGAGTTGTGAGTCACAGGAGGCTCTGGGCGATGCCTGAGACGATCTCGAGACCGCTTTGCCTTCTCATCATCTTGGAGGAACAGCAGTGGCAACTTCGAATTCGGCGATTGCCGAATCGCCGCAGTGAACGTTTGCGTATTAAGCGAAAATGCAGCAACTTCGTTTCAGCCTCTGCACTCTGTGCTGAGATGGAGAATCTCGATCAATTGGTTCAGAAGAAATACCAAGCTGACGAGTTTAGTCATATTTGTTTGCTCGCGGCTCTCGGGCTCCAAAAGGATGTTAAGAAGTACGTCCTCGACTACCTCAGTTGCCATTTTCAACGGGCGAAGATTTTTTATGGTAGCAGCCAGCAGTTTATGTCGCGCTTTTTATTGCGGGATGAGGCCCATGTGCTTCTCTCGGCTTCCGATTTATATGCGGGGGCGATCGCCTATGACGGTCAGGAAGACTACGCCTGCGCCTACTATGGCGATGGGGTTGAACTAGGGGCTTCGTTGAGTCATCAGCTCCGAGTCGCCTCGCGGGCCTGTCTCCATAGTCTCGATGGCCTGATTGCAGAGACAGGCATCCTAGAGCATCTGTCCATCCCAAAGGGTCAATCACAGAGGGATTTTCTCGAACGGCTGATCTGTCATCCCGCCGAGGAGAGTCAGAGACAAAAGTTGCTTAATGCACTATACGCTGCTGCCGAGGCGCGCGATCGACTAGCCCTAAAACTTCTACGGGAGGAAGTTGAGTCACTGCTTTTCTATGGAAGACGATTGGCGGCATTGCTCCCGAAGCAAGCCAGCGCTCGCTTTATATTAGATGGAGTAGTCTTTCAGGAATATCCACTCTTCAAACGCCTGGTCTGCGAGCGCTTACAGCTAATTTTTCGTGGCGCTGAAATTATTGAAGGCGAAGCAGACTACAGCCTCGAAGCGCTTGACGAATTCTGCGAGCATGTAAAAGTTTTCGATGCAAAGGCTTCGGATCGGCGCAAACGACTCATTCGATACTATCCAGAGATACGAAGACTCAAAGAACTTAAGACGGTTGATCCAGCTCTGGCTTCAGCGAAGAATCACCCAGGTAAACGCGCTCCTCGTCGCTGAGGGCCTCATCCTTTAGTGGCGCGGCTAAGCGAAAGATGACTTCTGAGGCTAAACGCAGTCCTGCCGTGGCCGGAACGAAAATCAGAGAGCCAAGCCGCTTTTCACCTGGGAAACAGTTCGGACTGACCCCCTGGGGCGCTTCATCCGATGCAACGATTTCAAGCCTGCTAATCCCACGTTTTCTCAATTCCCGTCGCATGACACGGCAAAGGGGATCATTTTTCGTATCAAAGAGATCCATGCAGCGGAGCCTACTGGGATCGAGGCGTCTGGCGGTCCCCATACAGGCGATCAAGGGCAGGGACTGACGATCGCAATAAGAGGCGATCGCAATCTTCGCAGAGACTGTGTCGATGCAGTCGACCACATAATCGTGTCCGATCAGAAAGTCAAGATTGCTATCGGTACTTATGAATTCTTCACGGAGCTCCAATTGGATCGCTGGGTTAATAGCGCGTAGGCGCTCGGCCATCTGCTTGACCTTTGATTGACCGATGCTCTTATAGTCGGAGATGATTTGACGATTTAAATTTGAAGCGCTGAGGACGTCGGCATCAATCAGAGTCAGGGCCCCGATATGACTGCGACAGAGGGCTTCTGCGGCCATGCCCCCGACACCGCCTAAGCCAAAGACGGCTATCCGGGCTTCGGAGAGCCGCTTAATTCCAGCGCGGCCGAGGAGTAGGCTTGAGCGCTCTGAGGCGGAGAATAGCAAATCAGGATCACTCATTGTCAGATACCTCGTTTCTCTTTTCAAAACCATAGGAGAGTTGCATCAAATCCTCGGCCAGACGGACCTCAGGAAACTCGGAGCGCGCATTTTCAATAAAGATGCTGGGGTCTTTGATCGCTGCGGAAAAATGGGTGAGAATGAGAGATTTCGCCCGCAACTGTCGGGCCTGTCTAGCGGCTTCGCGGAAGGTCATGTGTTTTCTTAATAG